>CBDVAM010000126.1:0-10207 GCA_965371965.1 uncultured Phycisphaerales bacterium
AAATGCTGAGTTTTGGTGGAGGGCAAGGATCATCTCGTGCCACACTGGACAACGATGGTACCGTCAACGCCAACGTCAACGGTGTACTCGAGCTGGTGAGCGGCCTGCGGCTCAACGGAAGCGGCGGCAACTTCAAGGCCAATACCAACGCGTCGGCCGTCCTCAAGTTCTCTGAGGCGCACACAGCGAGCTGCGACGATATCACCGGCGATTTCTTCGTCGATGACGGTGCTACGCTCGACTTCGACGCAGCCATCAAAACGACCGGGGCCTTCACATGCGACGGCAGTGCTATTGTCACGGGCACGCTGACCTACTTCTGCGGTACGGCAAATGAGGCCACGGCCAGCGGCTGTTGAAGCTGGTCGGATCCATCGTCGGTCTCTCGTGGCCTGTCCTAACCGACAGGCTGCGCTTTGTTCTGCGCCCCCCGCGCCCCGTTGAGATGTCGATCGATTGTGTGTTTGCGACCATTCACGGGCATCCCAGCACGAACAAGTCGAGGAAGAAGAAGAAGTCGTCGGCGTCGATGACTCCGTCGGGAACGCCATAGTTCGGATCGTTCGGATTGCTCGAACCCGTCAGATCGGCGACGTCGGCGTTTCCCGCGACGAACTGGTCGAGGAAGAAAAAGAAGTCGTCCGCATCGACCATGCCATTGGGCACACCGTAGTCGGGATCGTTCGGATTGGTTGCTCCGGTGAAGTCCGCGGCGCAGGCCGATTCGACGACGACGAGCCCGACGGCTGGGCTCGGTCGCTGACCTCCGGCCGCGCCGAGGCCGTAGACGTATGGCTCCTCCGCGAGCATCTGTGTGAAGAGCGCGAGGCTCTCTCTATGCATCAACTCCGGAGCCGACGGCACGCTCACGTCCAGAACGTCCAGCGTGTCGAACGGCGTGGGGCCGGAGACGTAGGCGCGTGGACCCTGCACGGAAACGCCATAGCGAACGTATCGGACATACGCGATCTCGAAGGGTGCCGTTGGGTCGGTCGCGTCCCAGATGTGGAGACCCCCGGTGTCTATATCGGCTACGCCGCTGGCGATGTACCAGATGCCGTCCTGCTCATCCATGTCTCCGAACGGCCAGAATCCGATGCGAGGGCCGCCGTGGAAATCCGGCACAGGCTGCGTTGGATCCGATTGATCGATGATCCAGGGTATCCTGTCGTTGTTCAGCGTGAGTGTGATCGGGTGGCCATCGCTCTGCGCGTTTCGGCGAAGGATCTTGCCCGCCTCGAAGCCGTCACCCGTGGGAAGAGAAGCGATCTCCACGATCGCGGAGGGGTCGGTGACATCGTAGTTGGTGAGAAAGGCCGGGCCGCTGCGCAAGCGATTGCCGAGGTGCGCAACGATCCCATCGTCGGGGAGCAGATCAGTCGAGAGCGCGAGGCCCTTGGCCTCGAACCCGGCGGGCAGGCGGAAATCGCCCAGGAACGTCGGATTCGCGGGATCGCTGACATCGATCACTTCCAAGCCCGCCCTCTGTTCGGGTTCCAGGAGCGTGCGCCCGACGGCTAGGTAGATGCGGTCCGCGTGATGGGCGATCCCAAGATTGGGAATCTGTCCGGATCCAGTCGCAAAGGACGTCTGGTATATGCCTAGCACGCCCGGAGCGCGTGGATCGGAGATATCAACGATTGTGAACCCGTTGTAGGTGTCGGAGATATAGAGCAGGTCGCCGACCTTGACCATCTGCTCGAGGAACGCCGGGGAGTGGTAGGTTCCCACGCGCTGGACCTTCGATAGATCGGTCGTGTCGGCGATGATCAGCCCCTCGTCGAAGTCCAGCAGGTAGGCCCGATCAGCGGTGGGACCAAATCGGACCCCTTGCGCGTAGTTGCCCAGTTCGATCTCTCCCAGGAGTGTCGGGTCGGTTGGGTCGGTCGCGTCGATGACGATACAGCCCCCCGCGCCCAATGAGAAGTACAGCATGCCGCCACGCACATCGAGTCCGTTGGGCACGTTGGGACACCGTCCCGGGCAATCCACCACGAACTGCCCAACGAGCACGGGCGAACTCGGATCGTTCACATCGAGAACGTCGATGCGATACTCGTCGTCGATTCGCGGCGTAGCCAAATACGCGAAATGCCCCTCGACCGCCACGGCCTCGAACGAGCCGGCGTGGGTCCCGACGCGCTGCGGGTTCACTGGATCGCCCGAGACATCGTAAATACTAAATCCTCCGTCAGAACTCGCGACGTACATCAGGTCTCCGGCGATGACGAGCTCATCGGGCCTGCGGCCCTCGAGCCGGATCTCCTGACCGGGGCCGAGGAGCATCGGCGCTTCGGGATCCGAGATGTCGTAGGCGAAGAGCGCGTCCGTCGTCACCCGCACAAATGCGACGTTCTGGTACAAATGGACATCGCGGGGCTGGTCGACGGTTCTATTGCCTATGTCTGTGCGCCACACCAGACGCGGGTCGGTCGGGTCGGAGACATCGACCACGCAGAATCGGTGCGGCGCAAACGTCGTCGCGACGTAGGCGTAGTCGCCGCGCACCTCGAAGCCATGCACCGCCTGGCTCAGATTGACCGATCCGATCTCGACCGGATTTGTCTCATCGGCAATGTCAAGAATAACCAACCGCTGCCCCGAGCCAATATAGGCGATGTCGCCCTCGATCTGGGCGTGGTTCACAGGTCCGCCCCACGCACCGATAGGCTTCAATCGCCAGGGCGAGGGCTGCGCATGTGCCGGCATTGCGAGCACAAATATGACGACAGCCACATTGATGAGCATACGTAGAGCGAGGAACGCACGCAAAGCTCCTAACCGGAACTGCACGCGCACATCTACCAGGAGCTGCATGTGCGTGCCTTCATTCACCGACTCATCGACGACCGGGAGATCACGCGGCACCAAGTGTGCCGATACGCCGGATTGTGGGTTGCCCATCTTGACTATCCTTCCGCCTGCTCTCACCGTCGAACTACGCCCGGTTCCATACATAGAAGCAAGTCAGTTTCCGGTCGGCGCGTGTTTCGTATGTACCGGCGTCGTCCGCGATCATTCAGCACCCCCTCAAAGAACTGTTTTCCAGCCTGTGGGACTATCAGACTACCGACTCCTGGCAGTTTTGTGAGATTTTTCTATCTTCTTTTCACGAAATCGATAGCGAAGAGCACGGCAATCGGACCTAAGCACAGCGATTCCAAGGATTTACGGGCACATCCAGGCAAGATGGTGAGGCGTGGCAAGATGGCGAGGAAGGCTGTCTACAGACAAACCAGGCCGAATGCTGTTGCCAAGGGGCCTCGATGGTCGGGTAGGAGAGGTAGACGCCCTTCGTCACCGTCGGGCCTGTGATGGGCGCGGAAGACGTCCATCGTGACCGGCGCCGGGAGGCATCGAGGGTCGGGTAGCAGGTGAAGGCACCCTTCGGCACCGGCACCAGGAGGCATCGAAGGTGAGGTAGAAAGACGTAGGCGCCCTTTGTCACCGGCGGGCCTGTGATCGGGCATCCCCGGCGCGGCCAACTCGCTCTACGGCTGCTCGGACGATTCGTCCGCCGAGGCGTGGGACTCGCCACTGTCGAACAGGCTGGGCGCGACCGCTCGCTCGGCACGCTCCATCACGAACCCGGCGATGAATACGAGTCCGATCGCGCACGCCGCCGACAGCACGCCCGCGATGATCCGTTCGACGAACGGTGTCCGCTCGGGGGCGTCCTCGGGGGGGCTTTCGAGCAACGGCGGCGCGGCCAGACGAAGGTAGTAGAACGCCGCGATCGCAGAGTTCAGGCCCAGGATAACGACCAGCGTGATCTCGCCTGCAGCGAAGGCGCTGGTGAACAGCGGCACCTTCGCAAAGAAGCCCAGGGTCATCGGGAAGCCCAGCAGGCTCAGGGCGCAGACGACCATGGTCCAGCCGAGGAACGGGTGGGTGAGGCACAGCCCGCGGAGGTCGTCGATCGAGTCGCACTCCTCGCCGTTGCGTTCGAGCGAGGCGACGACGGCGAACGCGCCGAGGGTCATCACGCCGTAGCTGAGCAGGTAGAACATCGCCGCGGCGAGGCCGTTGGAGGTGAAGTTGGGACCCTGTGGCCCGGCGATGAGGGCGACGAGCATGTAGCCCGAGTGCGCGATCGACGAGTACGCGAGGATGCGCTTGATCGAGGTTTGCAGCAGCGCCAGGATATTGCCCACGGTCATGGTGAGCACGGCCATCACCCAGAGGATGAGGCGCAGGGATTCGGGCAGCGAGTGGCCCTCGCCCAGGGTGTGCCCCGAGGCGTCGGCGACGCCGTGATGCCAGCCGACCGTGCCGAGCAGCAGGATGATCGCGATAAACCCGGCGGCCTTGGGCACGAACGCGAGCATGGCGCTCACGCTCGCGGCCGCGCCCTGGTATACATCCGCAACGTAGGCGTGCATGGGTACGGCGGCGATTTTGAACGAGATGCCGATGATTGAGAGCGCAAGGCCGGCCAGGGCGATGAGATTGATCCCCTCGTTGTCCGCCTGGGTCAGGAGCGCCTCACGGATGACGCCCAGGTCGGTCGAGCCGGTGCCCATGTAGAGCAGCGCGAAGCCGTAGAGGAAGATCGCGGCACCCAGAGCACCGAGGAAGAAGTACTTGACGCCCGCTTCCTGGCTCTTGGAGCCGCGCGTCGAGATCGTGACCATGACGTAGGTGGGCAGGCTTGTGAGTTCGAGGGCGAGGAAGAGCCAGATGAGATCATCGGCGCTGGCGCAGAGCATCAGGCCGGTGATACTGAACATGAAGAAGGCGTAGAACTCGGCGCGGTTGGCGCGCAGGGCGTCGAACTTTTCCTTGCCTCTCGCGATGCGGTCTTCGAGCTCGCGGTCCACCGTGCCGCTGAGCAGCAGCAGGATGAGCACGCCGACAAGCCCGATCATGCCCTTGGCGTACGGAACCAGACCGGGGAACGGGCTGGTGGGCATGTCGCCCAGGCCTGCGCCGGTGACACCCGCGATAAACACGCTGAGCCCGGCGACGAACGCGCAGAGCTTGCGGAGTTCGACGCGAGGGCTCACGCCTAGGACCATGACCAGGCACGTCCCGATGAACAGGATGATCTCCGGCGACAGATAGGCGAGTCGCTCGCTCATTCGTCGCCCTCCCGTGCGGCAATCTCTACGTCATCGCCAGGGGCGCTCGCGAGAACGTCGGCGTTTCCGGATTGGGTCCAGACCCACTCGACCGTGTCATTGACCGGGGCCTCGATGGCCTTGAGGATGGGCGTTGGGAACAGGCCGAGGGCGACGCAGAGAATGGCCAGCGGTGCCAGGAGCGTGATCTCGCGGGCGTCGAGATCCGTCGGGAGCACCGCGTGGAGGTGATGGTCTTTGGGTTCACGAAGGCGACCCCAGACGATCTTGCCCAGCATGATGAGCAGGTACATGGCCGCGACGATCATGCCGAGGCCTGCGATCGCGGCGTACCAGGGGCCGAGGCGCCCGGGTGTTGCGCCCAGGCCCGCGCGTTGCTCCAGTGCGTCGCTCTGGAACGTGCCGATCAGGCACATGACCTCGCTGACAAAGCCGTTGAGACCCGGCAGGCCGACGCTGGCGAGCACGAAGAAGACCATGAAGGTGCTCCACACGGGCATCTTCTTTGCGAGCCCGCCGAGCTGCTCCATGTCGCGGGTGTGGTAGCGTTCGTACATCATGCCGATGAGCAGGAACAGTGCCCCGGTGCTCAGGCCGTGGTTGACCATGTAGAGCACGCTCCCGGCGACGCCGATGGAGTTGAGCGCGACGAGGCCGAGGATGCAGAAGCCCAGGTGGCTGACGCTCGAATAGGCGATGAGCTTCTTGACGTCCTGCTGGACCCAGCAGATGAGGCCCGCGTAGAGGATGCCGATGATGCTGAGGATGGCGATGACCCCGGCGTACTCGACGATCGCCCCCGGCGTGAAGCCGAGGCAGAAGCGGTAGATGCCGTAGGTGCCCAGCTTGAGCAGCACGCCCGCGAGGATGACGCTGCCCGCGGTCGGCGCTTCGGTGTGCGCGAGCGGCAGCCATGTGTGAAACGGGAACAGCGGCACCTTCACCGCAAAGCCCAGGAGCATCGCCAGCAGCACCCAGCCCTGCTGGTTCGGGCTCATCTGGACCGCCGTGGCTTGCAGCGTCGCGATGTCGAACGTCCACTCGCCCGAGCCGAACGCGCTGGTGGCGTTGATGTAGACGACGTAGATCAGGCCCGCAAGGGCGATGATCGAGCCCGTGAAGGTGTACAGGAAGAACTTGGTCGCCGCGTACTTGCGGTTGCTCGAGCCGTAGAGGCTGATGAGCACGTACATGGGGATGAGCGTGAACTCGAAGCAGATATAGAAGAACGCGAGATCGCGGGCGGCGAACACGCCGGTCATCGCCGCCTGGAGCACCAGCAGCAGTGCGAAGTATGTCTTGATTCGTTCGGTGATCGCCGTGCGGCTGGCGGCTACGCAGATGGGACCGAGCAGCAGCGTCAGCAGGATCAGCAGCAGCGCGACGCTGTCGACGCCCAGGCTGAATTCGAGGCCCAGCGCCGGCACCCATGGCACGCTGAGTTCGCCCTGGAACGCGCCGGCGTCCGACCAATCGAACCCGGCGATGGCCCCGACGCCGATGGCCATCGCGATCAGAGTCGTCCATAGCGCGATGACGTAGGAACTCCGTGTGGGAGCCAGAACGATCACGCCCGCGCCGAGCAGGGGAAGGAAGATCAGGATGGGAAGGAGCCAGGTGTCCATGTGTTGTTTCAGGTAACCATCAGAATGTGAGCAGCCAGACGAGCAGGAGGACGAGGGCCAGGCCGCTGGCCATGCTCAGGGCGTAGCCGTGGAGGAGGCCGCTCTGGGTTGGACGGATGCGCTTGCCGCCCATCGTGGGCAGCTTGCCGAACAGGTTGACCAGGCCATCGACGACAAGCATGTCGAACAGGTGGAAGAGGTGGCTGAGCACCCACAGCGGCCTGACGATGAACGCGTCATAGAACTCATCGACGTACCACTTGCTCTGGGCCCAACGCTGGACAGGCCCCAGCATCGGTGCGATGTCATCGGCACGCGATCGCTCGGCGGTGGTGCGCGAACCAATGAACAGCCCACCCAGACCCTTGGGTCCGTGCAGAAACGCGGCGGTGAAGATGCCGATCAGACCGACGATCGACGAGGCGTAGTACATGGCCTTGTGCGGGTTCATGCCCAGGAACAAGCCGTGGGACGCTGCTTCAATGGGTGCGGCGCTTTCCTCATGAGCACCGCTCGCTTGCGCCGCGTCGAGCATGTCGGGGCGGAACGCCCCGGCTCGCACGGCGTGCTCGCCCTCACCGACCGAGATTCCCGCGGCGGTGGAGCCATGGACCATGCCCCCGACCCAGCCGTGATTCTCGCTGTTGGCGATGTACGTCCCCGCGACGACGATCGATGAGATCGCCAGAATCGCAAGCACTGCTTTGATCGCCAATCCCGGCGCGTGCGGATGGAAGGCGTCGTCGCCATGATGCTCTTCGCCCGGCTCGGCGAGCTTCGGCCCAACGAACACGCGGAAGAACACGCGGAATGTGTAATACGCCGTCAGCCCCGCAGTAATGAGCAGGACCCAGCCGAGAAACGCGTAGCCGGGACCGGGCGTGACAAACGCCTCTGCGAGGATCATGTCCTTGCTGAAAAAGCCCGCGGTGAAAGGGAATCCCGAGAGATTCAGGCAGCCGATCAGCATCGCAAAGCCGACGACCATCCAGCCCTTCATGAACGTCACGCCGCTGAGCCTGCGAAGATCGAGCTGGCCCGCGAAGCCGTGCATGACAGCGCCGCAGCACAGGAACAGCGTCGCCTTGAAGAACGCGTGGGTGAAGACGTGGAACGCGGCCCCGGTACTGGAGAGGAACGCGAGCCCGCAGAACATGTAGCCGAGCTGGCTCACCGTCGAATACGCCATGATCCTCTTGATATCGAACTGCGCCATGGCGATCGTGGCGCTCACCAGCGCAGTGATCGCGCCCACCCACGCCACGATCGGCAGCGCGATATCGCTCACCAGGAAGAACGGGTACGTGCGCGCGATGAGATAGACGCCCGCGGTGACCATCGTCGCGGCGTGGATCAGGGCGCTGACCGGCGTCGGGCCCCACATCGCATCGGGCAGCCAGACGAACAGCGGCAGCTGCGCACTCTTGCCGAACGCCCCCACCATCAACAGCAACGGGATCGCCTGGACGACCCAGGGAATATCGCCGATGTGCCCAGCCTTGAGCGACTCGATGTGCGGCTCGATCAGCGGGAACAGCTCGGTGTACTGGATCGTCCCGAAGTGCCAGAACGTCAGCATGATCCCGAGCGCAAGGCCCAGGTCGCCGATGCGGTTCATGATGAAGGCCTTCTTGGCGGCGGCGACCGCCCCGGCCTCGGTGTAGAAGTACCCGATCAGCAGGTACGAGCACAGCCCGACGCCCTCCCAGCCCAGATACAGCAGCAGGAGATTATCGCCCATGACCAGGCAGGCCATGGAAAAGACAAACAAGCTGAACGCCGCGAAGAATCGGCAGTAGCCGAGCCCGACGTCGTGGTTCATGTATTCGCTGGCGTATAGCGCAATAAGCGTCGCCAGCCCGGTCACGAACAGCATCCACAGCACGGTCAGCGAGTCGATATAGAACCCGAAGTTGGCGACGAACTGCTGGCCCGGCGCGTCTCCCCAGGAGAGATTGAACCACTCCCAGCTCGTGACTACGAGAGTCTTGGCGTGCTCGCCGCCGGCGACCTCCTGGTACAGCATGAGCGTGAGCGCAAAGCTGGCCGCGAGCAGCACGACCGTGAGAATCGCCGGCATCCTGGTGCGGCGCAAACTCGGAAAGATCGCGCACACGCCACAGAGCACAAACGCCAGCAACGGGAGAAAGACAATCAGCGAGGCCCACGCGGGACCGCTCTCGATGGATGGGCCCTCGGCGGCGACCGCGCCCTGGGTAACCATCTGAACCAAGCTGTGCTCCACGATCCCGATCACGAGTCTCCTACAACTCTCTCCACCTCGCTACCAACCCAGTGCCTAGTGCCCAATGCCTATTGCCCAGTGCCTCTCTCCTACCCACTCATCTCATTCCACTGCTCGGCGTCCAGACTCTCACGCTTGCGGAAGAGCAGCACGACCAGCGCCAGCGCCATGGCCGCCTCGGCAGCCGCGACCGTCAGCACGAAGATCACAAAGCTCTGGCCCGTGTGATTCAGCCAGAATCGGCTCGCCGCGATCAGCGCGATGCCCGATGCCTGGAACATCATCTCGGTGCACAGGAACATGATGATGAGGTTGCGCCTGGTCAGGAAGCCGATGAGGCCCAGCACGAACATCACCGCCGAGACGAACAGGTAGTGGTTCAGCGTGAGCGTCCCCATCGGCACGGGATAGCCCGTCTGGGCCAGAAGGGCGGAGATTCCTGCCATCGAGAGCATCACGCCGGATCCTCCACGCTCAGGTGGCGGCTCTGGTGGGCCTTGGCCTCCTCGTCGATCTCGACTTGACGCCGGCTCAGCACCACCGCCCCGAGCATCGCCATCAGCAGGATGATGCCCGCGATCTCGATCGTGCCCGGGTGGCGGTTAAGAAAATCAAACGCCAGCGACTCGACGTTTCGAGCCGCGAGATCCTCGGGCCATGCGACCTCGACCAGGCCATCGCCCGATGCGATGGTGGCGGTGCGCGCGACCGGATCGATCAGCGCCTGCCCATCGCTATCGCGAGCGATCGTCTGCCCCTCTTCGATCAGGCCCGCCTTGAACAGCGCCGACTCCACGCGGGCGGGCATATCCGCGAGCACCTCGTCACCGTTCTTGCCCGCCACAACCGCCTCGGCGTCCGGCAGGCTCGCCGAGCCCGTGAACAGCATCGAGGTCAACACCGCCAGCAGCGTAAAGCCCACGCCGGTCGCAAGCAGAGGCTCGCGCGCGGTCGCGTCGAAGTCGCTCAGTTCCTCGGTCTGCTCCTCGGTAGGTGCCTGGGTCGCGAGCATGATGACGAAGAGGTAGGTAATCAGGATCGCGCCGGCATAGATGATGACCAGCGCGAACGCCATGAACTCCGCCGAGAGAATCAGATAGAGCCCGGAACTGGCCAGGATTGCCATGATGAAGTACAACGCGGCGTAGACGGGCCTCTGGTGGGTAATCACCCGCAGGCAGGATCCCAGCGCGATCGCCGCGAACACATAGAAGTAGATGTTGGGGAACCGAGCGTCGTCATTAGCCGCGATGCCC
>CBDVAM010000127.1:0-10196 GCA_965371965.1 uncultured Phycisphaerales bacterium
CACTCGCGGTTGTCGGATTCCGACGAGTTGTCGCCATCGGAGAAGTGGAACAGGTAGATGTTCCACTCGTTGGGATCGTAACTATCTTTGAGCAGGCTCTGGCAGAGGGTGAAGGCGCTGCTGATGCGGGTGCCGCCGTCCTCGCGGAGCGTGAAGAACGTCTTCTTATCAACCTCGGTCGCCCGGACGTCGTGGACAATAAACCTGCTCTCGACGCCCTCATAGTTGCGGCGCAGCCAGGCGTCGATCCAGAAGGCCTCCAGGCGGACCGTCTCTTTCTGCTCCGAGCCCATCGAACCGGAGACGTCCATCATGTACACGATCAGCGCGTTGGACTGCGGCTTCTTGACCTCGTTCCAGCTCCGATACCGGAAGTCGCGCTTGATGGGGATGATGACCGGATTCTCGGGGTCGTAGGCCCCCGAGATGATCTGACGCTTGAGCGCCTCGCGGTAGGTGCGTTTGAAGTGGCGCAGCGACGCCGGGCCGGTCGGACGGATGCCCGTGTACTTGTCCTTGGTCGTGCTGATCCGATGTGCCCCGCGAGGCTTGATCCGCGGCAGTTCCAGCTCATCACCCAGGATGTCGGCGAGCTCTTCGAGCGTGACATCGACCTCCAAGATGTGCTGGCCCTGCTCGTCGCCGCCGGCGTTGTCCTTGCCCTGCCCGACGGCGTCGCCCTCTTCACCCTCGCCCATGCCGACGCCCCCGGCGTTGTCGCCGTAGCGAAACGTGGGCGTGTCGATGTCGTGGATGGGGATGGAGACGACGCGCTTGCCCTCGCGTCCGAGGATGTCGCTGTTGGTCAGGAACTTGCGGAGATCGCGCCGGATCTTGCCGCGCACGATCTGGCGGAAGCGTTGGTGGTTCTGTTGGATCTTGCTGATCATCGCCCGTTCCTTGGGCCCTGGTAACTGTACGTGGCGGAGCATCGGCAGGATCGCCGCGAGATGTCAGCGCGAGTCCGGGGCGGGCCTGGAAGGGAGATTATCGGTCGTTCGGGTGAGGCGACGCGAGAGCCAGATGATCGCGGGGATACCCAGGGCCAGCGCCGCGACGACCTCGAAGCCCCGGTTGACCAGATCGCCGGCGAGCCCGGTCGCGGTCGCCGAGTCGCCCACGAACGCCGGCAAGAGCCCCGCGGTGAGCCCGATCGCCCACTCGCGCAGGCCCAGCCCGTTGCCGGCGATGGGGATCAGCAGAGCGATCTGGCTGACGATCGCGATCGCGACGGCCTCGCCGGGCGTCAGCCGCACGCCGATGATCGCAAAGACGACCGCGTATCGGGTGACCCAGACCATCAAGTCGGCGTGGCGCAACGCAAAGACGCACAGCAGTCTCGCAACGCCCGGCTGAGACCTGGCGTCGGCAACCAACGCGACTAGCAGCGCGATGATCGCGGGCGCAAACAGCGCCAGGGCGATGACAGTCAGATTGTCGTCGCCTCCAAGGGCAAGTGCGATGGCGAGCGAGAGCAGGATGCTCAATCCCGTGAGCCCGGTCGAGATGGCGTATACCCACATGGACTGGCGGATCGTGATGCCGTGGCGTTTCTTGTGGTACGCGATCCTGGCGATCATGCCCGGGCGCAGGGGCAGGTAGTTGAGCAACCAGGCGCTGGCGATCAGGGCGCCCATCTCCTTGAGCCGCACGGGCGCGTATACGTTGTTCAGCGCCCAGAACGACAGGGTGATCAGCGCGTAGTTGCACGCCGGCAGCGCGAGGGCCAGCACGATCAGCCCGGGCCTGGCGTGCAGCGCGTGGTCGAACGCCGAATCGACCGCCCCCCGGCTCGAGAAGACAACCCACAGCGCGGCGAGCAGGAGCGCAAGGCCGACGATCGCCGAGATCCACCGACGCAGATGGATTGAGGACGGCTCTGGCTCGTCCAGGACTGGGGTCACGCTAGTTTCCCGATTGGCGCAGGGTCCGCGGCATGAGGTCGCCAACTGCGGGTCCGGCGCTGGCGTACCCGGCGCCCTCGCGCGCTACCCGCGCCCGGACTCCTTGGGCGATCGTGGCGAGATCCCGATCCGCGGCGACCGCTTCGAGGTCCAGGATCGGGTCGTCCGGCGAGGTCACGCACACCAGGAGCGTTGCGGCGAGAACCAGGCGGTCCGACTCGCCGGCGGCGTTCATCTTGACGGCATCCTCGAACGGCTGGAGCGCGGGCACGAGCCTCGGCGTCGGCAGCAGCAGGATCGCAGTTGCACGGGCGTCGGGGGACAGCGATGCGAATCGATCGACGCACGCGTCGACAATCCGCTGGGCCTCTGGCGGATCGAGTTCGCCCTTGATGCCGATCAGGAGCATCCGAGCCGCGAGCAGGGAGGTAGCGATCTGCCCCTCGCTCGCCTGCTCGATCCGGATGGCGAGTTCGTCGGCGGACATCGTCGATTCGTGTATCGCAGTTCTCAAGACCGTTGCGGTCTGGCTGGCGACCGCGATCGCGCCCTTGCTCAGACGCCCCTGGGCGTCCTGACGAAACCCCTGGATCACCCGAGCACGCACACGCCCGGTTGACTCGATGCTCGAATCCATGAACCAGCCGGTGAATGAGGGCAGCACATCGACCGTCGCGACGATCTCTTCGCGAGGGTTCAGTCGCAAGCGACGCTCAAGATCCAGCACCTCGGGCAGGGCCGTAATGATCCGCTGCTGGATGCCGACGTCGATATTCGGCGAGACCAGGAACCGGCTCTGGATGGGGCGATCGCCGCCCAATCCCAGCGGCTCGGGCGACGCGTTGCGGAGCCTGATCTCCAGCCTCATCGGCTCGAGCGGCGCGTGTGAGCTCTTGACGAACTGGACCTCGAGTTGCATAGCACTTGATGGATCTGCGATCATCCGATCGATCCAGACCGGCACGCCCGCCGCCAACCGGTCCATCGCGAACGAGCTCTGGGTCAGCAGGACGTCCGACCCACTGAGTTGCGACGCCCGCGAGCGAGCCCAGGCGCCCTCGGGCTGCAACGGAAACTCTCGTGCGGCGTGGGCATAGGCATCGACGGCCTCATCCAACCTCCCCTGACGCTCCAGCGACAGGCCAAGCCCGATCCAGGCCCGCGGGTTCTCATCCACAAGAGCGGTGAATCGCGCCTCGGCGTCCTCGGGGCCGTCTGCATAGATCGCCGCGAAAGCGCGCATCATCGGCGGAGCGTTCTCGCCATAGATCGCCGGCTCGTTCTCCAAACGCCGGTTAATGGTCTCCATGTTCAGGCCGGTCCAGGCGTGCAACAGAAACAGGGTGGCAATGAGATCCAACGTCTGTTGCTGGACCTCCTCGATTGTCACCCCCGCGGGCAGATCGCCCGGGCTGCTGCGCATCAGATTCAGTTGATTGAGCGAGGCCTGCATCTCGCCGAGCGATTGTGCGAGCAGATCCTGATCGCCCGCCGCGTGAGCCGCGAGCACGCGGATGCGCTCGAGCGTCTCATTCAGGCGGACGTCCTCCGGGCGAGGCATGCCCAGCGTCGGCAGCCCCCTCGCCTCGTTCGTCCGGATCTGCATCGCGGCGCTGTATCGCTGATTGGCAAGCATGTTGGTGAGCTGACTGAGGGGAAGCTCCGGTCCCTGGATCTGCCAGGCGAGGATCAGACGCTCGGCGTTCAATCGATCGCTCGCCTGCCCGGTCTCCGCGGCGTAGATGTGCGAGGAGAGCCCATGGAACCGAGCCGCCTGCGCAAACACGCCGGCCCGCGCGAGCTGGCGAGCGATCATCAGATGCACATGCGGGTCCACGGGGTCTGCCAGCAGCAGATTGAGCGAGAGCTCGAGCTGACCGACCGGATCGTTGGGAATGCGTGTGGAGAAGAACGTCGCCGCCAGCGCCGCCGCGTCCTTGTTCGTCGAATCCAGCTGGACCGCCGTCGTCAGCAGCCCGACGAAGGCCCGCTCGTCGCCCTGTTCTCTGGCCAGCAACGCGGCATCCAGGGCGAGCCGGCTGCGGATGGCCGGATCCAGTCGCTCGCCGCCCGCGCCGAGATATCGCGAATACGCCTCCATGCGACCTTCCGCCGTCTGAATCTTCAATATCCCCATCGAGATCAGGCGGAGGAGGGCGACGGTGTCCTTGGGATCCAGGCGGACCAGCTCGCGCGTGCGGGCATCGAGTCGCTCGGAGTCGCCAAGGCGGTAGGCAAGCTCGACGCGCCGACGGATGAGTTCCTCGTTGTGCTCGTCCAGGCTCTGGGCGATCGCGAGCAGGCTGTCGAGCATCGCAAGGTCGTCGGGCGTCGGCGAGTCCTGCAGACGCAGGTCCATGTGGCCGAGCCGCGTCAGCTCCCGCGCGATCACGTCGCGCAGATCCATCTCGCTCCCCATGGGCTCGCTCGCGGGGTCCTGCCCTAGCTGGACGATCGGCTGGGCGGGCGGCTGAGCCCCGACTCGCCCCGTTGGTCCGAGAACCAACGTCATCGCCACAAGAAGGCAGAATGCTAATCGCATGATCGATCCTTGGCGGCCCATGCCGGCACCATCGGCCCAATCCCGCCCCCAGGCGAAGCAGAAAGCAGCCTTCAGGGAGCCAAAGTCGGTCCCAGGTCTACGCCCGGTTGGTTGAGCGGGTTCGAGCGGCACTGGCGGAGGATCACCGACCCGCCAGATGGCACACGCGCCGCCATTCTCAGCCGAGGGCCATGGTCATCAGGAACTCGGCGTTGGACTTGACCCTTGCCAGCTTGCTCTTGAACAGCTCCATCGCCTCGACGACGTTCATGTCGCTGAGCACCTTGCGTAGGCGGTGGACCAGCTCGAGCTCCTTGGGATCCAGCAGCAGCTCCTCGCGTCGCGTGCCGCTGGCCGCGACGTCGATGCACGGGTAGATCCGCTTGTCCATGAGCTTGCGATCCAGGTGCAACTCGGAGTTGCCGGTACCCTTGAACTCCTCGAAGATGACCTCGTCCATCTTCGAGCCGGTGTCCACCAGGGCCGTGGCGATGATCGTCAGGCTCCCGCCGTTCTCGATCGAGCGAGCCGCACCGAAGAACTTCTTGGGCTTCTGCAACGCCCCGGCGTCGATGCCGCCGGACATGATCTTGCCCGAGTGCGGCATCTCGGTGTTGTACGCGCGGGCCAGGCGAGTGATCGAGTCGAGGAAGATCACGACGTCCCCGCCGAACTCAACTATGCGCTTGGCCTTCTCGATCACGATCTCGGCGACCTGCACATGGCGGTGGGCCTGCTCATCGAACGTGCTGGCGATCACCTCGACGGAGTCCTCGGTCTGGCGCTTGAAATCGGTCACCTCCTCGGGACGCTCATCCACCAGCAGGACGATGATGTTCACCTCGGGGTAGTTCTTCGTGATCGCCTGGGTCATCTTCTGTAGCAACACGGTCTTGCCCGTGCGAGGCGGCGCGACGATCAACGCCCGCTGGCCCATCCCGATCGGCGCAACCATGTCTATGACCCGGCACTCGATGCCGCTCGGATCGGTCTCGAGCACAAACCGCTTGCTCGGGTGCAGCGGCACCAGATCCTCGAAGTTCACCAGATCGTGGATCGCCTGGGGATCACGCCCGTTCACCTTGTCCACACGCAGAAGCGCGAAGTACCGCTCGGATTCCTTCGGCGGGCGAATCGCGCCGTTGACGATCATGCCGCGGCGCAGACCGAATCGGCGGATCTGGCTGGGCGAAACGTAGATGTCGTCCGGCCCGTGCAGATAGCTCTGCTCGGGGCTGCGCAGGAACCCGAATCCGTCGGACATGATCTCGAGGGTTCCCTCGCCGAACAGGATGCCCTGCCTGGTGGCGCGGGCCTTGAGTATCTTGAAGATCAGCTCTTGCTTGGGGACCTGATGAAAATCCTCCAGGCCTTCCTTCTCGGCGACCTCGAAGAGCTCCTCAAGGCCCATCCGCTGCAGTTCGCTGATCGAATACGACTCGGCTTCCTCGCCCTTGGCCTCCGCGTTCGCGATGGCCTTCTCGAGCTCGGCGGCCTCACGCTCCAGGTCGGCATCCGACGGCAGGAGATGGTCGGGAACCGAGCGGGTGTACCCACCCTGCCCGCCGCCACCACCGCCCGGGCCACCGGACCCGCCGCGACGCTTCTTGCGCTTGTTCCGTCTCGATGATCGTCCGAGCTGCTCGCCCCTGGGACCGTCCTGCCCGTTGGACGAGGGCTCGCTCCTGGGCTGCGAGGAGGGTCCCCTTGCGGGCGAGGACGCCTTGGGGTGAGAACTCTCAGACGCGGACCCGCTCTGCTTTGATCCGTCCCTCTGCTCGCCTCTGGGCTCGGGCCTGGGCTCGGTCTTTTGCTCGGGCTTGTCGGCTGCCTTGGTCGGCTTCTCCGACTTCGGCGCCGGCGTCGCCTTGGTGTCCTTGGTGGACTTTGGGTCGACCTTCGCCGGCGTCTTGCGACTCTTGGCGGGGGTCTTGGGAGCGTCCCCCGCAATATCTTGCGTCTTAGCCATAGATGTTCTCTCTGCTTACTGCTTGCGTGACGTTCGCTATGGGAGCACACGCGAGGCCACCGGCAAGGCAACAACCTCAGCCAAAGGCACTCGGCGATCGCAACGGTATCTGGCGGACCGATCGAGAAAATCGAGATCGACGCCCGAGCCGATGAGAATGGAAAATCCGGATCGCGGCAGGGCCGATGCCCCACGGGCGAACCAGGCGATCAAGCAAAGTATAGCTCGCCCACCCCTTATCGTGCAAGTAGATTGCAAAGATCCAGCCCGGAGATCAACTTGGCGGGTTTTTCTTGGACCCTGCCCCGAAACGGGCCTCGAGATCGACCAGAGCACGGGCCGCCCGCTCTTCGAGCGCCTCGCCGGACCCGGAGTTGTCGATGACCACATCGCTCGCCGCCCTCTTTCGGTCCACCGCCCATTGCCCGGCTTCACGCCGTGCGACCTCCTGCTCATCCCAGTCGCGCGATGCCCGCACGCGCGAGTGTCGGATCTCGCGCGGGACATCGACGAACAGCACGGCATCGCACTCTTTGTTGACCCCCGCCTCGAACAGCAACGGCGCATCAATCACGATCGCCCGCGCATCGCGATTCTCTTCGATGACGCGTTTGCGAGCTTCCTTGACCCGAGGGTGGATCAGCGATTCCAGGCGAGCCCGCTGCTCGGAATCCTCGAACACGATCGAGGCGACCCGCGATCGATCCACGCGACCCGACTCGCCCACGATCGAATCCCCCCACCACTCGCGCAGGACCCTGACAACCTCTGGCTCATCGAGCATTCCCTTCGCCAACGCGTCGGAGTCGATCACGACACAGCCGAGTTTCGCGAGGGCGCCGGCGAGCGCACTCTTGCCCGCGCCGATCCCCCCAGCCACCCCGATGACCAGCGGGTGTTCGCGTGCAACCTTCTCGACAGCTACTTCTGCGCGTACCTCCTTGGTCTCTGGCGGCGGCTCGCCCAGACCGCTCGAACCGCTCGAACCGATGGCCTCGCGAAGCATCTGGAGCCGCTGAGGAGACTTGGGAATCATGATCCACGCGACATCGATCCACGCCGAGCCCGCCGACGCGATGCCGATGGTCCCCAGCCCGAAGATCCGCTCGCCGAGCGTGCGATCGAGCACGGCGTTCTGGACGCGTTCGATCGGCAGGTCGCGGATCTGCCTTCGCAAGACGCCCGAGATGCTGACGACACGCCGCGCGGTCAGGAGATATCGGCGCGACGCCCAGACCGCGCATTCCCACAAAGCACGAACCGCGACCACCCCCCCGAGCACCAGGTTTACGTCCCCGCGCCAAACACCAGCACTGATCGCTGGCAGCCCCCAGTGTGCGCCGCCGGCGAGCACGGCGCAGATGAACACGGTCCTCATCGAGCGCAGGAGGATCGATCGCAGCGCCGGCTTGATAGCGAGCAGGACCGTCTCACCCGTTGGCTCGTACGAAGAGGCCACTCACGTCGCCTCGACCCGCAGCACGCCGATGTCCGGCAGGTTGCGATAGTGCCCGTCATAATCCAGCCCATAGCCGACGACGAAGGCGTCGGGGATCTCGAATCCCGCGTAGTCGGCCTTGACATCCACCGCCCGCTCCACCTGCTTATCCAGCAGCACGCAGATCCGGCAGCTCGCGGGCTTCAACTCCATGACCATCGAACGAACCAGCCCCAGCGTGCGCCCCGAATCGAGGATGTCATCGACGATGAGCACGTGCTTGCCCGCCAGATCGCTCGGCAGCTCGCCGCAAATCGTCGCGCCCTTGCTCTTGAGGCTCTGGCCCGGATAACTCGAGACCGCGACCAGCCCGAGGCTGATCTTCATCGGCAGCTCCCGCATCAGATCCGCGAGGAAGATGACCGCCCCGACCATGATCGGCACGATCACGATCCGCTCTGAGGCATCCGCATCGGCCCCCTCACGCCTCAGCTCGCCCAGCAGATCGGCGGCGATCTGCTCGCCCAGCTCGTGCACCCGAGCGGCAATCCGCTCGCGGTCGATCAGGATGCGTTCGAGATCATGGAGCATTGCCTCAGGATAGCGGCAACTCCCGCGAGCCGACGCCGGGGGTCACATCGTGCCAGGGGTGCATCATGGGCACAGGGTAGGGATCGCACGCCGTGGATACGACCCGCGAGACATCGACAGGACAAAGCCGCGTCCACCCATTCCCCATCGTGTCGCTATCTTTACTTGCATGCTCAGGATCGACTACGCCAACTGCCTCATTCCGCGCGTCGGCGTGCATGGGCTCGACCCCGCCCGCCTCGCGTCGGGCTCCGAGGACGCCCGGGCCATCGCCCACCTGACCCAGAGCCTCGACCACAGCCGAGGCAATGGCTGGGAGCGATGGCGACTGTTGCCCCACGAACTCCGCGATGAGCACGTCTCGAAGTGCCGGGCGCTCGCAGACGAACGCAAGGGACGATTCGAGAACGTCCTGGTCCTGGGTATCGGGGGCTCGGCCCTGGGCAATATCGCCCTGCACGCCGCTCTGAACCCCGCCACCTGGAACCTGGGCGACGCGTCGTCCAGAGGGGGCAGGCCACGCCTGTTTGTCATCGACAACGTGGACCCCGCCAACTTCAACGCCGTTCTGTCGGTGTGTGAGTCACTCGGCGGGCTCGAGAAGACACTGGTCAACGTCGTCAGCAAGTCCGGCGAGACCGCCGAGACCGCCGCCCAGTTCATGATCCTCCGCGACCTCCTCAAGAAGCGACTGGGCGACAAGCACGCCGAGAACATCATCGCGATTACCGATCCCGCCAAGGGCACGATGCGTTCGATCTGCGACGCCGAGGGGTACGCGACGCTGCCCGTGCCCGATGGCGTCGGCGGCAGGTTCAGCGTGCTCAGCCCCGTCGGGCTGTTCAGCAGCGCGATGGTCGGCATCGACATCGAGGCACTGCTCGAAGGAGCGGCGGCGATGGACGAGCGCTGCCGCAAGCCGGTGCTGCTCGAAAACCCCGCGGCCCTGCTCGCGACGCTCCTGGTCGAGCTCGCGGCGCGCAAGGGCAAGAACAACCACGTGCTCATGCCCTACAGCAACTCGCTGTACCTGCTGGCCGACTGGTTCAGCCAGCTCTGGGCCGAGAGCCTGGGCAAGAGGTTCAACAACAACGACGACGAGGTCTTCGCCGGCTACACGCCCATCAAGGCCCTCGGCACCACCGACCAGCACTCCCAGGTCCAGCTCTATCGAGAAGGCCCCAACGACAAGGTCATCGGATTCATGGAGGTCGAAGACTTCGGCGATGGCGACGTGACCATCCCGTCGGGCCTCGGCGTCGAGGCGCTGTCCTACCTCGAGGGCAAGTCGCTCGCGACACTGCTCAACGCCGAGAAACGCGCGACCGAATACGCCCTCGTCGAGAGCCAGCGCCCGAACTTCACCATCCGGTTTCCCAGGATCGACGCCCACCACGTCGGCGAGTTCATCTGGCTGTGGCAGATGGCGACGGCCTACGCCGGGCTCATGCTGGCTATCGACGCGTACGACCAGCCGGCGGTCGAGCTGGGCAAGCAGGCGACGTTCGGACTGATGGGACGAGCGGGGTTTGGCGAGCATCTGGAGAAGGTGAATCTGACGCTCGTGGAGACGGAGTGGGTGGTGTGAGAGGATTTCGCCATCGCGATTACGAGCCCGAAGCGCAAGCGAGGAGGGGCTTGCGATGACGAGCCCGAAGCGCGAGCGAGGAGGAACGCGGCGCAATCGCACAATCCACTCCTCGCTTGCGAGGCTATTGCATCAACGGCTCTCTCCTGATGGCTGATCTGGTT
>CBDVAM010000128.1:0-10159 GCA_965371965.1 uncultured Phycisphaerales bacterium
CCCCCGCCCCCGCGACCCCCGGTCGCGCGATCTGTCCGGGCCACCCCCCCCGCCCTGCCCAAAAAAAAAAACCCGCCCGCCCGCGGGGGCGCCCCCCCGGCATGCAAAGTCGATTCAGAACGTGTTAGTTGAGAATACTGAGCTGGCCACCGATGCCGATCTCTGTGTCCTCGTCCCCCAGCAGGTTGTACAGGCTGAAGTTCTGGGGCGGACCAACCGAGATGTCACTCAGATTGCCGAACAGGTCGCCGGTGTCGTCGAGGCTGACGATCACCTCAACACCGATCTGTACGGCGTGGCTGTCGTCGATCGGGTAGTAGTTCAACCCGAAGCCGATGAAGTTGAAGTTGTCATCGGCGTCGTCGGCCAGGACATCCTCATCCAGGAAGATCGAATCCCAGAAGGCGTAGAACTCGGCCTGCTCGGTCGCATTCAGCCCGCCGCGGACGCGGATGGCGAAGTGCGTGCCGTCTTCGCCGACGTCCGGATTGACGCTGACGAGGTAGAAGTAGCCCCCAGCGGACCAGCCCTCGCCCTTGACCTCGACATCGGCATTCAGGCCATAGATATCGAAGTCGGGCGTTGCGATGCCCGTCTCGCCGTGGGTGTCCCAGAAGACGCCCGCGCCGGCGCGACCGGCATAATCCTGGCGATCAGTCGAGGAACTCTGGTACTGGAAGTCGCTGGCGTCGCCGGAGAAATACCAGTTGCCCCGGGCGCCCAGGCCCAGGTCGGCCTCGCTGGCCGCCGGGAAGTCGACGCCCGCCTGCCCGGCACCGTCGCTCAAGAACGCGGCGAAGTCCCACGTCCCTTCCTCGTTCTGGTAACCGAACTCGACGAACTGTGCGCGGTCGTACGCGAAGATCGCGTGACCGATCGAACGCTCGAAGCTCTGCAGCTCCCACGGCTGGTACATGGCCTCAAAGCCCTGGCTCGGGCGGCCCTGACCGGCGCGGATATGACCGCCGCCCTCGAAGTTGAACTTGCCCCAGAAGTCCTCGATGGACAGCGAGCCGCTGTTGACGCCATCGGCACCAAACTGGTAGTAATACTCAAAGTCGGGGCTGCCCACGGTGCCGCCCGCGAACAGCTTGATGCGCGAGACCTGGAAGCCGTTGACGATGTCGCCGTCGGCGTCATCGCCCACGCCGCCAAACCGCTCCTCGTCGCCGAAGTTGAAGAGGTAGCGTGCCTCTCCGTACAGGCCGATTGCCATCGAGTTGTTGCCCGAGGCATCGGTGAATGTGAAGTGCCCGTCATCGTGAGTGACAGTGGCACCCGCCGCCAGCAGGCTGCTGCGCTGTTCAGCGTCAGCCAGCATCTCGGCGCGATACGCCTGATCGTTGTTTGCGCTCGCCGCGGTTCCGAGGGCCGCACCAGCGAGCAATACCAAGCTCTTGCTCTTCATGTCGCAAAACTCCTTGCTACGGGAACGCGACCGTTGCGTCTTACGTTCCACCATTTTTCCACACCCTACGAGACCCCGTTGGCTACCAGCCAGCAGGATTCCCCGAAAGACGCCTCGGACCACGCGGCCCGAATACTTCTGCCTCCTGCCCTACAAAGCTCCATGATGCCCGGGCCTGGCATTCATGGCCCCGCGAACGGGTCGGGAGTATACCCGCCCATATTAGCGGACGCCAACTCACGCGCGGACTACTTCGGCTGTCAAGTGCGCCCGCCGCCATAAGTTTTCCCGGACCCTGCTTCAGCGTTTCAGACGATCTTCGCCAAATCCTCACAGGAATCTCTTCTGATAGCCCCTCAGAGGCGGCTAGACTAGATTTAGCACGATGAGTAGCCTTGCAAAAGGCAAACAAATGAGCCGGGTATCGATCCCATGACGGATTCACAAGGCCATACCAGACCCCGCATACTCGTCGTGGACGACGAGTCGGATCTTGTGGATTTGCTCACCATCAATCTCGAAAAACACGGTCTTTCCGCCCTCCGAGCCTCGGATGGACGCCAGGGCCTGTCGGTTGCCAGGGCCGAGAGGCCAGATTTGGCCATCATCGATGTCATGATGCCCGAGATGGACGGCATGGAACTGGTCGAGCGTCTCAAACGCGACCCGATGCTCTCGACCATGCCCATCCTGATGCTCACGGCAAAGACCGCCGAGCAGGACGAACTCGCCGCCCTCTCGATCGGTGCCGAGGACTATCTCGCCAAGCCATTCAGCATGAGAATCCTGATCGCGCGCGTGCAGTCGCTGCTCCGCCGATCCCACGCCCACCCCACCGACTCGCCCGACGAGCTCAGCCTTGGCGCGATCACGGTCCATCTCGACCGCCACGAGGCATCGGTTGCCGGCACGCCGATCCAGCTCACCCTGACCGAGTTTCGTCTCCTGGCAGCCCTGCTCGGTGCTGAGGGACGCGTGCTCAGCCGCAAGACCCTCATCGCCAAGGCCATCGGCCTGGGCGTGGCGGTCACCAAACGCACTATCGACGTCCATGTCACGAGCCTTCGACGCAAGCTCGGTGACCAGGCCCACCTCATCGAAACCGTCCGCGGCGTCGGGTATCGAGCCGGCGTTGCGTCCAGCCAAGGGTCGGGCGAGGGGCTTGAGTCCACTCCCTAAGAGGCAAGACTCTGTCATGTCCTACCGGGCCACAGTGCTGCTGCTGTCTATAGCGATGGCGTCAATCGCGGTGCTCGCGTTGACCGGGGTCGTCTGGGGTGCCGCGCTGCTCGCCGTCGCGAGTGCGGGGTTGGCCCTCAGTTTCATCTCTCAAGCAAACGAGAAACGCCGCCGATCCGTCCGGGCCAGACGGGCGGCCCGAGCGACAGGGCGCCACCATGCCCGCGAGGCGTTCGACCATGCCCGCCATCTGCGGGGCGTCATCGATCGCGTCGATGCCCCGATCCTCGTCGTCGGTTCCGCTGCCCAGGTCGTGCTCGCCAACGCCTCGTGCGCCACGCTGTTGGGGCGGACGGTCGACAACATCGTCGGCAGGCCTCTGGAGGATCTGGTCACCCAGTCTGCCCTCATCGAATGCAGCGAGGCTGCGCTGGCGGGCCAGATCAGCCGAGTCCGCGTCACCATCTCTATCCTCGGTCGCCAGCGCACCTTCGACGCCTCGGCTATTCCCCTCCAGACCGACTCTGGGGTTCAGGCCGTCCTGACGCTCCGCGACGTGACCGATCTGGCGACGGCCCATCGCCTCAAGGCCGACTTCGTCGCCAACGCCTCGCACGAGCTGCGCACGCCGGTGACGGCGATCATGGGCTCGGTCGAGACGCTCGAGGACGCCGGCGACGACCCGCCGACGCGAGACCGCCTCATCGCGATTATCTCCCGCAACGCGCGCCGCTTGGAAGACCTGCTCAACGACCTGCTCGAACTCGGGCGCCTCGAGGCCGAGCACGCGCCGCCGCCCGCAGAAACGCTCGATGTCTGCGAACTGCTCGCGGACATCGCGTCGGCGTACGAAGCCCGCTGCGAGCAGCGATCCCTAAGCATTGAAATAGACGTCGAGAGCGCCGCCGGGTCTGTTGTGCTCAACAAGCGCCTGGTCGAGGTCGTGCTCTCCAACCTCATCGACAACGCGACACGCTTCGCCAACGAGGGCACGACATGCACCATCCGCGCCCGCCGAATCGAAGCACTTGATGACGCCAGGCAACCAGCCGGTCGCCCGGGCATCCGCTTCGAGGTCGTCGATCGGGGCCCCGGCATCCCGCTCAACGATCAGACCAGAATCTTCGAACGCTTCTACCAGGTCGACCACTCGCGCACCAGAGGCGATATCGGCGGCACCGGCCTGGGCCTCTCCATCGTCAAGCACGCCGTCCAGATTCTCGCCGGGCGCGTCGCCGTCGAATCCATCCTCCACCAGGGCTCGACGTTCTCCGTCGAGATCCCCGACGCCATCGATCCAAACCAGGCCGACGTGCGCCCAATCCGCGACTAGCGGGACACCAGAGATACTCCAGGGACGCCCACGATCATCTGCGAAGCACCACGTCCACTCGTGGTCGCCCGCTGAAATCAAGCGAATGAGGGCGAGCAGCTGTGCCGTGGATTTGCTTGATGAAGCTCCAATAGCGGTCCGCTATGACCAGCTCTTCGGTCGCTCCACCATGACGCCATCGGCCACTTCTATCCGATCGGGCATCAATGCCTTCTTCAAATGAAACTGATTGATCGTTCCGTCTCCATCGCAAATGTCTGCGATCTGCTGGTTCTTTCGGCGCGGCGGGAACCAAACCAGAATGGTCTTCTCCGGGAAGTGCGTACGGATCATGCGGATGGCCGGCACGATATCTGTGTCGCCGCCGACGGTGATCGCTGTATCGAAAGTGTCGAGAAACGCGTCTGCCACCATGTGCGAGGCAATCGCACTGTCGGTCATTTTCTCTTCGTGCGACATCCACTTGACATGGCACTTCCGGCATTGCTGCGGACGATTGTGGAACTTCCCGAGGATGATGTCTGCGTTCCCGTGTGCCCTGATGGCGTCCAGGTACGCATCCTGACGCTTTCTCTTGTCGTCAGGCCGACGGACTCGCGCAGTGAAGTACTTGACGCAAACGACCTCTGCATCCTCCGCAACGAGTTGCCGGATCAGCATCGCTGGATCGAACCAATACAGGTATTTCCACCGGCTATCGCGGATGCCGTTATAGAGATTGAAACCGTCCAAGAACGCCGCAATACGCTGTTTTTTCACGCCGCTAACCCAGTTTGTTGAAGACTTTGGGGCCAAGAGCCGTTATACTCAAGACAACCACGCCAGGGCTAGCCCCCTGGTCCATCGCCCGCCATGAGCGGGCGTTGTTTTTTGCCGACTCCGGGTCGATGGTCAGTATACGTTCGGGATGGGCACTTGTCAGCACGGTCCCTCATCAGCCGCACAAACTCGCAATCAGACCCCAAGCACCGCTCGTCGGGCTCTTGACAAGTACGTGAAACACCCTATCCCCCCCATTCCAACGGCGCGACATCAACACCCCGCAACTGCGACAGCCGCCTCGCGAGGTCCTTGCGCAGACGCCGCTCCATCTTCGCGTCCCCAAACCGCCCCGCCGCAACTCGCAACTCAATCAGCCCGTCCACCCGCTCGCCATCAATACGAATCGGCCTGCCCAGAACATCGATCAGCTCGATCGTCGCACGTTCGGCATCCTGTTCTCGGTGCAGCACGCCCAGGGCATGGCGCTCGGCGACCGCGTCCACGCTCGCAAACAGGTCGTTCCAGTCTCCCACGACACCCGCCGACGACACCGATGGCGAGCCTCGATCATCAAGCACAATCCGTGGTGAGCCGCCGCAGCCGACACCCGTAACACACGCGAGGGCGAAGAGCGTCCGAAAACCACCAATTATCCAGTGGGAATGCCAGTGTAATAGGGGTTTGTTCGTCATGTTTGCCCAGAGGTCACTTGCTCTTGCTCCGCCGAACGGTATCGTTTTGATCGAGCGCGTGACGAACCGGTCGTGTCCCGGGTCGCGCGGCATCGAGGAGCACCCCTGGCGTGGACATGATTATTCCGGTGCCCAGAGGCCCTCGACGCATCGAGGTCCTCGGCACCGCCGATCGCAATCTCAAGATGCTCCGCGAGACCCTCGGCGTCAAGATCGTCGCGCGCGACGATGAGGTCCGCATCAGCGGCGAGCCCGACGCGGTCATCGTCGTACGCAATGTCATGGAGCGCCTCGCCAGGAGCGGGCGCAACGGCGATGCCCCCAGCCGCCACCAGGTCCTCGAGGTCATCGCCGACGAGGTCGCCCAGGAACGCACCGGCGGACGCTCGCCTCCCAGATCCGCCATGGGCGTCGGACCGCTCTCCTGGGAGGGCGATCTGCACGTCTTCGTGGATGGTCGTCGGACCGAGGCCCGCACCGCCAACCAGGAGGCCTATCTCGAGGCCATCCGCACCAATGACCTCACCTTTGGTATCGGACCTGCCGGGACGGGCAAGACCTTTCTCGCCGTCGCCGCGGCTGTCCACCTGCTCCGCTCGGAGCGGGCACGAAAGCTGGTTCTGGTGCGACCAGCGGTGGAAGCGGGAGAGAAACTAGGGTTTCTCCCCGGGGATCTCGTCGAGAAGGTCAATCCTTATTTGCGACCTCTGCTGGACGCGCTGCACGACATGCTCGATTACTCGACAATCAGGAGATATCTCGCCAGCGACGTGGTCGAGATCGCGCCCCTCGCGTTCATGAGAGGCAGGACCCTCAACGGAAGCGTCATCCTGCTCGACGAGGCCCAGAACACCACCGCGGGCCAGATGAAGATGTTCCTCACACGCATGGGGCATGGATCCAAGATGATCGTTACCGGCGACGTGACCCAGATCGACCTCGAAGACCCGACCCAGAGCGGGCTCATCGACGCCGCCAGGCGCCTACGCAGGGTTCCCGGCGTCGGGTTCGTGGCCTTCGATCGAACCGACGTCGTCCGCCATCCACTCGTACAACGCATCGTCCAGGCCTATGGCGAGGAGCCCGACGATGGCCAGTGAACGACCCAAGACCCAGGCAGTATCGCGCGGCAGGATCCACTCACTGCGTCGCAAGCGTCCTGACCCGCGAGCGTCGGCGGGCCAGATCCTCCGCCTGCTCGGGTCCAATCGCGGGATGTCGCTCATCGGGATCGGCGTCGCGGCGCTGGTGGTCTTTACGCTGGTCGCCGGCTGGGCGAGGCAGCGCCCGCTGCTGGCGCTGGGGCGCGTCGCGCCCGAGACGATCCTGGCGCGGGTGGATTTCCAGATCGACGACCCGGACGCCTCCGAGGACGCGCTGAAAGATGCTCGCGATCGTTCCGCCCGCGTGTATGTTGCGCTGGACGCGGTGCTCGACGAGATCCGCACGTCGCTGCTCAACCTGCCCAAAACCCTTGAGGCCGCGGAGTCGATCGACCAGATCGACCCCGAGATCGTCGAGCGGTTCGGGCTGAACGAGGCGCGCCTGGTCGCGATCAAGGCAGTGCTGGTCGAGGGCGAGCCCTCGCAGGAGTGGATCGACCTTGTCAACGCCGTGCATCGCGAGATGCAGGTCACGCCCATGCTCGACGCGCAGGTCTGGCAGCAGGATAATCTCAGCCGAAACGCCAAGATCGAGCTGCGTGCGGGCGAGAATCGCGCACGCCACGACAAGGCCATCGCGATCAATCTCGGAGATCCATCGGCCTTGCAGGGGCGGATTGAGTTGGTGGTGATCCGTGCGCGGGTTCCAAGCGACCTTCGCGCAGTGGTCGTGAGCAGGCTCGCTGCGAGCCCGAGCCCCACGTTCCGATTCGATCCCGACGCAACGCGCGAACTCGCAGAGATCGAGGCATCCAGCGTCGAGCTGGTCCGGCGTTCGATCGAGCAGAGCTCGGTGCTGGTCCGCAAGGGCGATCGCGTCGACGCGAGCGTGCTCGAAGGCGTGCGCCTGGAGCGCAAGGCCTTCCACGCCCAGACCGGCACGCGCTGGGGCGTGTGGTTCGGGTCTCTGGCCGGCGTCGCGGCCCTGCTCGCCGGCGCGGCGCTCTATGTCGCGGCGTTCTGCCCTCGGATCCGCAAGAGTGCCGCGCGCGTCGGCTGGCTCGCCGTTCTGGGCTCCTTGACCTTCGCGCTCGCCGTCGTCGGTTCGATCAACAACCCGATGTTCCTCATGCTCGTCGGCGTCGCGCCCACGATGCTCTTCGCGGTGCTGATCGTTCTCGCCTACGACCAGCGCACCGCACTGGCGCTGGGCGTCGCTCACGCGCTCGCCGTCGCGGTCGCCCTGCGTCTGGACCCCGCGGTCATGGTTGTCCTGATCGCCGGCGTCTGCGCCAGCGTGCTCCTGCTGCCGGAGGTCCGCGAACGCCGGACGCTGGTGCGCATGGGCGTCTGGTCCGGCGTCACGCTCGCCACACTGACCGCCATCGTCTCCTTCGGCGTCAAGCCCCCTCCCATCGGTGGCGCGTTCGCCGCAGAGCAGGCCTCGATCCTCGGCGAGATCGGCGTCGACGCGGCGATGGCGGGTCTCGGCGGGCTGCTGGTCGCGGGGCTCAGCATGTTCTCGCTGCCCACCATCGAACGCGCATTCAATATCACCACGGGCCTGACGCTCATGGAACTGCGCGACCCCAAGCAGCCCCTGCTCAAGGAGATGCAGCGCCGCGCCCCGGGGACCTACAACCACTCGCTGCACGTCGCGAGCATCGCCGAAGACGCCGCCGATGCCATCGGCGCACGCAGCCTGCTCACCTACGTCGGGGCGATGTACCACGACATCGGGAAGATGAACAAGCCCGAGTACTTCGTCGAGAACCAGTCCGGCGGACGCAACAAGCACGACAAACTCAGCCCCGCAATGAGCCTGCTGGTCATCGTCGGGCACGTCAAGGACGGCGTCGAACTCGCCAAGGAGTTCAACCTCCCCAAGCCCCTCCACCACTTCATCGAGGCCCACCACGGCACCACCCTCGTTGAATATTTCTATTACCGCGCCCGCAGCGAGGACGACGGCGCCGGCCCCGCGGAGTTCGACTACCGCTATCCCGGGCCCAAGCCCGCCACCAAGGAGTGCGCGATCCTCATGCTCTCAGACTCCATCGAGAGCGCCACCAGGACGCTCAAGGAGCCCACCCCCAGCCGCATCGACGCGCTGGTCCGCGAGATCGCAACCAAACGCCTGCTCGACGGCCAGTTCGACGAGTGCGGGCTGACCCTGCGCGAACTCAACACCATCACCAAGACCATCAGCAAGTCCGTCGCGTCGATCTACCACGGGCGCATCTCGTACCCCACGGGCGAGAGCAAGGGCCTGGCCGCCGCCCGTCAACGCGCCTGAGTGTCCATCGCCATCCGTGCTGCCGACCATGGCCTTGCGTGGTCGGTGTAGATGGTGTTCGTTCTCGCCCGTAGTCGCAAGCAACAACGAAGACGTGAGACCAGATCGGTGGTGTTCGCCGATCATGGGAACGCGTATACTGTGCGATTGAGCCCGGAGTCCCGAGCGTGAACTACAGCGAAATCATCACGATCGACCCCAGCCGACGTGCCGGCAAGCCGTGCGTGCGCGACCTCCGTATCACGGTCTACGACGTGCTTGATTACTTGGCTGGCGGGATGACCATCGAGGGCATTCTGAGCGATCATCCCGATCTCACAGACGAGGATATCCGGGCGTGTCTCGCGTTCGCGGCAGACCGCGAGCGCCGCCTCATGGGCCCCGCCGCGTGAAGTTCCTGCTCGATCAGAATCTCTCGCACAAACTCCTGGCTGCGCTCTTGGTCGAGTTTCCCGAATCGACGCATGTGCGGAACGTCGGGCTCGCAACGTCGAGCGATCACGAGGTCTGGGAGTTTGCACGCGACAATGATTTCACCATCATGTCGAAGGACAACGACTTCCGTCAACGGAGCTTTGTGGAGGGGCACCCGCCGAAGATCGTCTGGATCCGGCTCGGCAACTGCACGACGCTTGAGATTGAGTCGTTGCTCAAAGAGCGACTCGAAGAGCTCAAGACGTTTGAGACGGATCCGGACGCCTCGTTTCTTGTGGTCACGCCACGCTGATCATCTCAAGCCTGCTCAGGTTCGCCTTACGCCCATAGTTCTCGAACCTCAGCACTCAAGAGGAGCTCAGGCTTGCGCCAGGGCCTCTATTGGCGTAACGGCTCTTCCCCGCCATACAACTCCTCCACCACCCGACGCCAATCCTCCAAGCTCTCCACCTGGATCATCCGCTTGCGCACCGTCTCGCCCTGGGGATGATGCGCACTGAACCGGATCCCAAACTTCCGCATCGCCTTGGCCGTGTGATACTCGACCTGGCGCATCCCCTTGTTCACCGCCAGGGCAAGCTCGAAGTGCTGCATCAGCACGTCGCGCTGCTCGCGAATCGTCGGGGCCTTCGGCTCGCGCCCCGCCATCATGTCTCGGGCCTGGCGGAAGATCCACGGGTTGCCGATGCAGCCGCGCGCCACGCCCACCGCGCTCACGCCGGTGTACGCGATCATGCGGAAGATGTCCTGCGCCTCCCAGACATCGCCCGAGCCGAAGATCAAACGACCCGGATATTCGCGCACGATGTCGCGCAGCACGTCCCACCGGCTCGGCCCAACGTACTTCTGCTCCACCGTCCGCCCATGCACCGTGATCCACGCGCAGCCGATCGAGAACGCCGCGTCGGCGATCTTGTGAAAGTTCCGAGCCATCTCCTGCGTGTCGTCATA
>CBDVAM010000129.1:0-10155 GCA_965371965.1 uncultured Phycisphaerales bacterium
CTGGCACCGTTAAATACGAACTTGCATTCTTCCTTGTTGAATTCGAATGCAACCCACGACCGCTCTTGCAGTCGCTCGGCTCACGCACGCTAAACATCTTGATCCGTGAAGATGAAGTTCTGGAACCTCACACCAATCGAATTACGGGACTTGTTGAAGTCCTAGACGATGCGCTGAGCGGTGGGATTAGGGCGATTCCGTACAGCTGGCCCGCTGATCTTGGTGAGTACTTCCAGGGCGATCGTCAAATGAACCTGCCGCTTCGATGGGAAGTTCCAACGGGCAAAAAGGCACGGAGGACTCCTTCACAGTAGGCACCAACCCGAGAGCAGGCCGTCTTTCGATCGATCCCCGGAAGGGCCAGGGGCACAGATATATGCTATCTAACGACCGCCGAAAGGTCGAGTCTTATGTTCTTTATCCAAAGCACTCGATAGATTCCCTCAAGAACTCGAGGCAATGCTCCTTCCTTCCACCGAGCGCGATGTGATGGTGAAACTGCTTGTTGATCCTATTCTGCTCTGCCCCACGTATGCCAAATCCGGTTCCTGTCATCATCTTCTTCCTTGTCTTTAGCCACGCTGAGTTATCCGGAGATATTCCCAATCGCTGTAAGTTGGTACACTCGAATGCAAATCCTAAGAAAATCAAGTTGTCCGCTTCAAGCACGGCATCCCGGGCTTCACTCAACGCAGTTTGGTCCTGGCGTTCGTCCGTAAATACTCTAATACCTCGCGAAGCCGTGAAAACGGGTGGTTCACCTTGTCGTGGACTCGTCTGAATCGTGAGCCGATCTCTATCGATCGTTGGGACAGATGCGAGAGTCCCGTAGACGTGGATCACTGGCAACTTCTCTACAGCCTCGACGGCCAACTCTGGCTCGCTTCCGGACGATTGCCACAGGGCAACAGCTAGGCTCAACTCAAAGGTCCGATCGTAGTTAAAGGTAACAATCGTGAGATTCGGATCAATGACGAGGGAGTTAGGATTCATGATCTTTGGAAAGAGCCAACTATACCAAGGACCGCTCGCTTCATCCTCGGACTGATGTTGAATTGCCCGGTTCTCCTTTGGGAGTAGCTCGGCCGCAATGGCAATAACACCAATGTCTCGAAATTCTGGGCGAACCTCAAGGAATTCATCGATTGACGGCTGCCGACTGCCCTTAAGGGCTCGGACGAATTTGCGGCCCTCAATATCTATGAGCTGTTTGTCGCGCTCACGTCTTTCTGGGAAATACTTCGAATAAGATCCATTCGTTGCGATGATATTCTTGATGAGATCAGCCCCTAGCGGCAAGCCATAGGGATACGACGCGCCGGCACCTAGCACTATTGTGGTTGGTCGGGCGAGCACTAGAACCTACTCCCCCGTATCCAAAACCGCCATGAACGCCTCCTGCGGGATCTGGACGGAGCCGACGGGTTTCATGCGGCTCTTGCCCTTGCGTTGGGCTTCGAGGGCTCGATTGGAGTTGTGGACGAGGCGTGGGATCGGTTTTTGTTGGCTCGGCGGTGGGTTTGTTCGGTCGGGATCGGGCATTGGGGTGAGTGTATCAGGATGTGGGTAGTTGGTTTCGTCCGGCCCTTCGGGGCGGGGGGCTGTGGTGGATGCTGACCCCGGGTTTCGCACGCTGGGCGTGCTTCACCCGGGGCTAGGTACGTTGACCCCTGCGGGGTCGGGGTGTTGACCCCGCGGGGTCGGGGTGTTTGCGACCGGCTGGAAGCCGGTGCTACCGGGGAGATGGGATCTGAGGCGCGCCTGCAGCGGGTTCGCTCCCTCACGGTCGCGGCTCGTTGATCCGTCAAGCAGAGCCTGGGTGCGTTGATCGCTGCGGGGTCGGGGCGTCGGCGTGCTGTCGTGAGCCTCGTCCGCCCACTCCGGGGCGGGGTTTGTGTTGGTTGCTTACCCCGGGTTTCGCACGCTGGCGCGTGCTTCACCCGGGGCTAGGGACGTTGACCCCGCCGGGGTCCTTTGCGATGGACGCACGGGGCCGATTGCACTGGTGGGCGAGCCACCAGTGGCACGGGAGATGGGGTCGGTCGCCGGTGTCGAGGACTGTCATGGAGGCTTCTTGGGGGATCTGGACGGAGTTGACGGGCGCTATGCGTTACCGGTTCTGTCAGTAGAATCCTTGGAGGAACCCGCATTCACTCGACGCCAGAGCTCGCGTCTGAGTCTGGCGATTTCGGCGGCCTTGCGGAGGGCTTCGAGGACGCGCTTGGAGTCATGGACGAGGTACGCGGCGGGGCGATCGTTGCTTGGTTGGGTGATCATGTGCCGGTCTCTCGGAGTGCCTGCCACGCGGTCGCGTCGAAGACATCGGTTGCGGTCATCTCGGATCCTCGGACGATCAACTGCGGGGCCGGTCCTGCATTATCGTAGATCGACTAGGCGTCCAAGAGCGGCAGGTAGAGATTGAAGAGGTTCTGGAGTCCGCGTGCGTGACGCCGGCGGATGACCTCGGGCGGGACGTCGTGGCCGCCCTCGGCGACGCGCTGGCGAACGCGCGCGATGCAGGTGTCGGGGTCATGGATTGATAGAAAGAGCAGGCCGAGGTGATAGCCGGTGGCCCTGAGGTTTGCGAGCCAAGGCGCGAAAGTTCGCGAGGCGAGGGTGGTCTCAAAGGCGAATGTCGCTCGTTGATCGGCCAGGGCGTGGATGCGCTCAAGCATGAGGCGGCCGGCGGAGAACGCCGAACGTTGGGGAGCAAAGCCGGAGAGGCCGCGGGCGATGTCGTCGGCGTTGACGAACTCGTCGACGGCGTCCGCGAGGAGGAGTCTCGCGGCGGTGGTCTTGCCTGCGCCGTTGGGTCCGGCGAGGATGATGATGCTGGGGGAGTCCGGCACGTTGAGAGTGTATCGAGCAAGCTGTACCAGCTTCGCCGATTGCGGGCGGGACGCCAGCCACCACGGGTGTTTGGGGATTGTGATCTCACATGCGCGGCACCGGTGGCACCAGCCAGTCAGAGTCCGGGGGTGGAAGTTCGTGCCACTGACCATTCCGATGGTCAGTGCGAAACTGGACAGTTGCCGTGGAGTTGGTACTGACCCGCCGACGGGAAGGTGGCGACTGCCTGGGCTTCGTCCGACCCTGCGGGGCGGTGTTTGTGGTGGATGCTGACCCCGGGTTGCGCACGCTGCGCGTGCTTCACCCGGGGCTAGGTGCGTTGACCCCGCCGGGGTCCTTTGCAATGAACCCCCGGGGCCGATTGCACTGGTGGGCGAGCCACCAGTGGCACGGGAGACAGAGTCAGTCGCCGGTGTCGAGGACGGCCATGAAGGCCTCTTGGGGGATTTGGACGGAGCCGACGGACTTCATGCGGCTTTTGCCTTTTTTCTGGGCTTCGAGGAGTTTTCGTTTTCGGGAGACGTCGCCGCCGTAGCACTTGGCGGTGACGTCTTTGCGGAAGCCTTTGATGGTTTCGCGTGCGATGATCTTGCCGCCGATGACGGCCTGGATGGGGATCTCGAACTGGTGGCGGGGGATTTGTCTGCGGAGTTTGAGGATGAGTGCTCGCCCGCGTTGTTGTGAGCGGTCTTTGTGGCAGATGAGGCTGAGGGCCTGGACGGGTTCAGAGTTGATGAGGACGTCGACCTTGACGAGGTTGTCGGCCTGGTAGCGTGTGATCTCGTAGTCCATGGTGCCGTAGCCGGAGGTGATGCCCTTGAGCTTGTCGTAGAAGTCGTAGATGATTTCTGCGAGAGGTATTTCGAAGGTGAGCATCTGGCGGTTGTCTGAGACGACGATCTGGTTTTTGTAGACGCCGCGACGGTCGAGACAGAGCTTCATGATGTCGCCGATGTAGGCTGATGGGGTCATGATCTCTACGCGGCTGATGGGTTCTTTCATCTCGACGATGAGCGAGGCGTCTGGGAGATCTGCGGGGTTGTGGACCTCGATCTCTTTGACCTTGTTTTCTTTGCCGCGGATATCGACCTTGTAGGAGACGGTGGGTGCGGTCTGGACGACCTCTACGCCGCCCTCGCGTTCGAGGCGTTGTTGGATGATGTCCATGTGGAGCAGGCCGAGGAAGCCGCAGCGGAAGCCGAAGCCGAGGGCTTCAGAGTGGACGGGCTGGTAGGTGAATGAGGAGTCGTTGAGAGCGAGTTTTTCGATGGCTTCACGGAGGAGCTCGTAGTCGTTGCCCTTTTTCTCTGTGGTGGCGGGGTAGAAGTCGCAGAAGACCATCTGCTTTGCGGTCTCGAAGCCTTCGAGGGGCTCGTCGGCGGGGGCTTTTTCGAGGGTGATGGTGTCGCCGACGCGGACGTCCGCGAGGTTGCGGATTGCGGCGACGAGGTAGCCGGTCTCGCCTGGGCCCAGAGAGTTGACCTTGGTTTGCTTTGGTGTGAACTTGCCGAGTTCGGTGATCTGGTGGGTGCGTTCGAGGCCCATCATGCGGATCTTGTCGGCGTGCTTGAGATGGCCGTCGAAGACGCGGATGTAGATGATGACGCCGCGGTAGTCGTCGTAAGTAGCGTCGAAGATGAGGGCTCTGGCTTTGGGTGTGACGGGTTCGCGTGGGGGAGGGAGGCGTTTGACGATTGCTTCGAGGAGCTCGGGGATGCCCTTGCCGGTCTTGGCGGAGACCTCGATGCACTCCTCGGCCGGGAAGCCAAGCACGTGCTCGATTTCTTCAGCGATCTCGTCTGGGCGTGCGCCGGGGAGATCGATCTTGTTGAGGACGCAGATGATGTCGAGGTCCTGGGCGATGGCGAGGTAGGCGTTGACGACGGTCTGGGCTTCTACGCCCTGAGAGGCGTCGACTACGAGGATCGCTCCCTCGCATGCCTTGAGGGCGCGGCTGACCTCGTAGGAGAAATCGACGTGCCCCGGGGTGTCGATGAAGTTGAGCATGTAGGGGGAAGCGACGGAGCGACGGAGCGACGGAGCGACGGAGGGGTTGGCGGCCCCTGCGGGGCCTTTGGTTTGGCCCTTGTCATTCCCTTCGTCGCTTTGTCGCTCCGTCGCTTCGTCGCTTGGGTCGTAGCTCACCGTGACGGCGGAGGCTTTGATGGTGATGCCGCGTTCGCGTTCGAGGTCCATGGAGTCGAGGATCTGGGCCCTGGCCTCGCGGTCTGAGACGGCGTGGGTTGCCTGGAGGAGTCGGTCGGCGAGGGTGGACTTGCCGTGGTCGATGTGGGCGATGATGGAGAAGTTTCGGATGCGGCTGAGGTCCATGGAGCGTGTTTTCCTTGTGGCTGAGGGGGGCTGGTATTGGGGTGGAGCGCGGGGCGCGAGGATCCCAAAGAGGGGTTCGGCGATCTTTGGCTGAATCGGACTGGGAGCTGCGATGAAAAACGTGTTGAGTCTGGCGGTGCTGGCGGCGGGGTTCTCGGTGACGGTCGCGCCGGGGCAGAAGGTTGAGCAACCGGCGAGTCTGGGCGAGTCGATCGAGGCGCGACTCGAGGCGCTCGAGGGATTCGAAGGCCAGGCGATCGTCGAGGGAGATGGCGAGATCATCCTTCGTCGCGCGTTCGGCGAGGCCCGGGAGGGCGTGCCGGCGACGATGGAGACTCGATACTACATCGGGTCGGTGGCCAAGACGATCACGTCGTCGGTCGTGCTCGGGCTGTGCGAGGAGGGCGTGCTGGAGTTGGATGCGCCAATCGATGTATACCTGCCGGATGTTCCTGAGGACAAGAAGGCGATCACGATTCGACACCTGCTTGCGCATCGGTCGGGCATGGTGGCGAATCACGAGGATCCGCTGGCGGAGCTTGACCGCGAGGCGTTCGAGCGTTGGGCGCTGGCCCAGCCGATAGATTCTGAGCCTGGCACGGCCTTCTCGTATTCCAATGTCGGATACTCGCTGCTGGCGGCGATTGTTGAGCGAGTGAGTGGTGAGGCGTTCGAGACGGTCGTGCGGGAGCGGGTGTTCGTGCCGGCGGGGATGACCTCGGCGCGGTTTATCAGCGGTCCAGGGGTGGATGCAGAGACCTGGGCGATCGGGAGCGGGCCGCAGGCCGAGGAGTTTGGCTTTTCCGGCGACCTGACGGATCTGCCAACGACGTGGCTGCGGCTTGGTCCGGGCGGGATCGTGTGCACGGCGGACGACCTGCTGGCGTTCGATCACGCGTTGGCGGCGGGCAAGATCCTCGGCAAGGAGATGCTCTTCGAGGCAACAAGTCCTTCGGGGGGAAAGGACTGGGGTCTGGGCTGGCGGCTGGCGACGAGCCGGCGTGACACGCGGGTGCAGTGGCACAACGGCGGCTTCCCGGGCTTTGGCGCAGAGTTCTTCCGGCTGGTCGATGATGGTTACACGATTATCGTGGTAAGCAATCGCGAGGGGATGAGCGAGCGGGCGCGGAACGCCATCGCGGGGGTGCTCTCGGGGCAACTGGACGGCGAATAGCCTGCGGTGGGCGTGTGGGGCTGACCGGATCTGCGGGCTTGGTGTATCTTGGGCGGGATGGCGAACCGACTGCTGATGCGTCTTGTCTTGCTCGCGCTGCTGAGCTCGTTTGTCGGCGGATGTGCCAGGCACGCCCGAGACAGGCCCAACATTGTCCTGATCGTGGCTGACGATCTGGGTATCGGGGATGTCGCTGTGTATCACGCGGACGGTGCTCATTCGAGGGTGGCGACGCCGCGGATGGATGGGCTCGCGGCAGAGGGGATGCGGTTCACCGATGCGCACTCGCCTAGCGCGGTCTGCACGCCGACACGGTATGGGATTCTGACCGGTCGGTACGCGTGGCGGACTCGCTTAAAGGCGTGGGTGCTCGATGGCGATGATCGGGCGTTGATCGAGCCGGGGCGGGAGACGATCGCGTCGGTGCTGCGGTCGGCGGGGTATCGCACGGCGTGCGTCGGCAAGTGGCATCTCGGGCTTGGGACGTTTGATCCGACAGAGCCGGACAAGAAGGCGGAATATGGCGGGGTGATCGACGGCGGGCCCCGCGAGGTCGGGTTCGATGAGGTGTTCATTGTGCCGGCGTCGCTGGACATGCCGCCGTACGTGTTTATTGAGGGTGATCGGGTGGCGACGCTGTTGACCGAACACACCGATGGCAGCGGGCGGCGATGGAATGGTGGCGGCGGGTTCTGGCGGGCTGGGGCGATGGGGGAGGGGTTTGGTTTCTATGAGTGCTTGCCGCGGATCACGGATCGGGCGGTGGAGTTCGTGCGCGAGAGGGGCGAGCGAGATGATCCGTTCTTCTTGTACGTGGCGTTGACGGCGCCGCACACGCCCTGGATGCCGACCGAGGAGTTTCAAGAGTCGAGCGAGGCGGGGTGGTACGGCGATTTCATCGCACAGGTGGACCATTCCATCGGGCGGGTGCTGGATGCGATCGATGACGCGGGGGTTCGCGAGAACACGATCGTGATCGTGACCTCGGACAATGGCGCGCACTGGCGGCCTGGCGATATCGAGGAGTTTGGACATCGATCACACCTGGGCTATCGGGGGATGAAGGCTGATATCTATGAGGCGGGGCATCGGGTGCCGCTGATCGTGCGATGGGCGGGGCGGATCGAAGCGGGGTCGAGCAGCGAGGCGCTGGTTGGGCTCAATGACATCCTGGCGACCGTTGGATCGGCGGTGGACGTCGAGTTGGGTGCGGGGGTTGGGCCGGATAGCGAGAGCTTTCTGGCGACCCTCTTGGGCGGCGAGGGCTCCGGGCGTGAGGCGTTGGTACACCACTCCGGCAGTGGGATGTTCGCGTTACGCGTTGGGAAGTGGAAGCTGATCGAGGGGCTGGGCTCGGGGGGGTTCACGGAGCCGCGACAGGTAAAGGTCGAGCAAGGAGGGTCGGGGGTTCGGCTGTATGACCTCGAAAGTGACCCTGGAGAAACGATTGATCTGGCTCAGACGCGGCCCGAGGTTGTCGCACGAATGCGCGATTTGCTCCGAGACATTCGTGCGAGGGAGTGAGCACGAGCTGGCGCGGCACGCGATCGACGGGAGCACCTGTGTGATTGAGCACCGACACGAGCGACATGAGCGACCGGTCGGGGAGCGGTTTTCGCGTCCTTGGCGTCGAGGAAAGCAGGTATCGGTCCGATAGACTCCTGTGGCATCGGACTGCAGGAGGCCTGACGATGGACGAACAATCGAGAGACATTCGCACGATTCTGGTGGCGACGGGGCTGACCAGCGAGTCGCTGGGGGCCCTGGACATGGCCATCGGGCTGGGCGAGAAGCTGGGGGCGGAACTGCACGCGGTGCATGTGATCGAGCCGATGAGCAAGCGGGCGGCAGACGCCATGCCCGGGCTCGCCGAGAAGCATTTGGCGATCGCCGGCGAGGAGTTCGAGAAGTTTGCGGCGAGCCACGAGCTGAGCGGCAAGGCGACGCTGCATGTGAAGCGGGGCCAGCCCGAGCATGAGATCCTGGCGCTCCGGCGGGAGCTGGATGCGGATCTGCTGGTCATCGGGAGGTATGGCAAGGGGGGGTTGAAGCGCGGCAGCCTGGGCAGCGTGGCGCACAGCACGGTGCGGCATTGTCCGGTCTCGGCGCTGGTGGTCGAGCCGACGTTTCGCGGGTCGTTCACGAAGATCGCGGTCGCGAGCGATCTGGACGCGGACGCGCATGTCGAGCTTCTGCGAGGGTTGTGGCTTGGGCGGATGCTGGGCGTCGAGTCGATCATGCTGATCAAGGCGTTCGAGCTGCCGATGGGGTATCACACGATCTTGACCGAGGAGCAGGCGCGCGGGAAGATGGAGGGGGTTTGCAAGTCACATGCGGATGAGTTGATCTCGCGGGTTCGCAAGGAAGGGGATCCGCGGGTGGAGATTGTGAGCGTGGAGGGGCCGGCGACACGGGCCGTGCCGCAGATGTGCAAGCGGCTGGGCGTTGAGGTTCTGGTGTTGAGCATGCACATGCACAAGAGCGATTCGGCGGGGGTGCTGTTGGGGCGGACGACCGAGCGGATTTTGAATGCGGTGGATTGTTCGGTGTGGGCGGAGACGACGCCGGAGCTGAGCCAGGGGTGGTGGGCTGCGGTGAAGCGGTTGTTTGATTAGGGGGGAGGGCAATGGGCAATGGGCAATGGGTGATGGGTAATGGGCAATGGGTAATGGGTGATGGTCGGTCGCGGGGGTTGGGGAGTGGTTGTTCGGTGAGGCGGAGAAGAGGGGAGGAGCCCGGGCTTGCGCCGGGGCCTCTTGTGGGGTGAGACCGGTCTTGGTCATGTTGGTGGGCGGGGATCGGAGGCGGGTTCGTGCTCGGCGAGGACGCGCGAGGGCTTGGGGGTGTCTTCTTGGGGGCGGTCGCGTCGGCGGTATTGGATAGCCGCGATGGCCTCGTCGATGGAGTCGGTGAAGACGACGTCGTCGAGATCATTGGGTGCGATGGTTCCTGTGTCGGTCATGGTGTGTGTGACGAAGTCGCGCAGGGGTCGCCAGTAGTCGGTGCCCATGACGATGATGGGGAAGGACTGGATTTTGCCGGTCTGGATGAGTGTTGCGGTCTCGAAGAGCTCGTCCATGGTGCCGAAGCCGCCGGGGAGGACGACGAAGGCGATGGAGTATTTGACGAGCATGACCTTGCGTATGAAGAAGTAGTCGAACTCGATCATTTTGTCGAGGTAGGGGTTGGGGTCTTGCTCTTGTGGGAGGACGATGTTGCAGCCGATGGAGCGGCCTTTGGCGTTGCGTGCGCCGCGGTTTGCGGCTTCCATGACGCCTGGGCCGCCGCCGGTCATGGTGGTGAGGCCGGCGTTTGCGATTGCCTCGCCGATGTCGACGCCCATCTGGTAGTAGCGGTGGCCCTCTTTGAAGCGTGCGGAGCCGAAGACGGTGACGCAGGGGCCGGCGAAGTGGAGTGCGCGGAAGCCGTGGATGAACTCGCGGCCGATTCGGAGGACGCGTGCGAACTCTGAGAGGCGTGAGCGCGGGCCCGCGAGGAAGGTGCGTTCGGAGGTTCGATGGTTGGCTGGGTCGGTCATCACGCGAGGGTAGCGGGTTGGGGCGTGCTCGCCCCGTTCTTTGCGAATGGTCGCACTTGCCCTCGGAACGGGGCGGGGACGCCCCGGCTCTCACGGGTGGGGTTCTTACACCTCGATGATCGCGGGGTCGCCTTCGACGATTATTTCTGCTTCGGTCTTCTCGATGACTTCTTCGGTCGTGACGCCCGGGGCGAGTTCGGTGAGGCGGAAGCGGTGGCGGTCGTGGTCCATCTCGAGTACGCAGAGGTCGGTGATGACCATG
>CBDVAM010000130.1:0-9424 GCA_965371965.1 uncultured Phycisphaerales bacterium
GAAGGTGTCGGGCCCGTATTCGGCGATCTCGTCATCGTGGTTGACGACGTTCTTCAAGCTCTTGGACATCTTCGCCGTAATCTGATGTCGCCACTCTTTCTTTCCCGTGAGCTGCTCGACGAGCAGCTGGGAAACCTGCCCTGTTTCAAAGTAGTATGACCCATCTTGTTGTCTCAGCAGTTCCACAACACCGGGGTGCATTTCAGAGGACCCCGAGGTCTTGGGTGTGTAATGCGGCCAAGCACTTGGCACAACAGGCTCGATGCGGCATTGTGATGGAACAGGTAGTTTCTGAGGGATCTCTGACCAATCGGGCTCGGGCAAATCCTCTGGATTCTCACAGATGAGTCGATGTGCTTGGTCAGCAGCCACCAGGGTCTTGTCTGGCCTTTGGAATGAGAAGCTCGTGATCAACCCCTGATGAAACAGCTTGGCAAACGGCTCATCGGTCGAGACCTCGCCCAGGTCATACAGCACCTTGTGCCAGAACCGCGCATAGAGCAGATGCAGCACCGCGTGCTCGGCACCGCCGATGTACAGATCGACCCCGCCATCCATCCAATACGCCTCGGCCTCGCGTCCCACGAACCGCTCGTTGTTCTTCGGATCGCAGAACCGCAAGAAGTACCAGCAGCTCCCCGCCCACCCCGGCATCGTGTTGGTCTCGCGGGTCATCATCCGATCCGCCGGCAGCTCTAAGACGCCCGCCTCGCCCGCGGTCGTCCGCACCCAGTCCTGCGCCTTTGCCAGCAGCGGCTTGGGCTCGTCGCTTTCTTCTGGCACATAGTCCGCGAGCGGCGGCAGCGAGACCGGCAGCGAATCCTCGCTCACGCCGTAGGGCCACCCGCGCTGGTCGTAGACAATCGGGAACGGCTCGCCCCAATAACGCTGGCGGCTGAAGAGCCAGTCGCGCAGGCGGTAGTTGACCTTCCCCACGCCGCAGGCCTGCTCTCGGAGCCACGCGATCATCCGCGCCTTGGCCTGCTCGACCGCGAGCCCGTCGAGGAATCCGCTGTTGATCGACGGGCCCTCGCCGGTGTACGCAGTGCCCTCAAAGTCCGCCGGCGGCTGAACCGTGCGCACGATCGCCAGACCAAACGCCTCGGCGAACTCCCAGTCCCGCTCATCCTGGCCCGGCACCGCCATGATCGCCCCGGTGCCATAGCCCATCAGAACGTAGTCGCTTGTCCAGACCGGGATCGGCTTGCCGGTCGCGGGGTTGGTGGCCATCACGCCGGTGAACACGCCGGTCTTTTCCTTGGCCTCCTGGCGCTCGATATCCGTGCGATTGCTCGCGCCCTCGGCGTAGTCTCGCAGCGGCGCAACATCCCAGCCCACCGGCGGCTCTTCCAGGATCGCCTGCACCAGCGGGTGCTCGGGCGCAACGACCATGTAGGTCGCTCCAAAGATGGTGTCGGGGCGGGTTGTGAAGACCCGCAGCGCCGGCTTGACCATCACCGGCGAGTTGTCCAACTGAAAATCGATCTCCGCGCCCTCGCTGCGCCCAATCCATTGGGACTGCATCGCCTTGGTGCTCGCCGGCCAATCGACATCCCCGAGCCCCGCCAGCAGGCGATCCGCGTACGACGTGATCCGGAACAGCCACTGACGCAGCGGCTTTCGCAGCACGGGGAATCCCCCTCGCTCGCTCCTGCCGTCGATCACCTCCTCGTTGGCCAGCGCCGTGCCCAGCTTTGGGCACCAGTTGACCGTCTGGTTGGCGACATACGCCAGGCGATAACTGTCCAGGATGGTCCGGCGCGTCTCCAGGTCCAGCCCCTCCCAGCCGCCGGCGGTCGCGCCCTGGGGCAGCTCGCCCGCGCCGGAATATTCCGCGGCGTTCGGGTTGTACCGGACCTCACGCGCTCCCTCGATGAACTCGCGTTCCAGCTCCTCGATCGGCCGTGCCCGCTTGGCATCGGGGTCGTACCACGAGCCATAGATCCGCAGGAATATCCACTGCGTCCAGCGGTAGTACTCCTCGTCGATGGTGCCGAACTCACGCTTCCAGTCGTAGCAGAACCCGAACCGCTGCAACTGACGCCGGAAGTTGTCGATGCTCTTGCGCGTCGTCTGCGCGGGGTGAACTCCGGTCTGGATCGCGTACTGCTCGGCGGGCAGGCCGAACGCGTCCCACCCCATCGGGTGCAACACGTTGAACCCGCGCATCTTCTTGTACCTGCACAGGATGTCGGTCGCGGTGTAGCCCTCGGGGTGGCCCACATGCAGGCCCGCCCCCGACGGATACGGGAACATGTCCAGGCAGAAGAACTTGGGTCGAGAGGCGTCGAAGCCCTCCTCGCCGGGGTTGGGCTGGCAGAAGACATCGCGCTGCTTCCACACGTCCTGCCAGCGCAGCTCGATCTCGTTGGCCAGAGGCCCGTCGTAGCGTTGTCGTATCTCCTGGTCGTTCATTCCCGTGTGCTCCGCCGGTCGTTCATCATCGTCAATCTACCTGGTGACACAAAAAAACCCCACCAACGCGGGGCTCGGACACTGAAGCCGCCGCCGCGCAGGCTCAACCACGATCGAGAGTGAGTCGTCGGGGCGAGCTGTGCAGGGGCGTTGCCATAGCGCCGATTATAACCGCTGGCGGGCGGCTCATCCCGCCGCTGGCCTATCTAGAGCTTCATCTGCGCCCGTACCCCGAGATTGGCCGCTGTGGTGCCACATCGACCCCCAACTTCAGGTATGCGCGATGGTCGTGCATGAGGCCGAGGTCGGCGTCGGTGGCTGCCGCCGACGAGCTGTTCCGACCGCTCGTCCAGACATGGCGGGCCGATCCGAACCTACTTGATCTTCTCGCGGCGATCGAGGCGAGCAGCTCAAGCCCGTCGCTTCTCCATCAACAGCCGCTTGGCCTCTCCGGCCACATGGAATGACCCGGTCACGAGAATGAGATCGCCCTTGGTCGTCGCGCGATCGGCCTGGTTGATCGCCTCCTTGACGCTCGCGACCGCCTGGGCCATCTTGCCGTGTCTCTCGCCGAACCTTGCCGCCAGCTCGTCGCCGTCCAGGGCCCTGGGCGAGTCCTCGGCCCGTGTGAAGAAGACCTTGTCGGCCCCCTTTGCGATGCCGTCGAGCATCTCGTCCACGCGCTTATCCCTGGCGCATCCGAAGACGACCACGAGTGAGTCGAACCGCAGGTGTGCGCCCAATGCCTTGATCAGCGCGTGGACGCTCTCGGGCGTGTGTGCCCCGTCGATGATGATCCGCGGGTTCTCCCACACCTGCTCGAAACGTCCGTTCTGCTGGGTCTTGGCCAGGCCGCGCGCGACCTTCCGCTCGGGTGTCTCGAAGCCGCGCTTGCGAAGCTCCAGCAGCGCCGCCAGGGCGAGCCCGCAGTTGGCCCCCTGGTGGTGCCCCGGGATGGGGCAGGCCAGGTGCTCGTAGCTCTCGCCGGCGATCGTCACGCCCACGCGCATGTGCGGGCCCAGGCTCGCGTTGGACTCGAACCGCTCGCTGAACTCGACGTTCTCGCCCAGCACCAGCACCTCGGCGTTCAGCGTCGAGGCGTGCTCGCGCAGGATGTCCAGCACCCGCTCTTCCCTTTGCACGGTGATCGCCGAGACCCCCGCCTTGAGGATGCCCGCCTTCTCCATCGCGATCTTCTCGAGGGTGTCGCCCAGGAGGTGGGTGTGCTCGAGATGGATCGGCGTGATCACGCACAGCTCGGGCACGATCACGTTGGTCGCATCGAGCCTGCCGCCCAGGCCGACCTCGAGCATCGCCACGTCCACGGCCTCGTCGGCGAAGAACAGCAGCGCGGTCCCGGTCAGCACCTCGAAGTAGGTCGCATCGCCCAGTTCTTCTGGCAGATCCGAGGCGACGCCCGCGACGTGCGAGAGCAGCTTGGCGAACTGGGCCTCATCGATCGGGCGCGGGCCGATGCGGATGCGCTCGCGGACGTGGACCAGGTGCGGGCTGGTGTAGATGCCCACGGTGTAGCCGCACCCGCTCAGGCACGCCCCCAGCATCTCGACGACGCTGCCCTTGCCCTTGCTGCCGGCGACATGCACGAACCGCGTCGCCCGCTCCGGGCTGCCCAGCAACTCGCACAACGCCCGCATGCGATCGAGCTTGAAGGCCTCGAGCGCCGGGGCGGTCATCCGTTCGATATTCGTTCGCGTGCGCAGGTAGGCGTTCGCCGAGGCGTCGTCCTCGATCCTCACCGGCGCGTCCACGCGGATGGGCTCAGCGGGCTTCAGGTCCTTGGATGTCCCGCTCTTGTTCCCTGAAGACCGACGCGCCATGGGCGGATTCTACATATTCAAGCGGGCGAAGCGAGCGATAACTCAGCGATCGTTGGGGGCGGTCACAAACGTGTCGCCCGAATCGCCGCTGCCGCCGGGCATTTCGCCCGCCGGGCTGGACATCGCCAGCACCACATTCAGCACATTGAAAGCGATGTGCATGGCGATGGGCACGCCCAGGCGCTTCGTGCGCTCGAACGCGACACCCAGGCACATCCCCAGGGCGAACAGCGTCACCATCGCGTGCCAGGAGTTGTCGGGCAGGACTGTGAAGTGGATCCCCGCGAACACGCCGCTGGAGATCACGATCGCCGGCCAGGGATTCCCGAACAGGCGAAGAAGCGCCGTTTGCAGCCCCATCCGGAAGACCAGTTCCTCGACGATCGGGGCGCAGATGGTTGCGGCGACGATGATCACCCAGATCGATCGATGCCCCTGGTTGTCCACAATCAGTTGCAGCGTCTCGTGGGCGATTTGGGGCGGATTTTCACCCATGATTTGGCGCATGCCCGCGATTCCACCCATCGTCGCGAGCTGGATCAGCGGGATCGCCAGCAGGAAGCACCCGAAACCGATCAGCAGGTCCATGCCGCCGATCTTCAGGCCGGCGTCCTTGGCCGACTTGTTCATGAGATAGACCAGGGCGAGCCCGACGACCGAGCCGACCACGGCGGCGCCCCCGAACTGGATTGCCTGTCGATCGATGCTATCCAGAGCGATGGCATTGCCCGTCAGTCGCTGATAGGCATCAGGCAGGCCGGAGAGCGCGTTGCCGGCCATCGGCCCGACCAGCAGGATCAGCAGCCCCATGAAGAGCCATACGAAGGATGGGAATGGTTTGATGTCTCGGGGCGTCGTGCCCACGCCGCTGGGTCGGAAGACGCCCGCGACCGCGAGCACCACCAGCACGAGCCCGGCGAGCCCGGCAATGACCAGGGTCCAGTTGTCGGTTATCTGGGTCAGGGCCTCGCGGACCTCGAGATTCTGGATGCTCTGGACCCAGCGTGAGATCGAGTGCTGCTTGGGATCGGTCTGGTCGATCCCGGGCTGGGCGAGCTGCGCCTGCGCGGGGCGGACGCCGACCAGCAGCGATGCCATAATCAGGATAGTGGCGACTCCACCGGTTCTAGGCGAGATCATCGAGCACAAGCGCCGCGAGGTGGCGCGGGCGAAATCTGAGATCACGCCGAGCGACCTCGCCGATCGGGTCGCCGACGCCGGACCTACGCGAGATTTCGTGCGAGCGGTGACCGTCGACCGACGGGACCCGACCGCTGTGATCGCGGAGATCAAGCGCAAGAGCCCCTCGGCGGGGTGGATTCGGGCGGAGGATGAGGACTTTGATCCATCGGTCATAGCACTGGCCTATGCAAGCTGTGGTGCTTCGGCGATTTCCTGTCTTACGGACGATAAGTACTTCGGCGGATCCGGGTCCTATATCAAGCGAATCCGTGATGGCGTCCCACTTCCAGTATTGCGCAAAGATTTCCTGGTTGATCTCTGGCAGGTCGATGAGAGCCGAGCCCTCGGGGCCGACGCGATTCTGCTGATCTCTGAGTGCCTCGAAGACGCCCAGCTCGAAGAGTTCGCCGCCCGCGCGGTTGAACTGGACATGCACATCCTCTTTGAGGCCCACGACCGCGAGAATCTGGACCGGATCGTGGCTGCGAGCCAGGGCGTGGGGGCCAGCCGGCACTTGATTGGCATCAACAACCGCGATCTCAGGCGGATGGTCACGGATCTGGAGAACTCGGTTTCTCTGGCGACGACGCTGGCGGATCGGTCGCGTGTGGTCTCTGAATCGGGCATCCGCACGCCGGATGACCTGGCCCGCCTGGGAGCGGCCGGGCTGAGCATCGTGCTGGTGGGCGAGCATCTGATGCGTGAGGATGACCCCGGCAGAGCCCTTGCAAGTCTGCTTTGCAATCCGGACAAAGACCGTACTTGAATGGCGGGGATCTTGGGTTTGGCATCAAGCTGTTCGGTCGCATGGCCGAACTTTCCGACAGGTCGGAACTATGATCGGGTCGGGAGATCTTCTCACGCGGGAAGATCGGTGCGTAGGTGGACCATGTGGTAGGCATCAGGCGGACCCGATCGGCGTTCTGCCGGCGTCCATGGAGGCGTTGGCGGTGGGGACGGAACCGGGTTCTTCTCTCGCGAGCACGCGAGCAACTGTCAGGGAGATCGAGGATGTGGATAGGAATGAACGTTGTCGTGTCGCTTGTGGTTGGCGCGCTGGCGATGCCGGCGAGCGCAAACCCCGAGGAGGCCAAGAAGCTCTTGGAACTGTCGGCCGGAGCGGTGCAGAACCTCCAGACACTCAGCGCCGACATCGAAGTCGGGGCAACCGGTGGATTTGCGGATTTTCTTGCCAGCGCCAAGGGCAAGATATTGGTGGCGAGGATGCCCGAAGAGGGCAGCCAGCCATCTGCCAATCGCAACCCGTTCGAGTTCCGCTTCACCGGCAAGGGGCAGAAATCATCGAAGCAGCCCGAGGTCGAGTTTGACGCGATCTACCGTGATCAGCGATACGAGTGGATGGCCGATGCCGAGAAACAGCAGCGCATCCGCTCCGAGCGGATCGCGACTCGGGACAAGGAGATCAACCTGGCCAAGGAGTTCCTGCTCGACGACATCTTCACGGGCAAGCCGCTGAGCGCGTCGATTGGTGGCGAGGAACTGACGCTTGTCGAGTCCAAGACGATCGACGGCGTGTCATGCGAGGGCGTGCGGGTGCCGGTGGGCACCGGCGGAGGGTATCTGATCTTCTACATCCCTCGCAGCGATTTCATCCCTAGGAGGATCGAGCGGGGCACAACCGCGGCAAGCGAGGGGATTTCTTTCGACGGCACGATGTTCAAAGAGCTGACGAACGTGAAGTTCAACCAGGGGCTTCCCGAGAGCGCGTTCACGATGGCGATCCCCGTGGGATACGCCCCGGATCCGAACCCGGCACGGATTCGCCCGCCGATTCCGCGGGGCTTGCCGGGGAGGCCGAACGTCGACGCGGCACCCCGGCGTCCGCTGGCGTCACCGTTCGAGTTGAAGGACGCCCAGGGCGAAACGGTTGTGCTCGGCGATCTGCGCGGGCGCGTGGTGGTTCTGGATTTCTGGGGCACATGGCTGCCCGAGAGCGCCCGCCAGGGCATGGGCACACTGCAATCGCTCAGCGAGCACTTCGTGGATCAGCCCGTGGCGTTCTACAGCCTGAACTTCCGCGAGCGCGACCCGCTAAAGGCGATTGAGCTCTTTGAGAACGGCGGGTTCACCTACAACCTGCTGCTCGACGCCGACGAGGTGCGGCGGCGCTACGGCGTGGGGACGTTCCCGACGATGTACATCATCGGGTTCGACGGCGAGGTCGTCGAGGTCGTCAGAGGGTACAAGGAAGAGAGCACGCTCAAGGGCATGATCAAGACGATCGAGGAGCACCTCGCCGAGCAGGCAGAGAAGACGGACGACGCCGGCACGGTGACCGGGACCGGCACGATTACCGGGAGCGGCTCGAGTGCGCCGGGGGGATGAGCGCAGCACGCAGGTGAGCATGAACGCACGGGCTGAGGTCCGTGCGTTTTTTCTTGCCCATCGACTGAGGACTCGTTCCAGGGCGCGCGACCGGCTGGAAGCCGGTGTTACCAGTTACCGCAGCGGTTGGGCGACCGGTTCGATTGCGCCCTCGACCGGACCGCCGGATATGCTCGCCGGATGGGCGTTTCGAGGCGGATGGGATTGCTGGCGATCGTCGGGCCGGGTGTGCTGGTGGCGGCGACGGGCGTCGGTGCTGGCGATCTCGCGGGCGGCGCGATCGCCGGCAGCATCCTCGGGCTGAGTTGCTTGTGGGCGGTCGTGCTCGGCTCGGCGGTCAAGCTGCTGCTCACCGAAAACCTTGCACGCTGGCAGATCGCCACGGGTTCCACGATTCTCGAGGGCGCGATGGTCTGGCTCGGTCGCCCGGTGCAGATCTTGTTCTGGGTGTATCTCATCCCGTGGACGCTGTTCACCGGCGGGGCGCTCATCAGCGCGACCGGCATCACCGCACACGCGATATGGCCGATCTTCGGCGATCGGACCCTCACCCTCGGTGAGCCCGGCGGGTTCTTCAAAGGCGAGGTGCCGATCGGGCGGCTGGTGCTCGGCGCCGGGGGGAGCCTGCTGGCGCTCGCGCTGGCCTGGCTCGGCGGGTTCAAGCTCTTCGAGCGCGTCATGGGCGTGTGCGTCGGCGTCATGTTCATCATCGTCGTCGTGAGTGCCGCGATGCTTGCGCCGGATCTTGGCGAGATGCTGCGCGGGCTGTTCATCCCGACGATTCACAAGGCGACCGAGAGCGCCGAGCACGCCGAGAGCTTCGGCACGGGGCTCATCTGGACGATCGCGCTGATGGGCGGCGTCGGCGGGACGCTCACGATCATCTGCTACAGCTACTGGATGCGCGAGGCCGGGCGCGATGGGCCGGGGGACCTGCGGGTGTGCCGGCTCGATGCGACGCTGGGCTATGCGATGACGGCGGTCTTTGGGATTGCGATGGTGGTGGTCGGCAGCCGCGTCGTGCTGGAGAGCGGCGGATCGGCGGGCGTACTGGTCATGGTTGCCGATCAGTTGGAGGCTTCGCTCGGGGCATTCGGGCGCGAGGCGTTCTTGTGGGGCGCGTTCTTTGCGGTGTTCTCGAGTGTGCTTGGGGTGTGGCAGGCGGTGCCATATGTGTACGCGGATTTGTGGAGGCTGCGAGCGAGTGTCGGGCGGGGCGAGGACGCCCCGCCTCGCGAGGCAGTGAGCACGAAGGGCAGGGTCTATCGGGGGTCGATGGTCGCGATTGCGACGGTGCCGATGGTGTCGATGTTTGTGGACTTTGCGCAGGTGCAGAAGGCGTACACAGTGTTCGGGGCGTTGTTTGTGCCGGCGCTGGCGGGGGTGGTGCTGGTGCTTAACGGGCGACAGATGCTCGTCAAGGGCTTTCGAAATGGAAGAGTGATGAGTCTCGCGTTGGGGTTGGTGGTGCTAGTTGGTATCGCGGCGATGATCGTCACGGCGGTGCAGAAGTTTGGGTGAACAGACAATCGTACGAGCCCGACGCGCGAGCGAGGGGGCTTGCAACGAACGCGCATCCGGTGCAACCTCCCTCGCTCGCGAGGCTATTGCATCAACGGCTCTCTCCTGATGGCTGATCTGGT
>CBDVAM010000131.1:0-9416 GCA_965371965.1 uncultured Phycisphaerales bacterium
CCAGACCCCAGACCCCAGACCCCAGACCCAGAGGACGCAGTCCTCTTAGACCGCAAACAAACCTCCCGCCAGCTCCCGATCGACGCCGACGAGGTCGAGATCGAACGCCGCCTCTACCGCGACGGCACCAGCCAGTACCTCATCAACGCCAAGCGTGCCCGCCTCAAGGACATCCGCGAGCTGTTCTATGACACCGGCATCGGCGCAGACGCCTACTCGATCATCGAGCAGGGCAAGGTCGACGCGATGCTGGTGGCCAATCCCAAGGAACGCCGGACGATCTTCGAAGAGGCCGCCGGCATCTCCCGCTACAAGCAGCGCCGCGTCGAATCGCAGCGCAAGCTCGAGAAAACCGAACGCAACCTCCTCCAGACCCGCGAGGATCTGGGCAATACCGAACGCCGCCTGCGCATGGTCAAGGGCCAGGCCGCCAAGGCCGTACGGTTCAAGGTCTACGACGCCGAGCTGCGCGCCCTGCGTGCGGCCCTGGCTTTCGATGAGTACCACGAGCTTCGCGAACGCCTGAACGGGCTCACCAGCCGCCTGGCCAATCTCAAGACCCAGCGCGAGAGCGCCCGCGAGAAGATCGAGGCGGTCGAGCAGGCCAAGCGGGAGATCGACGCCGAGCGTGCCCGCGTGCTCGAACGAACGCACGACATGGAGCGTGATCGCACGGCCCTCGAGCACGAGATGGCCAGCGGTGCCCAGCGCCGAGAGCACGCCATGAAGACCATCGTCGAGGCTCGCACCCGCCTCGACGCCGACAGCGAGCGTCTCAACGACCTCGCAGACCGCTGCGAGACACTCGATCGGGAAATCCATGAGCATGAGTCCGCGATCGAATCGCTCTCGACCCGCCTGTTAGAAACCGAGGCACAGGTCGAGGCCTCCAGCGCCGACCGCACCTCGGCGATGGAATCCCTCACCGAGCACCAGGGGCACCTGTCCCACTTCCGCGCCGCGATCGCCGACATCGACCGCGAGCGGGCCAATCTCCAGGCGTCGATCCAGGCCGATGAGCGCCAGATGGAGACCCTCGACGAGCAGGCCAGGCGTGGCGAGCATCGGCGGGGCGGGCTGGCGACCGATGCCAACGACGCCTCGACGCGCATCCACGAGTTGGAGTCCACCTGCGAGCGCCTCAGCGACGACGTGACGCGCCTCGATCGCGTCATCGGCGAACGCGACGAGTCCCTCGCGTCGCTCTCGGAGGGTCGCGGCGAGCTCGCCACCGAACTCGCGGACCTCGAACGCCGCCACACCAGCCTCGACTCGCGCCGGGCCACGCTCGACGAGATGGTCGCCTCTCGCGAGGGCCTGAGCGACGCGGTCCGCACCGTGCTGGACCGCAAAGCCCAACACCAGGGCTTCGCCTCGGTCATCGCGCCCCTGGCCGAACTGTTGGATGTTGATGGCGCCTCGGCGGCGCTGGTCGAAGCCGCGCTGGGCGATCGCCTGCGCGCACTCGTCGTTCCGTCGATCACCGCGATGCCCAGCGCCGAGGATCTCGCGTGTCTCGATGGGCGCGTCGAGTTCCTGCCCATCCACGCGCTCACCCACGACCGCCTCGGCTTCCCGCTGGACGCGATGCCCAGCGAGGGCCTGCACATCCGCTGCGCCCGCGAGGCGGTCCGCGCCAACGCCGACGCCCCGCGCGGCCTCGATCATCTGCTCGACCGCCTGCTCACGCACACCTTCTTTGTCAAGGACCTCGATGCCGCGCTGATGCTCGCCGCCGGGCCTCGCGCCGGGTCGCGTTTCGTCACCGAAGCCGGGGAGATTCTCGAGCCCGACGGTCGCATCCTCGCCGGTCCTCCCACGGCCGATCAGGGCGCGGGCATTCTCCAGCGCCAGGCGGAGCTGTTGCAACTCCGCGAGACGCTCGCGACGCTGGATGACAAGATCCAGGTCGCCCGCGACCGCCTGCGCCGGGTCGATACCGAGACCTCGCTTCTCGCAGACGCCCGTGCCGAAGCGGTTTGCGAGCACACGATGACCCAGCGCGAGCAGATCGCCTCGCACAGCGAGCTCGATCGCGTCTGCGCCGAGCACGAACGCCTCTCCCGCGAGCTGGCCCGCCTGGATGAGGAACGCGACGAGCTGACCGGACGCATCGAGAAGATCGCCGCCGATCGCGACGGGCTTCGATCCCGCCTCGAATCGCTCGCCCGCCTGCGCGATGAGCAGACCGAATCCGCGTCCGAAGCAGAGCGTGAGCTCGATCGATCGCGCAAGAGTGCCGATTCTGCGGGCGAATCGCTCGCCGCAGCCCGCGTCGAGGCAAGCCGCGTCGCCGAGCAGCTCGCCGGGACCAAGCGTGAACAGTCCTCGCGCCGCATTGCCCACGACGAATCGACCCGCCAGCAGCGCGACTTCGCCCAGCAGATCCAGCGCCTCGAGGCCCAGGTCCAAGAGCACACCAGCGCCATCGGCGACGCCAAGCGATCGATCGCCGAGGCCCAGACGCGTCGCGACGAGCTGGGTGCCCTGCTCGATGATCAGCATTCGCTCATCGAGTCGATCGAGCCCCGCGCACGCGACCTTGGCGAGCGCCTGCACGCCGGGCGCCAGTACGTCGAGAACCTCGACCGCGACTGGCAGAGCCTGGAGATCTCACGGCGCGAGGTCGAGGTGAAGCGAGAGACGCTCGAAGAGAGAGTCCTCGACGACGACGCCATCGACCTCACCCTCGAGTACCCCGCCTTCCGCGAGATCATGGAAGATGGCGTCGTCACGCCCATCGAACGCGACAGCGCCCGGCGCGAGGCCAAGGACCTCAAACACGAGATCCGCAAGCTCGGCAACGTCAACCTCGACTCTATCGAAGAGGCCAAGAAGCTCGAGACCCGCAACGAAGAACTCATCGCGCAGGTCGCGGATATCGACCAGGCCCACAAGGCCCTCCAGACGCTCATCACCAGGCTCGATGAGGCCTGCAGGACCCAGTTCGATGTGGCGTTCAAGAGCATCCAGGAAGAGTTCACCGGCCCGCACGGCATGTTCCGCAAGCTCTTCGGCGGCGGCAAGGCCGAACTCCGCCTCATGCCCCTCGTCAAGGAAATCGACGGCGAGAAGGTCCAGACCAACATCATCGACCCGCTCGAATCGGGAATCGAAGTCTTTGCCAAGCCGCCCGGCAAGGAGCCCCGCACGATCAGTCAGCTCTCCGGCGGCGAGAAGACCATGACCGCCGTGGCGCTGCTGATGAGCATCTTCCGTTCTCGCCCGTCGTGCTTCTGCGTGCTCGACGAGGTCGACGCCGCGCTCGATGACGCCAATGTCGAACGCTTCACCCACGTCGTCCGCCAGTTCACCGACCTGTCACACTTCATCGTCATCACGCACAACAAGCGAACGATGCGCGCCGCCGACACGCTCTACGGCGTCACCATGCAAGAGCGCGGCGTCTCCAAGCGGGTGAGCGTCAAGTTCGATGAGCAAGCGACGAAGGGGATTGAGAGAGACGAAGAGACGAAGAGACGAAGAGACGAAGTCCCTGTGGTAACCCCGGTATCCAGCCGGTTGAATCAAAACGGAGCCGCGAGCGCAAGCCCGGGCGAGGTCGCCCAGACACCGCCGCCGCCGGAATCCGCAGATGCCCCCGACAACGATCTCCCCAACATCGTCGTCAAGCCCAGCGAGTTTCTTCGCAGCAACTCACCGTCAGAATCCGCGTCGCCTAACTGATCTCACGATCGCGCAAGAGCCTGCGCCCCGCGCCACCGATCCAATCCCCTGACGACCTTCTTGACACTCTTCCCATCCGCCATGGTCGCGGTCCCAATTCCCACCGCCGTCGCCCCCGCCGCCATCATCTCCGCCGCATCCTTCCAGGAACTCACACCACCCAGCCCAATAATCGGCGTCCCCGTCTCCCTCGCGATCCCATGATGCACGTCGTAGACGAGCTTCACCACGATCGGATGGATCGCCGGCCCGCTCAGCCCGCCGCTGCCGTTGGAGAGCACGGGCTCGCCCGTCTCGATATCGATCTTCATCGCCGGCACGGTATTGGAAATCGTCAGCGCATCGCCCCCGCTCCGCCCGTTGGGTCCGCCGGGTTCACCCATCCCCTCGATCGCCGCCCGCGCGACCTCGACCAATCCGGGATTCCCCGCAACGATCGGCGAGAGCTTGACAATGAGGCGCGTCGTTTTCAACACCTGGCGCACACTCCCGACCAGTTCGCGCAGCGCCGCCGGGTCCACGCCGAACTCCAGCCCGCCGTGAACGTTGGGACACGACACATTCAACTCGACGGCCGCCATGTGCTCGAGCGCCTCGAACGCCCGCGCAACCTCGACATACTCTTCGATTGCGAACCCCGCGATCGACCCGATCACCGGACACGCCACCCCTCTCAGGCGAGGCCCATAGTCGCGCACGAACGCCTCAATGCCGGGATTCGCAAGCCCCACCGCATTCAACATCCCCACCGCCAGCGGCACCACCCGCACCCCCGCGTTCCCCTCGCGAGGCTCAACCGTGATCGATTTGGTCACAATCGCGCCGACATGGGACAGATCGATGATCTCAGATATCTCATCAACGGTCCCGTGCGTGCCCGCGGCGAGCACGATCGGATTACGCAACTTCAATCCGCCAAGATCAACTGAGAGAGAAGGCTGGCTCACGCCCAAGGATAGCCGCCGCTACCAATCACCCCACTTGTTCTTCTCCCGATCGCTCGGGAAACTGCAGAGCAGCAGGATCACGCCGAGCACGCCCGGAATGAGATAGATCCGCCCGCTGATGAAGAACGGCACAACGGCGAAGCCCAGTGGAACCAGGCTGATCAGGAATCGCCAGAGCGGAGGAAAGCCGAAGTACCACTCAAAGAACCGACTAAACAGGCTCATCGGAATCTCCTATCCCCCCTGAGTCCACGGAGTCTAGCAGGTCATGGGTGTTTTGTGCCCCCCGTTGCGCTCAGGTGTCAATCTGCGGTATCCTCCTTGCAGATGCCCCGATCTCCTCGCCAGGCCTTCACGCTCATCGAACTGCTCGTCGTCATCGCGATCATCGCGGTGCTCATCGCCATCCTCCTGCCCGCGTTGTTCGGCGCAAGGAAGGCCGCCGAGGTCACCCTCTGCACCGCCAACCTCCGCAACCTCATCCAGGCCACCCTCAGCTATAGCTACGACTCGCAGGACCGACTCCCCGAGCCCAACTGGGCCGGCAGGCCGTACTGGAACGATACCGCAACCAGCGAGGAACGCCGCCACGTCGAGACCTACCGCAAGGGCTGGCTCTATCTGGGCGACTTCATGCCCCAGGTCACCGGGCGAAATCGCTTCGGCTTCAAGGGACAGCGCACCGGGGCGCTCTGGCCATACTTCTCCGGCGAGTTCCGCCCCACCGACGACGAGGACGTCATCGACTTCATGATCCGCGACACAACCGACTTCCCCGAGGACCAGATCGCAAAGACCTACCGCTGCCCCACCCACGCCAAGCAGTACGACGGCGACTGGCGCGATACCGAGCTCATCACCAGCTACCTCATGAACGGCGCGGTCGTCGGCTTCGGCAGAGAACGGCGCGCCTTTCTCACTGACCGCTTCATGCCCGACAGCATCATCTTCTGGGAGACCCAGGAACGCATTCCCGGCGGCAACCCCTGGAACGACGGCTCCAGCTTTCCGACCGAGGGGCTGTCGGCACGCCACAACAAGGGCGCGACCGTTGCCCGCGCCGACGGCTCGACCGTCTGGCTCGCACGCCAGGACTACGACCACTTGCTGAACAACCCACGGCGCAACGCTCTGTGGTGTAACCCGGGAACCCGCAACGGACGCTGATAACGCCCCGCGCCCAGGATCTGGCGCGCGAACGCCCCGACCTGTGGAGCCCGACCAAGAAGGAAGCTGGCACAGACCGTGTGCATTCCCCGTCCGCCCTCGCGCATCATCTCGCCAGCCGCCCAATAATCCCCCATGAGTGAATGCTGCAAGGACAACCCCTCGCCCGGCGAAACCTGCTGCAAGGACCACGCCCTGGGCGATGCTCCCCCGAGCGACGCCGACCTGGTCGCCATGGCCCAGCTCTCGACCACCGACCTCGTCGCCCGCTACCGCTGGGGCGTGGAGCACTTCGACGCCCGCCTCTTCCACCTCACGCCCGAGCAGCTCGACCGGCAATTCGACCCCGCCCTGGGCCTCTGGTCATGCCGCGAGCTCGTGGGCCACCTCGCCGACGCCGAACTCGCCTTCACCCAGCGCGTCCGCCAGGCCATCGCCGAGGACAACCCGACCTTTGCCAACTGGGACGAGCACGCCCACATCGACTCTGGAATCTACACCCGCACCAAGGTCGGCGGGTACGTCGCGACCATCTACACGCTCCGCGTCTGGACCGGCGAACTCCTCGAGACCCTCGCCCCCGACCAATGGCTCCGCTTCGGTACCCACCCCCAACGCGGCCAACTCACCTGCCGAAACGTCATCGAATACGCCACATGGCACCTCGAACGCCACGCCTGGTTCCTGAATAAGAAGATGCTCAATATCCTCGGCCCCCTGCCCGAACAGCCCAGTGGCGAATGCCGCGCCGGCGAGTGCGCATGCGAGGCCACCAAAGACTGACCGGCCCCGATCACAACGCCTCTCACAAAAGATGCGACCCGAACGCATCCGGCAGCAGTTCGCTCATCCGCCGATGGATCACCTCCACACCGTCGCACACGCAGTACACGTGCGCGTCCATGCAGAACTCATTGATGACCTGCCTGCAGCACCCGCACGGCGGCGTGGGCTCCTTCGTCGGTGTATACAGCACCACCAGGACGATCTCGCTGCTCCCGGCGGTCACCGCATGGAACACCGCGTTTCGTGCCGCGCACAAGGTCAGCGCCGGCGACGCGTTCTCGATATTCGGCCCCGCGAACACCCGATCATCGCGCGTGTACACCGCCGCCCCCACCGGGAACTTCGTGTACGGACAGTGCGCAAAGCGGATCACGTCCTTGGCCGCCTGAATGATCTCGAGCTGCTTCTCTTGCGCAATTGGCATTGTGCCCCCCTTGCACCCAGCCGATCGCCCGCAGTTCCGTCCCGGCGGTCACCCGATCGCCGCTCGCAGAGCCCGGCTGGGACAAATCCACCTACCCCAAGGATAGCAGTGCGAACTCACGCCATGTACGCCTGAGGGCGCATATCCCGCACCCCAAGCTCTGCCTCTAACGCCATCCCAACCCGGCAAATCACCCCCTCATCAAACAACCCGCCCCACAGCGTCACGCCATGCGGCCGCCCCCGCTCAGTGATCCCCGCCTTCAGCGTCACCGACGGATGACCCGTGTTATTCGTGATCAACAGCATCCCGCCCGCAAAGCTCGGCCCGAACATCGCATCCAACCCATCAAACACGCCCGCCATCTGCACGCAGATCTGCCGGCGAATCCGCTCGGCCTGCACCAACTCGATCGCCGGCGTAAACCACGCCTTCCTGAACGACGTCGGCCACGCCCGCGGCTCCTGCCACACCAGCTCATCATCCCGCCCGCTCAGCGTCAGCTCCTCGAACGCCGCCGCCGCCTCGACATTCAGAATCGTCCGCATCGGCCCGGGATTCATCTCCGGCATCTCAATCTCAACGATCTGCACACCCGTCTTGCGCAGCGCCTTCAGCGCCGCGCGATCAATATCGTTCGCCCCGCGCCCATCAAACCACGCCGGCACAATCCCCACGCGAAGCTCATCCAGCGGCGCACCCGCATCGAACGCCAGCGGCTCATCCACGCTCGAAGCATCGCCCGCATCCGAACCCCGGATCGCATCAAGCACTAGCACGCAATCCTCCACCCCCCGGCAGATCGCCCCCACCTTATCCAGACTCCAGCACAACGCCATCGCACCCGTCCGCGCCACACGCCCAAACGTCGGGCGCAGCCCCGTCACCCCGCACCGCATCGTCGGCGACACAATCGAACCCAGCGTCTCGGTCCCGAGGCTGAACCCGAACAGCCCCGCCGCCGTCCCGCTGGCGCTGCCCGCGCTGCTCCCACTCGATCCCTGATCCAGATCCCAAGGATTGCGGGTCTTGCCGCCAAACCAGATATCGCCATACGCCAGCGCACCCAGCGTCGTCTTGGCCACCAGCACCGCGCCCGCCTCTTCGAGCTTCCTCACAACAACCGCGTCATCCTCCGCGACCCGGTCCTTATACGGCATCGCCCCCCACGTCGTCGCAATCCCCTTGGTATCAAACAGATCCTTCGCCCCCCACGGGATCCCATGCAGCGGGCCGCGATACTTGCCGCTACGAATCTCCTCATCCGCCCGGCGAGCCTGCGAGAGCGCAAGCTCCTCGGTCAGCGTGATGACACACTCGAGCTTTGGTCCGTACTTCTTCAGCCGCTTGAGATAGATCTTCGTCAATCGCTCGCTGCTCAACTCCCCCCGCTCGATCCACCGGCTCAGATCCGTCACCGGGGCAAACGCAATGTCCTCGTCGTCGCTGGGCAGGTCTACGCGCCGATCCGCCGAGCGTACAAACTCCGCCGCATCCTCTTCTGCCCTCAGTGGCACGGGCGTCCCGCCCGTGCGAACGTCCCCGTCTGTCGGAGCCGCGGGCGTAAGCACGCGAACCTCCCCCGCCGCCAGAGCCGCAGGCGTAAGCACGCGGACATCCCCGTCTGTCGGAGCCGCGGGCGTAAGCACGCGAACCTCCCCCGCCGCCAGAGCCGCAGGCGTAAGCACGCGGACATCCCCGTCTGTCGGAGCCGCGGGCGTAAGCACGCGAACCTCCCCCGCCGCCTCCCGCGCATCAAACACCATCGCCGGCCCAAGCCCATTGTCCAGCGTCCGCTCCCGCCGACGCTCATACCCCCGCACCGACCGCCCAAACCCCCGCGCGATCCCCTCGCGCTCCTCCGCCGTGAACTCGATCCCAATCAGCTTCTGAGCCTCGCGAATCGTCTTCGCGACAACGCCCGAGTCCGGCTCCTCTTCTTCCGGCTGCCCCAATGAAACCCCCGGGGTTCTTGCCGTCCCACCCTTCGCCACGCCGGCACCCCCAATCGCTAACGCGCCCGCCGCCATCACGTCACGCCTGCTCAGCCGGTTGTTCAAGGGACACCTCCAACTGGCAGCCTACTCGATGAAAGCAACGAACACAGGCGGTCGCGCCGACATCGACAACGACTGCGACGCCGAAGACTTCTTCCAATACCTCGATCTCTTCGTCATCCCCTGCGACTAGTCCCCGGCTTCGCTCACGCCCCTCTCGCCGACTTCCCGCCCCAGCCGGTATCCTCCCCCCATGCACGGCGCAGGCAAGTTCGGCCTCGCGAGCGTCGCCAACCTCGACCAGCTCCCCCCCACCGCCAGCCTCATCATCGCCGCCCCCCTAAAAATCGTCCAAGGCAGCGGCAGCCCCGTCCGAGCCCTCGCCATCACCCCCGCCCAACCACTCTC
>CBDVAM010000132.1:0-9350 GCA_965371965.1 uncultured Phycisphaerales bacterium
AACAGGATGCCCTTGAGTTTCCGTGTCATATCGCCTGCCCAGCCCCGCCGCCGCATCGTCCGAAAGCTCGCCCATCGTCACCGCCGGCTCCTTGGGCACCACCAGCGTGTGCCCCTCGCACAGCGGATTGATGTCCAGGAACGCCAGCACGTGCTCATCCTGGTAGACACGATGGCAGGGGATCTCCCCACGAATGATCCGGCTGAAGAGAGTGTCGCTCATGCCCCAAGTGTATCGCCGTACCATCCCACAATGACCCACGGATCGCAGCAGACCGCGCCCGAAATGACCACACCGCGATCCCCCTCGCCCATCCGCGCCCTCCCGCCCCTGCTCATCAACCAGATCGCCGCAGGCGAGGTCATCGAACGCCCCGCATCGGTCCTCAAGGAGCTCGTAGAAAACGCCATAGACGCCGGCGCAACCCGCATCCGCGTCGATCTCGAACGCGGCGGCATCGAGCTCATCCGCGTCATCGACGACGGCTGCGGCATCCCCCGGGATCAACTCGTCCTCGCCCTCGCACCCCACGCCACCAGCAAGATCTCCAGCGCCGAGGATCTCGACCGCATCGCGACCATGGGTTTTCGAGGCGAGGCCATGGCGTCCATCGCCTCGATCTCACGCATGCTCGTCCGCTCGCGACCGCCAGACGCTGACGCCGCGATCATCGAGATCCAGGGCGCAGACATCAGCCCCATCCGCCCCGCCTCGGCCCCCCTCGGCACCACCGTCGAGGTCCGCAACCTCTTCTTCAACACGCCCGCGAGGCGCAAGTTCCTCCGCACGCCCACCACCGAACAGACCCGCTGCCGAGACTGGCTCATCGATCTCGCCCTCGCGCGCCCCGACATCGCCTTCCAGCTCTTCTGCGACACCAAGCCCAACCTCGACCTCGCCCAATCCGACGGTCCGCGCAGGCGCATCCTCGAAATCCTCGGCACCGAGCTCGAATCCCAACTCATCGAGGCCCGCCTCGACGAGTTCGACGACGCCCGAGGCGTCACCATCTGGGGCCTCGTCGGCCTGCCGAGCATCGCCCGCGCAACCGCCAAGGCCCAGCACGTCTTCATCAACGGGCGCGCCATCCGCGACCGCACCATCCAACACGCCCTCCGCGAGGCCTACCGAGGCCTCATCGAGCCCGGACGCCACCCGACCGCCGTGCTCATGCTCGAGATGAGCCCCCAGGCGGTCGACGTCAACGTCCACCCGGCCAAGCTCGAGGTCCGTTTCCGCGACCAGTCCAGCGTGCACCAGGCCGTCCTTCGCGCCGTCCGCGACGCCCTGCGCACCGCCGATCTCACCCCCGCGCTCCCCAGCAAGCGCCCGCCGTCGGACACCCAGATCCTCCCCAGCGCCCCGGGCACGCGCGCGTTCATCGATTACTTCCGCAAGGACGTCCCCACGTCGTCCGCCCACCGCCTCGATTATGACGCCATCCGCACCGCCGTCGAACGAGCCGACCAACCCGATCCCCAAACCGCGTCGCTCCAAGGCCCATCAACGGTGTCCGACACGCCCACCGGCGTGCCGCCATCTCCCGATCACCCCGACCGCCTGATCGAACCCCGCCCGTTCAACCGGGCACTCCAGATCCACAACCAGTACCTCGTCACCCAGGACGCCACCGGCCTTCTCCTGATCGACCAGCACGCCTTGCACGAGCGCGTCATGTTCGAGAAGCTCCTCGCCCGCGTGCGTGCGGGCCCGCTCGAACGCCAGCGCCTGCTCACCCCCGCCGTCCTCCAATGTACCGGCGCGTGTATCGAACGCCTCGACGACCTCCGCTCGCTCTTCGCCCGCGTCGGCATCGTCTGCGAGCCCCTCGGCCCAACATCCATCGCCGTCCACGAGTTCCCGACGCTGCTCTTCGAACGGCGCGTCGACCCAATCGAGTTTCTCGAAGAGCTCTTCGGGGCACTCGATGCTGACCGCCTCACCCCCGGCGACGAGCAGGCCCTCCATGAGGTCCTCGACATGATGGCCTGCAAGGCCGCTATTAAAGCCGGCGACCGCCTCAGCGACGAGGAGATCGAAGAACTCCTCGCCATGCGCGACGAGGTCGAGCGTTCCAGCAACTGCCCCCACGGCAGGCCCACGACCATCCGCGTGACCATCGATCAACTAGACAAAATGTTCGGCAGAACCTGAGAACTCAGACCACGCCCTGTGAGGAAGATGTAGCGGTTACTGAAGAGACTCCGTCGCTCCGTCGCTCCGTCGCTTCTTCCTACGCCTCGTCCAACAACTCCACACTCTCAAGCACGTTCCCCGCGAGCAGTTCCAAGCTCGCCCCGCCCCCGGTCGAAACATGCGTCATCCGATCGCCAAGCTCGAACGTCTCGAGCGCCGCCGCCGAATCGCCACCGCCCACGATGCTCGTCGCGCCGCCATCGGTCGCCTCGGCGATCGCCTTGGCGACCACCTTGGTCCCGACGCGGAACGGCAGCATCTCGAATACGCCCATCGGCCCGTTCCACACGATCGTCTTGGCCCCGCGGATCACCCGCGCGAACTCGCTCTGGGTCTGCGGCCCGATATCCAGCCCCATGAATCCGTCCTCGATGTGACCCTCGAAGACCTCGATATTTCCGCTCGTGGCAGACATCTGCGTGCTGCACACATGGTCGCCGGCGATGTGCATGTCGTGCTCCAGGCGCGCCGCCTCATCGATCAGCTTCTTGGCGACCGCGACCTTGCTCTCCTCGACCTTGCTGTCGCCCACGCGATGCCCCAGCGCCTTGACAAACGTGTACGCCATCGCCCCGCCGATCAGCGTCGCGTCGCTCTTGGACATCAGGTTCTCGATCACCCCGATCTTGTCGCCCACCTTCGCGCCGCCCAGCACCACAACGAACGGGCGAGCCGGGTTCGCCAGCGCCTTGGACAGATACCGCATCTCCTTGTCCAGCAGCATCCCGCTCACGCGCGGCTTGCCCTGCATCGCCCGTGGCAGCGCCACCATGCTCGCGTCGCGCCGATGGCTCGTCCCGAACGCATCATTTACATACACGTCGCCCAGCACCGCAAGCTTGGCCGCGAACTCGCCCTCGCCCTTCTTTTCGCCCGCGTGGAATCGCAGATTCTCCAGCAGCACGATGTCGCCGTCAACCATCGCCTCGACCGCCGCCGCCGCCGCCTCGCTCACACAATCGGTACCGGGAAAGCCCACGGGCTTACCGAGCAGCTCGCTCAACCGCTCTGCGACCGCCTTGAGGCTCAGCGTCTGCTCATACCCCGTGCCCGCCGGCCTGCCCAGGTGGCTCAACAGAATCGCCCGTCCGTCGCGTTCGACCACGCTGCGAATCGTCGCCAGGGCCGCGCGAATCCGACGATCATCGCCGATCACCCCGTCGTCCATTGGCACGTTGAAATCCACGCGGATCAGCACCCGCTTGGCGGAGACATCAAGGTTTGGAATCGTCTTGCGAGACATCGTTACGCCCTCCGATCGGTCGATATCGACCGGCGCTCAATCCTAGCTATTGGCCACATCGAGTCCTTGGCCGGCCCACACCCGTCAAGGGCACAGCCGGCCCCATCCGCGGACCGGCTCATCCCCCGTCCGCGTCGAGAATCCTGTCCATGCGAGCGCGAATCTCCGCCGAGCCATGCGTCCCAAGCCGATCGCGCATCTTGCGCAGGCGCGACGCGATCGATCCGTCGATGAGCTGATCGCCGATGCGGATCTTCAGCCCGCCGATCATCTCCGCCTCGGTGTATGGATGCAGGATGACCTCCTTGCCCAGAACGCCCCCAAGCTGCTTGCGCATCGACGCCAGCTCGTCGGCGTCCACCGGCTCGGCGGTAAACACATCCACCTCGACCCGCCCGAACCGCTCTTGCACCATCTGATCCAGGCTCGCAACGATCGCCGGCAGGTGACTCAGCCGCCCCTTGGCGTTGAGCACCTGTAAGAACCGCACGATCAGCCCGCTCGCCCGACCCTCGAAGATCCGCCCCAGCGATGCCGCGCGAATGTCCGCGCCCAGCACGCGGCTGGAAAGAAACTCGCCAAACTGCGCATCGGCGCGCGCAAGCTCCACCACGTCCTCGAGTTCGCCCAGGGCGTTCTCGATCGACTCCTGCCCGCCCTCGCTCTCGGCGAGTTCGAACAGGCTCGCCGCGTACGTCCGCGACAAAGCATCAGGTTCGCCCTGGCTCAACGGCATTCTCTGTTCTCCCTCAGGCGCTCACGCCGTCGCCCACGCCCCGCCCGAGCTCGCCCAGCGTCTCGGTCACAAGCCGCTGCTGATCGCTCGCAGAAATCTCACGCTCCAGGATCTTGCCCGCGACACTCGTTGCCAGGGACGCCGCCTCCGCGTAGATCTCGCTCACCGCGCTCTTGCGCGCCGCGTCGATATCCCGCATCGCCTTGCCCCGAAGCTCGCCGATCTCCAGATCGGTCTTTGCGCGAAGCTCGACCGCGAGCTTCGCCTGCTCGACCTTGGCCTGCTCGAGCATCTTCTGGCTCTCGGCACGCGCCGAAGACAGATTCTGCTCATACTCCTCGAGTGCGTCCTTGGCCTGCCCGCGAGCGGCTTCTGCCGCGGCGATCTCCTGCTCGATCTTCGCCGCACGCTCGTCCAGGCCGTTGACGATCTTGGGCCACACCGTCACGCCCAGGATCGCCATCACGATCCCGAATACGACGATCGCGGTCACGCCGGTGATCAGCCCCTGTTTGAACTTGGGGATCGCGCTGATCTCCTCAGGCTCGTGGTCCGCCTCATCGGCGTGCGAATCAACCTCGCCGCTCGCGGGCTCCACGTGATCGTCCTGCCCGAACGCCGGGCTCGCAAGCCCGCGCCCGACCACAACGATCAAGAGCAGCGCCGCCAGCGGACTCAGCCGCATCAATCTGCGCATGGATCTTCCTCCTGCTTCGGGCTCATCCCAAAGCGCTCACTCAAGCGGCGTTCGAGGCCAGGAAGCCCACGACGACCGCGAACAGCGTCGCACCCTCAACAAGCGCGGCGGTCAGGATCATGTTGATCATGATGTCCGTCTTGGCCTCGGGCTGACGCGCCACAGCCTCGACAGCGCCCTTGCCGATCAGGCCGATCCCGATGCCGCCGCCAACCAGCGCTATGCCCGCGCCGATCGCCGCAAGGCCCTTGCCCATGTTGCCCGTTCCGTCCTGAGCCAGCGCCGGGTTCGCTCCGAAGATCGCCAGAACCCCGAACGCAAACACAACCGTCATCATCGTGCTCTTCATCTCGTTTCGCTTCCTCTTAAGAAAGTGTGAATCCTTGTGAAACCCTGGTCCGGCGCTCGCCGGGAAAATCCGAACTCTCAGTGCGCAAGCTCCGGGTGCGCGTGGTCGCCCTCGTGGTGGTCCAGCAGACCGATGAACGCCGCGATGAGAAACATGAAGATGAACGCCTGGAGGAACGCCACGAAGATCTCCAGGAAGTAGATCGCGATCGAGCCCAGCACCGACACGATCGTGACCGGGATGCCGATGCCAAATCCCTTCTCCCACGATGCGCCGATGAACCCGAACAACACCGCCAGCAGGATGTGCCCCGCGGTCATGTTCGCAAACAGACGAATCGCAAGCGCCACCGGCTTGACCACGAAGTTGCCCAGAAGCTCGATCGGGAACACGATCGGCCAGACAAACCACGGCGCACCGCCCGTCTGATGATGCAGATACCCGCCGATCCCAAGCCGCTTGACCGCCGCGACATTGATCACGACCCCCGCGATCAACGCCAGCCCGCCGGTCACGAACAGGTTCTGCGTCGCCGTTCCGCCAAGGTAGGCCCAGTGCGGCTCCTGCCCCGCCGCCAGCGGCACCAGGTGCTGAAGATCCAGCAGCGGGATCAGACCCAGCAGATTGTTGATCAAGATAAAGTAAAACACCGTCCACAAGAACGGCATCATCGCGTCCGTCCGATCCCGCAGCAGCGGGCGGACCATCTCATCGCGCAGATACACGCACACGATCTCGATCATGTGTGGGATCGAGCCCTTGGTCACATACCTTCCGTGCCCCTCGCTCTCGGGCCCCGTGTCGATCTTCCCGGCGATCCACCTGAACCCGACGACCATGATGATGCCCGTCAGGATCAGGTTGCCCATGTTGCCCGACCAGAGCCACCAGCCGTTCTTGACCCATCCCGGGTGATTCACGACATGCTGCACCGGATCGGTCGCGCCAAACAGCAGCACCCGATCCAGCCCAAGGTTCATGAGCCCGCCATCAAGCACGCGCGCCTCCATCCGTGGACAAAGCCCCGTCATGATCGCCCGATGCGGCCCGCCCCATGCGGCCGACAAGGACCACCAGTGCCGCCGTCTCCACGATCAGCACGACACTCGCCCCGCCGACCACGCCCATCCAGAACGCCATCCGCGGGTATCCCTGGGTGACATCCAGCGCAAGGCCGATCCCGAGCACGACCAGCAGCCGCAGCACCCCGATCATCAACACCGACAACGCGAACGTCGTCGGCGCGACCCGAGCCAGAAGCAGCAGCGGCCACACGGTCAACACCACACCCAGGAGCACGACCAGCGCCGCCGCGACCGATGCGCCGCTCCCGCCACCGAGCGCCAGAACAACGCCCCAGGCGACCGCCCCGCCAACCAGCCCGCCCACACCCATCGAGCCCGCAAGCTCGCGTCGTGGCATCGCCATGGTGGGTCTCTCGCTCAGCATCGGTCCTCGAAGCCCCTGAAATCGCCCCTGTCGCTATCTCCCGCCGGTTTCGCTCCCGCCCAAAAGGGCCAAAGGATAGCGGCCACCTTCCCCCTCGGCGAGCCGCCCAACCAACCGATTTGTTCTGTCAGACAGGATTCCCTCTCACCACGCCGGAATCGCGTTTCACGCTCCCTGCCCGCCCTCATCACGATCCGATCGCCCGCCGCTGTCACCGCTCAGGGTCTTGAGCTGGCGGATCATCCGGTACATCCCCCCGCCGAATCCGAACACCACCCCGACGATCACGAGCCATGGGTCGGTCCCCAGCCAGTTGTCCAGCAGCCACCCAATCCCGATGAACACCAGGATCCCCACGCTGAACTCCATGAGAATCCCAAACGCCTTGCCCAACATCGCCATCGAACTGTCATTCCGCGATTCCATGGCACCCCTATCCCAGGCCCGACCGTCAGGAAGGGCGTCTACCCCAACTACCCACCCTCCAAGCCTCCATCTTCACCAAGCGATCACGACCCAACTCTCATCCCAATCCGAGTTTGCTGCTTTTCGCTTTTCGCTCTTCGCTTTCTAGAACCCCCCAGCAAACCCCCGCGCCGCCTCCGCCGCGTCCCGGATCTTCCCCGCGTCCTTCCCGCCCCCCTGCGCCTGGTCCGCCTTTCCGCCTCCCTTGCCGCCGCAAGCCTCCGCCGCCGCCCGCACCCAATCACCGGCCTTCAACCCCGCATCAATCAACCCCTTCGGCACGCCCGCGGCGATCGCCACAGTCCCCGCATCCCCATCCGCACTCAAGATCAAGACCCCGGCCTCCGGACATGCATCGCGGATCGTCTGCATCGCCCGCTGCATCGCCTGGCGATCACCTCCAAGCTCTAAGACCTCCACGATCGTGCGCGCACCCGCGTCCCTCGCCGCCGCTCCGATCTTCTGAGCCGCCTCGATCGCCTCCCCCGCCCGCGCCTTCGCCGCCAGCTTGTCTGCGCCCTTCACCCGCTCGACAAGCTCGCCATGGCGCGCCCGCAGCCCCGCCTTGTCTGCGACCGAGATCGTCATGCCATCGATCTGATTCGACAGCTCCGGCAGCGCAGCCTTCAGCGCCGCGCCCTCCAGCCTGCCCGCCTCATCGATCCGCTCGCCCAGCGACTCCGCCGCCGCCCTGGCCGCCCTCGCGGCTACCCCCGTCAGCGCCTCGACCCGCCGGATCCCCTTGGCAACTCCAGTCTCTGTCACAATCGCGAACTCCCCCGCCTCGCCGGTGTGTCCCAGGTGCGTGCCCCCACAGAACTCGACGCTGTATTGACACCACTCGTCCTTCTCGGGTGCCGCCAGCATCTCGTCGATATCCGCCCCGACCGACACTACCCGCACCGGATCGGGATACACCTCGCCGAACACCGCGCGCAGCCCGTTGATCTTCTTCGCATCCGCCAGCGCCACGACCTGCGCATGCACCACAAGGTCTTGGCGAATCTGCTCGCGCGAGATCTCCTCGATCCGTGCGATCTCTTCCGGCGACACCGGCTTGCCATGCGAAAAATCAAACCGCAGCCGCTCGCCATCCACCAGCGAGCCCTTCTGTTCCACGCCCTCGCTTAAAACCTCGCGCAGCGCGAAGTTCATGACGTGCGTCATCGTGTGGTTTGCGCGGATCGGCTCTCGCCGATTGCGATCGACATGCACCTCCACGCGATCGCCAACGTGGATCTCTCCATCGGTCACATGCCCAACATGAAGCACATACCCCGCGACCGCATCGATCCGTGACATGCGAAAGGTGCCCGTGCCGTCGCCAGGAGCGTTCGAGTCCTTCGCGGCGACGAAAATACGCCCGGTATCGCTCACCTGCCCGCCCGCCTCGGCATAGCCGCACGTGTCGTCGAGGATGAGCGCGATCGGTTGGCCCGTGCCGGTGTGAATCGCGTTGTCCCAATCCCGCCCATTCCAGATGGCGACGACCTTGGTGAGCTGCGCGGTCTTGCTGTATTTGCCGCTGTCATCGGTCGTCGCGATACCGCGCTGGCGAAGGCTCTCCACAGCCTCGGCGGACAGCTTCAACGGCCCGTCGCCATCAGACTTCCCCCCGCCCCGACTGCGCTCGCGCTGCTCGGCCATGCAACGTTCGAAACCTTCGAGATCGACGGTCAGACCGCGTTCCTCGGCCATGAGTTCCGTGAGATCGATAGGAAAGCCGAAGGTGTCGTAAAGTTGGAACGCGTCTTTTCCAGAGACTAAAGGGCTGGCGGACAGAAGGTTGTCGATTAGATTCTGATCAACTTGCTTGAATGACCACGGCTCGCCAATAGTAAGATTCTCTTCGATTTGTACCTTGCGAATAAGGGTGTCAGTACCAACAGCGGTCAGGTGCCCTGTCGTCGTCAGTTCTGTAACTGGTAGATACCTGACGTCGCTGGAACGCTTCATTTCCAGTCTGATTCTGAGTGGTTGATCCAAGCACGAGTTCTGCCGCAGAACTTCTTGATTGATCGCGTGAATACAGGCTCCAGTATGGTAGAGTATCCCCCGATCGAGAGTCCTCCCAAAGCTCTCCTCCTCATCCAACACAACCTCACACACAATCTTCTCGCGTTTCCGCAGTTCCGGATACGCTCCCCCCATCTCCTCCGCAACCACAGCAACCAGCCCCGCTAGGAACCCCGTCTCCGCGCCCAGCATCTGACGC
>CBDVAM010000133.1:0-9335 GCA_965371965.1 uncultured Phycisphaerales bacterium
CAGGCTCATGAGCGAGGCGAAGAAGATCACGACGCTCATGGCATGGATGATGAAGACAAACTTCTCGCCGTCTTCACCCTTGTCTGCGAGATAGCCCCAGACAAACCCGACGCCGGCGTCGGTGGCACCGATGGCGGCGTTGACGCCCTGGGCGACCGTGTTGAACCCGTCCACCACGGCTTCGTTCTTGATCAGCAGATAGCCCAGAACGAACTGCAGCGCGATCCCCGAGAGCACGAGGCGCACCGGGAAGCGCCGTCGATGCGACGAGAGCGTCCAGGCGATGGCGAGCATGAGGACAACGCCGATGAGACCGATGTAACGCTCCATGGCTGGGCTCCCGGGCCTATTGCAAATGGCGCGCCATGGTACAGCAACCTAGCGTTGGTCATGGGCGGGCCAACCGACAGCTCTGAGAGAAGGATCCGGGTATCGCCCGATCGATGCGTCGGGTTCGAATCGGCACGCGAGGTTCTTCGCAGCGCGATCGGCGATCATCCGAGCCTCGATGCGCCTGTTCTGATCGGCGTCGGCGGGCGCGTCGGGTCGGGCAAGACAACCCTCGCCCATCGCCTGGGCGGGCAGGTCCTGAGCACCGACGACTACCTTCCTGATTACGAGACGATCCCGGACATCGAACGGGACGAGCCCGACCACGCCGATCTGGAGACGCTGAGCGCCAACCTGCGCCATCTAATCGCCGGGAAGCCGACCCGCGTGCCGACATGGTCGTTCGAGCATCACCGGCGCATCGGCGAGCGCGAGTTTCTTCCCGCGCCGCTGCTGGTCGTCGAGGGCATCCACGCGCTCCATCCGCGGGTGCGAGAGCTGGCCCACGTGTTGGTGCTGGTCGAGGCGTCGCGCGAGGTGCGCTGGTCCAGATGGACTCAGATCGAAGAAGATGGGCAGCGAGGCTGGGGGGTCGAGCACGCCCGCTGGCACTTTGAGAATGTCGCCGAGCCCGTGTTTGACCGGTTCGAGGGCGAGTATCGGCTGGTTGCGGACCTGATCGTCCGCAACGATGCTTGAGACGGGTGGTCCATCGGATTCCTATCCTCCGTGCCGCGACAATCACCTGGTGATCACGCCACCGGGGAACGCCTCGCGAAATAGGAGCAACGCCTTGACCCCAAGTTCTCATCTAGTCGCCGGCGTCGCGATGGTGCTCACCACGCTGCTCAGCGCGTGCGCCAGCGCCCAGCACGATGGCCCTCTCCAGAGCCCGCGGGTCGAGTACATCGTCAACCTCGATCGTCCGCAGACACAGATGGTCAAGATCACGCTGATCCTGCGGGACTTGGACGCGGCGCAGATCGCGGTGAAGCTGCCGGTCTGGCGTCCGGGTCGATACGCGATCAATGACCACGCGGGCGGTGTGCAAGAGGTCGTTGCGCTCGACGCGAGCGGGAATCGGTTGGCGATATCCAAATCCGACAAGTCCACATGGCAGATCGTGACCGGCGGCAGCGACGAGGTCCACGTCAGATATCAGGTCTACTGCAACGAAGCGCGGACGCGGACCCGCCATGTGGACGCGACGCACGCGTTTCTCGACGCGTCGGCGACGATGATGTACCTGCCGGAGTATCGCGGCGAACGTCTGCGAGTCCAGATCCAGGCCCCCGAGGGCTGGCGGATCGCCACGGGGCTGGAGCCCGATCCGAGCATGGAAAACGCCGTGGTTGCGAGGGACTACGACGTGCTGGTGGATTCGCCACTGGAAATCGGCGAGCACGAACTGATCGAGTTTGACGTCGATGGCGTGCCGCACGAGATCGTAATCTGGGGGCGCGGCGACTTCGATTCCCGCCCGCTCGCTGAGGATTTCGCTGCCATCGTGCGCGAGCAGACCGCGATCTTTCAGGACACGCCCTACGCGCGGTATGTGTTCATGGTCCACTGCCAGCCGGGCTTTGGCGGCGGCACCGAGCACATCAACAGCACGATCATGGGCACACGCCCCAAGTCGTTCGAGGACGACGACGCGTACGACGGCTTCCTGGGCCTGGTCAGCCACGAGTTCTTTCATACCTGGAACGTCAAGCAGCTCCGCCCGGCGGGGATCACGCCGTACGACTATCAGCAGGAGAACTATTCGGATCTGTTCTGGTTTTCTGAGGGCACGACAAGCTACTACGACGACCTCACGATGGTGCGTGCCGGGCTGATCGACCAGAAGGAATACCTCAAGCGGATCTCGGGGCAGATCAACTCGGTCCGCGCTGCGCCCGGACGGGGCGTGCAGTCGCTGAGTGAATCGAGCTTCGACGCGTGGATCAAGTTCAACGCCTCCAACGCGCACTCGCGCAACTCCACGGTCAACTTCTATTCGCAGGGGGCCGCCGCGAGTCTGCTGTGGGACATGCTGCTGCGCCGCGCGACCGACGGGCAAACCAGCCTCGATGACCTGATGCGTTTCATGCATCGGGATTTCAACTTCAAGACCGGCGGGTTCACCAGCGCCGACCTCGAGACCATGTCCACGAATCTCAGCGGGGAGGATTTCTCGGAGTTTTTCACCCGCTACGTCGACGGCACGGATCAGATGCCCCTGGAGGACGCGCTGGGCTTTGTGGGGCTCAAGCTCGAACGCGACGCCGATGACGATGATGACGATGGGCCACGCGCGTTCCTGGGGCTCAGTCTGCGAGATGGCGACGGGCTCGCCGAGGTTTCTCGGGTGGATGCCGACGGGCCGGCGTTCGAGGCTGGGCTGAACGTCGGGGATCGGATCGTGGCGATCGACGGGATCTCCCTCGACGCGGGCGATCTGGATAAGCGGATCGAGAATCACGAGCCCGCGGACGTGCTCAATATTGCCTACCTGAGGCATGGCGTGCTTCAGGAGGCCCAGATCCGATTAGCCGAGAGACCGGCGGGCAAGTGGAAGGTCTCGAAGATCGACGAGCCCAGCGACGAGCAGCGGGCAGCGTTCGAGGCCTGGCTCGATCTGCCCTGGGACGCTCCCGATGACGACGAGGAAGGTGAGGACGACACAGAGGATTGAAAGTCTCGCGGCGGGGCACCTGTTCGGCTATGCTGCCCGGCCACGGAGTACCTGACGAAAGGCCCGATCCATGAGCGATCGTGACGATTTCGAGTTCGACGACGATGCCCAGGGCACCCCGCCGAGCGATCCCCCGAGCCATGAGCCTGGTGTAGGCGGGCATCAGCCCGACGAGCAGGCCGGCTACGGGCGTGAGCAGGCGTTCGAAGAGACCGCGATGCGCGGCCTCGCCCACCCCGACGTTCTCGCGACCCAGGCCCATCCCGGCGGCCTGTGGGTCCTGTTCATCACCGAGATGTGGGAGCGATTCAGCTACTACGGCATGCGGGCGCTGCTCGTGCTCTACCTCGTCTCCAAGGTCAGCGATCCGGAGAATCCCGGATTGGGCTGGGGCCGTGAAGAAGCCGGCACCCTGTACGCGTGGTACACCGGGCTGGTGTATCTGACGCCGCTGTTCGGCGGATGGCTCGCCGACAAGATGCTGGGCACCCACCGCTCGATGCTGATCGGCGGGTGGATCATCGCCGCGGGGCATTTCACGCTCGCGCTGACCGAGCTTGCGCCCAAGGGCCCGGCGAGCACCGCGACGTTCATGGCGGGGCTCGTGCTCATCATCATCGGCACCGGCTTCTTCAAGCCGTGCGTCAGTGTCATGGTCGGCCAGCTCTATCGCGCCGACGATCCGAGGCGTGACTCGGCGTTCACCATCTTCTACATGGGCATCAACGTCGGGGCGTTCCTCTCGGGAATCGTCGCGGGAACCCTGGGTGAGAAGGTCGGCTGGCACTGGGGCTTCGGCTCGGCGGGTGTGGGCATGGTGCTCGGGCTCTTCGTCTATTCGGCGCTTCGCCCCAAGTACCTCAAGGGCATCGGTTTGCCTCCTGGTGACCCGAGAAACCAGAATCTCGACGCGGTTGACAGCGACGGCGAGGTCGTAGACCGGAATCGACCGCTCACGCGCGTCGATTGGCACAGGATCTGGGTCATCATCGTGCTTGCGCTCGCGGTCGTCTTCTTCTGGGCCGCCTTCGAGCAGGCCGGTTCATCGATGAATGTCTTTGCGAAGGACACAACCGATCGCGAGGTGCTCGGCTGGGAGTTCCCGGCGACCTGGTACCAATCGGTGAACCCCTTATACATCGTGCTGTTCGCGCCGGTGTTCGCCTGGGGATGGCTGTGGCTGGACAAGAAGCACCTCCAGCCGCATACGCCGTTGAAGTTCGCCATTGGAATTGTACTGCTGGGCCTGGGATTCGTGTTCATGGTGTTCGCGTCGCTCAAGACCGCGCCGATTCCCGTGTACCAGGTCTCGCTGGATTCCGGCGGGCAACAGAGCGTGGTGTACGTCGATCCCGAGACCGGGCAGATGAGCCCGACGATTCCCGACAAGGCCCAGGGGTTGGTTTCCGGGGATGACAAGGACGTCGAGCCTGCGCTACAGAAATATTTGCACGACATCGTGCGCGCTGAAGAAAAGGCGAAGAGACTGCGCAACGTCGTCTTTGCGCGACCGAGCTATGACCAGGCCTCGTTCAGTGTCGAGAAGCTCACCGACGGCGTCTGGATCCAGGTCAACGGCACGATCGATCTTGTCGGGCCGGCGAGAGCGAAGCTGAATCGGCTCGCCCAGCCTGGCGGCGACGAGAAGGGCGATGACGACGAGCCTCCCGCGATCCAGGATCTCGTGTTCCAAGATCAGAACGATGGGACCATTCGCGTCAGCGCGACGATCGCAGACAAGAAGCCCAAGAAGGACGAGGCCCCGCGAACGATCTCCTTCGAGGGCGACCTCGTGTGGGTCGCGCTGGCGGCAGACGCCATCGTGACCGAGGCCGAGAATATCTTCCGGTACAAGGGCGTGTCGGATGTCGGCGTGACCATCGAGGACGCCCATCCACAGTTCACCGCAACGTTTACCAACGGCAAGGACGACGAAAAGGTCGTGCTGGCGGTCTCGGGCGATCTGAGTGACTCGGAGATCATGAACGGCGAGCTGAAACGAGTCCACGCCAACATGCACGAGGTCGAGGGCCTCACCGATCTCACCTACGAACTCACCGGCGGGCGTGCCATGTTCAGGGGCACGATGACGGTGGGCGACCAGAGCGTGCCGATGTACGGCGATGCCGTGCAGAGCTACGTGCTCACACGGATCGAGACGCGCCCAAGCCCGGGCGATGCGATCCAGCAGGTTGTCCAGGCAAACCCGGGGGCCGACATCACATCGATCGAGCTGATGGTGGACCGCAGCCGCAAGGCCGGCCCGTACTGGCTCCTGATGGCGTACCTGCTGCACACCTGGGGCGAGCTGTGCCTGTCGCCGGTGGGGCTGAGCATGGTCACCAAGCTGGCGGCACCGAAGATCCGCTCGCTGATGATGGGCGTGTGGTTCCTGGCGAACTTCGTGGCGAACCTGATCGCGGGGTACCTGTTCGCCTACTCGCAACAGATCTCCGAGAGCCGCTACTTCGCGTGGCTGTTCGGCGATGCGGACTTCTACGTCGCGCTGGTGCTCGCACCGGTCGCCGTTGGATTCCTGGTGCTCATCATCTCGCCGATCTTGAAACGGATGATGCACGGATTGCATTAGCGCCCGCGCATTTGATTCAACACCCGTGCCACCGACCGCTGCTCTGAGTGGTCGGTGTTCTTCTATTCACATATTCGGGTTGCTCGCGAGGCGAGACGCGAGTTGGATGCCGATCTTCACAAGCAGCCACAATCCGAAGTGGCTGATCGCCAGAATGTTCAGCTCGGACTTCGGCAATCGGAAACACGCGAGCAGCAGCAGGTAGTACGCCCCGGCCCCAAGCAGCATGCTCAGGCCATAGGGGAACTCCAGGCTCATTGCGACCAGCGCCCCACCGACGGGCACCAGCATCCTCGCCAGGCCCAGCGGCACCTCGTTCAGCCCTCGCTCACAGAAGAACGACGCCGAGACGAGTGCGAACAGCCCGAGCAGCGTGTTCAGCCCCGCCGCGTAGATCGTGACGAACCCGTGGAGCCACCAGCGATCGTCGGCGTGGTTCGCGATCGAAAAGATCACTGCAATCAGCGTCAGCATGCCGCCGGCGATGAGCGAGACTCGGATCGACGGGAAGCCGGGTCGGATGAGCCATCGCGAGGGATCGCCAAGCTCGGCCTCGCCCGAGCGGTCGGGCTTCTTGGCTTTGTTCTCCGCTCGTTCAATCGCCGCCTCGACCTCGGGATCGACGGAGAAATCCGCGTCCTCGTCGAAACCCTCGAGGAGGCTCTCGGCGTCGATGTGGGGCTTGGGGCCGGGCGATGGAGCGTCCGCATTCGCCGGATCTGGCGATGAGTCCGGCTCGCGGTGCGGCTCAACCTCGAATGGTCCTGTCTCATCAGCCAAGGGTGAGCCTCCAGTCAACATGCAAGTGAAGGGCGTCGAAGACCGCCCCCTCAACAACGCTCAGCGCCTGCATCGCGCCTGGAAACACAACTCGGGTCGCGACCATGAACAGCAGGATCATCATGCCGATCATGATCGCCGGTCCCGCCTGGCCATCGAACACTCGCCGATAGCTCGGGACGAAATGCCCCAGGATCCGTCCGCCGTCGAGCGGGAACACCGGCAGCATGTTGAGCACGAACAGCAGCACGTTGAGCATGATGCCTAGACGGAAAAAAAGCACCATGTTCTTGCGAGCCGAATCGCCGATTGAAACTCCGCCCGCCCATTGCCCCTCGATGAACCCCAGCCACAAAGCCAGAAGGACCAGGCTGGTGAACGCCAGGACCAGGTTCATCGCGGGCCCGGCGAACGCGACGATTGCCTCTGCGTGACGCCCGCGCATCCGACGCGGGTTGATCGGCATTGCGCCCCATGCGATTCCGATGACCGCGAACATAAACAGGCTCATCTGGCCCATATGCACGATCGGGTTGAAGACCATCCGCCCCTGCTCGATCGGCGTGCGATCGCCCAGACGGATCGCGGCCCACCCGTGGCTCAGCTCGTGCAGCGTGATCGAGAGGATGACCCAGAACGCCCACGCGATAACGAATGGGGGACCGAAGTCTCCGAACCAGGCACGCGAAACCCACCAACCGGACGTCATGGGCGGATTGTTCGCAAGCACACAGCGCGAGGCAACGAGTCGCCTCTCGGTCTGGAAAGTCGCGCCCCGGATCAGCTCGCCGAAGCAGACCGCTCGCGTGCCACAGACGCGCGGGTGTGCTCTTCGCTGAGCTTGACGATCTCGTCGAAAGCGCCCGGATCGTCGATCGCGAGCTGGCTGAGCATCTTGCGGTTGAGGTTCACACCGGACATCTTCAGACCGCTGATGAACCGGCTGTAGCGGGTGCCGCGCATCCGGCACGCGGCGGTGATGCGCGTGATCCACAGCGACCGCATGTCACGCTTGCGGGCCCGCCGATCGCGATAGGCGTAGACGCCCGCGCGGATCAGCGCGTTGCGGGCCTGATAGACGTGGCGGCTCTTGACGCCGTAGTACCCGCGGGCTGCGCGGAGAATCTTCTTGCGGGACTGGGCCCTGGCTGCGCCCTTGCGTACGCGTGGCATTGCTCACCTTTCAGACACCCGGCGGAGCGGGACGACGATACGTCCCGGCTTCTGGCCCGACGGGCAGATCTTTGGAATCACTCACCCGCCGATTGTTCGGCGTTCAACTCTGCTCTCATCTGGGCCTTCGCCTCGGGCGAGGGGCTCCGGCGGATCGCAGAGCGCGGCTGGTACCGCCCGCGCAACCGACGAAACAGCAGCTTCTCGTATCGCTTGGCATCGGGGCCCCGCATGTAGCAATCTCTGCGGAGCTGGCGAAGGCGCTTGGCCGACTTCCGCTGGCGGAAGTGTCCGCGTCCGGCCGTCACATGGCGGACCTTGCCCGTCTTGGAGATGCGGATGCGTTTAATTGTGCCCTTGTGGCTCTTGTTCTTTGGCATTGATCGCGTCCTTGCCCGCCATCGCGCAGATGCTCTGGCGGGCCGAAAGGTTAGGCGGCCCGACCGCTCTCAGCAAGCGCGAGGGGGCTCTGACGGGGCTGGAGGGCGACAAATCAGGGGCCGACGAAGGAGTCTTCGCCCGATGCGGGGGCCTCATGGCCCGAGAGGCCATCGACCGCTCGCTCGCCCTGGATCAGTCTGATGACGTTCTCGATCTGGCGGGGCAGCCAGATATTGTCCCCACCGGGGGCCTCGGGAGTATCCAGCCACAGCGAAGACCCGTCGCTCAAGAGCACCTGCTGGCCCCGCCCGTCGTGGTTGGGCGAGTTCTCGCTGGGGATAATCGCAAAGCCCCGGGCCGAGCGAAGGACCACCGGCGAGCGATCCGCGATCACCACGATCCTGGAGCCCAACTGCCACGCCTGGTGGCTCGGGCCTCCCATGATGCGATAGGCGTAGGAGACCTCGTCGAGTTGTCGCCAGTCTCGGGTTTGTGCATCGGGAATGCGGGTCGGGGCTCTGAGGTTGCCAGCGCAGGCCAGATCCTGGAGCCTGACATATTCGGATCGGGCCAGGTGGTACAGGTGGGCCGAGTTGCTGTTCTCGGGATCGCCCACCGACCACCAGGGCTTGGAGCCGAATCCTGCGGTGATCATGGGCAGCGAATCTTGGTTGTCGGTCGCATAGCCGGACAGGCCCAAAGCCGTCGCAAGCATGTTGCTCTGGCAGACGTTCTGGATGCGCTGCTCGCGCAGGGCGCCCATGATCGGCAGGATGAGCGATGCTCCGATGAGGATGAGGGCGGCGATCGACACAAGGTCGCCCAGACGGATCCGCCGGCGTCCTCGCCCGATCGGGATCACATCGTCGGAGGTCTCGTCTGCGATCCGGGCGAACGTGCGCTCGGTCAGATCGGCGCTGGCGATCGAACCACCCGATGCGACCAGGTTGGAGAGTTCGCGATGGCGCTTGGCGCGGGGTCTCAACGCCGCGCTCACCCTGGCCGGGTCGAAGCCGGCGATGACCAAGGCGTCCAGTGCGTCCTTGTCGATGTCGACGAGCACTGCCTCTGCCGGAGCCCGCGTCGCCCGCTGGATCCGCAGGAGGGTGAGGTCGGTCAACGATTCATCGGTCGTGATCTCAGACCCGGCGAGACATGAGAGCAGAGCGTGCAGGCGCTCGCCCCGCTGGTCTATTTCAGATTCCTTTGAGCCAGGGTCGAAGCCCGCCTCGACCAGCGAATCCAGAGCATCGCCGTCCTGCGGGCAAAGCGAGTCGGCCCTGATGTCGTCTCCGTCGAACATGCCTTGGTTACTCCCACGCATCCGCGCTCAATCACTGTCGCTCAACGTCTCATTGGCGGCGGGCTCTCCCACCACCTCCTGCCAGTACTTTGCGAACGAAG
>CBDVAM010000134.1:0-9322 GCA_965371965.1 uncultured Phycisphaerales bacterium
CACGTCGCCCTGAAGCACGATCAAGCTCGCCTCATGCAAGAGCATCCGGTGGATCCCATGGCCTAGCAAATCCGAATTCTCAGTTGAGATCATGCGAGTTGAGATCGCCATGGCGAGTGCGAAGGAACTGGTCGCCCTTTCCCAATCCTCCTGCTCCCAACCGACGACCATCCGCGCCCGTAGGACCTTGGCGCTCAACGTACATGCCTTCGCGTAGTCATATAGGCGACGGGCCTCTCCGTCTGCTTCCGGCAAGGCGAACTCCGGGGCGTCCGCAAATCGCTCCAGATGTCTAATGATCCCAAGGCGCTCAAGCTCAGCGAGGTCGTCGTGAGCGACTCGTCGCTGGCGAGCTACCTCCGCCGCACTCTCGGTAAACTCTTCGCCGGGCATGGCGATGTAGCCCAGGCCGTGATGATCCGGATTCTGATTGAAATAATCTCGCCGCACTTCGTATGCGCGTATCAGGTGGTCGTAGCCGTTCTCAGAGGCCGATCCGGTGGATTGCTCCTGACATGAAGTCAAGCAGGCGGCGAAGCAGCATGCAGCAAGAGTGTTTGTGATTCGATAATGCATGTACCTAATCTATTGGCCTCCAGCGAGACTGGCTTTCAGTCCTTCACACCCTCCACCCGCGTCGGATCCGTGTACTTCGTCACCGACCGGTTCAGATCCACCCCGTTGATATTCGCCAATGTCGCCAGCCACGCCAGCACGTCGGCGAACTCCTCCTCGAGGTTGTGACGCTGCTCGGGCGTCGGGTCCTTGCCCTCGGCGCAGTCCTGGAGGCCGGTCGCAAGCTCGCCCACCTCCTCGATCAGCCACATGAACGTCCCCGGCGTGCCACGCTTGGAATCGGTCTTGAAGAACCGCTCGCGGATCAACTCCTGGAACTGGGCGATTGTCAGGTCAGCCAAGGCATTCTCCCGCCGTTGAGGCCTCATGTTGGGCCCCTAGTGCAGCGGACGGTACACCTCGACCACCAGCGTGTCGTCCATGGGCGGGCCGTCACGAAATCCCTCGACGCACTGGAGAATCCGCTCGGGCCATTGCCCGGGGCGTGTCGCCTCGCCCGCGACCAGCGCCCGCAGACGAGAAATCCCGAACATCGCGTCTTTCCCGTCTCGGCATTCGATCGCACCGTCGGTGTACGCGATCAGCCCGTCGCCGATCGAGAATCTCCGCGTCTCGCTCTCAAAGGACGATTCATCTCCCGAAGTCGCCCCCAGCACGATCGTCGTCGAGCCCAGTTCCTCGATCCGACCATCGACGGTCCTGATGAACGCCGGCGGGTGCCCGGCACTCACATACTCAAGCGTGTGCTTCGCGGGATCGATCCGCGCACAGAACGCCGTCAGATAGATCGAGTGCGGCGCAAGCGTCAGGTGCGTGTAGCGATTGATCCCCCGCATCAGACCGCCCGGCGAGATATCGGGATCTTCACCGATCAGCCTCTCCATCTCGCCGTAGAGACGATTCACGGTCAGCGCCGCGGGTATGCCGTGCCCGGTGACGTCTGCGAGGACGACCATGAGGACGCCGTCGTCGTTCTGGCGAGCGAAGAGAAAATCGCCCCCGATCTGCCGCATGGGCTCGTAGACGTAGCTCAGGCGCACCGGCCCCTCGCCGACGGGGGAAGGAAAGAGCGCCTCGTGGAGCCTGCGGGCATCGACCAGCTCGCGTCGGACCTCGCCGTAACGCGACTGCAGGAACTTGAACTTCGATCGCTGGGAACGCCTGAGATGCCTCAGCCAGCAGATCGCAGCCCCCGGCAGCCCCGCCAGCGGGCTGAGCATCACGACAAGCATGCGATGCTCCGGTGGGTGATCCGAGACCGCAAGCAACATCCCCGCGTTCAAGAGCACCAGCCACCCAACCGGACGCAGACACTGGCCCACCGACCAGGGGAGAAAGACGCTCGCGATCGAGTGTGTAAGAACGACCGCAATCAGCGCGCTAATCGGCAGCATCGCCTGAGGTTCAGAGGGAAAGATGTACGCAATCACGATGTTCGCGCTGCCCTGCAAGACCACGAGCCAGCATGTGATCCGCAGGATCGTCCGGTCCCGGAGTTTGCCCTTGATATCGACAAGAAACGCCGCAACGAATACCAGCCCAACCAGCAGCAACAGCCCATTGCCGATCCAGCTTGTCGCGATCGGAGCGCCCGCATCGGTCAAGGCCTCGCCCCGGCGAACAATCAGGATCACCATCCCGACGACGGCGCTGAGCAGCGACATCCCGCCGACGATTCCCGTAAACCACCCGAAGCGCTTGCGGAGAAGGCTCGCGGTCTCTTTCTCAAAGACCTTCTTGAAATCGGCGGTGAAGATGGCCGTCGTCTGACTCACCATGCAGAGCCCAGTGTAGCCGACTTTCGCCAGAGCCCGCCCACCGAGGTCGCCTATCTCGACGCCCCGGGAACCCACATCTCATCCCGCCCGTCGTTGGCCACCCGTCCCAGCACGAACAGCAGGTCGCTCAGGCGATTGAGATAGCGGATCGCCTGAGGATTGACCGCCTCGCTCTCAGAGAGCGCGACACAATCCCGCTCGCTCCGCCGAACCACGGTCCGAGCCAGATGCAGCGCCGCCGCCAGCGGCGTGCCGCCCGCCAAGACAAAGCTCGTCAACGCCTCGAGGGGCTCGTTGAACCTGTCGATCAGCCCCTCCAGGCGCTCGACCTGAGACGCCACGACCCGCAGCGCGTTCTCATCCTCGCCCTGCGTCGCCAGATCCGCACCCAGATCGAACAGGTCGTTCTGGATCACCCGCAACTCGCACGCCATCGCCCGCTCGCCAGGCCCCGTCGCGACCGTCCGGCTCGCCTCCACAATCGCCAGCCCGATGGCAGCGTTGGCCTCGTCCACGGTGCCGTAGCACCCGACCCTGGGCGACGCCTTGCTGACGCGATCCCCGCCGACCAGCCCGGTGGTCCCGTCGTCGCCGGTGCGGGTGTAGATCTTGTTGAGCTTGACCACGATTCGCCTCCTATCGCCGCGCAGTTCGCTACGCTGGACGCATGAGCGTATCCGCGAGCGGCGCTGCGGCGGAGAATCCAACACGCCAGAAAACCGATCTGCCGCGCGGCATCCACGCGATCTGGCGCGCCCGATCCGAGAACCAACCCGCCGGCCCCTTGCTCGATCGCGTCCTTCGCGCACGCGGATTCGAGGATGACGACAACACCCGCCGCTACCTGGAGCCATCGCTCCACCACCTGCACGACCCCTCGCTCATCCCCGACCTCGACAAGGCCGCCCGCAGAATCCTCGACGCCCTCGAGGCCCGCGAGCCCATCGTCATCTACGGCGACTACGACGTCGACGGCACCACCGCCTGCGCCATCCTCTACCACACACTCAAGGAACTCGAGCCGCAGGCCCCACTCTCGACCTACCTCCCCCACCGCCTCGAAGAGGGCTACGGCCTCAATCCGGAGGCGATCCGCTCGCTCGCAAAGAACGGTGCTCGCGTGATCGTCAGCGTCGACTGCGGCATCACCGCCACCGCCGAGGCCGAACTCGCCAAAGACCTCGCCATCGATCTCATCATCACCGACCACCACAATCCGCCGAAAACCCTCGACGATCTGCCCGACGCCTTCGCCGTGGTCCATCCCAGACGCCCGGACTCCAAGTACCCCTTCGGCGAGCTCTGTGGCGCGGGCGTTGCCTACAAGCTCGCATGGCGTTTGTGCACCATGCACGCCAACAGCGAGCGTGTGGATGAGCGGATGCGGACTCTGCTCGTTGAGCTGCTCGCTCTGGCGGCGCTCGGCACCATCGCCGATGTCGTGCCGCTAATCGACGAGAACCGTTCCATCGCCCGCTTCGGCCTGCGTCGCATCAAGCATTCGCCCATCGCGGGCCTGCGCCAGCTCGTCGAGGCCTCGGGCCTGTCCGGCGATAACGTCAGCGAAGAGGACGTCGGCTTCCGCTTGGCCCCCCGCCTCAACGCCTGCGGACGCCTCGGGCACGCCGGCGAGACCCTCGAACTGCTCACAACCGCCACGGGCGAGCGTGCCCAGGAAATTGGCGAGCTTCTCACCCGCCAGAACGACGAACGCAGGCGGATCGAACGGCGCATCCTGCAACAGGCCCTCGAACAGGCCGATCGCCTGGGGATGACCACCGAGACCTCGCGGAGCATCCTGCTCGCCGGTGACTCCTGGCATCCCGGCGTCGTCGGCATCGTCTGTTCACGCCTCGTCGAACGCCATTGCATGCCCACGATCCTGCTCTGCCGCGACGGCGAGATCCTGCGCGGCTCGGGGCGGAGTGTCCCGGGCTTTAGCCTCCACGGCGCACTCTCCGAGTGCGAGGATCTGCTCGAGACCTTCGGCGGACACGACTACGCCGTCGGGCTCAGCCTCCGCCCCGACCACCTGAGCGAACTCCAAGCCCGCTTCGCCAAGATCGCGCTCCGCGAACTCGCCGGTCGCGAGTGCGTTCCAGAGATCGAGTACGACTGCGACGCCGACATCGGTGAGCTGAATATTGAGTCCCTCGCCGAACTCGCTCGCCTGGAGCCCTTCGGCAGGGGCAACCCTCGCGTCCTCGTGCGGATCAACGGGGTCACCATGGCCCGCGATGCGACGCCGTTCGGCGCAACCGGCGACCACCTCTCGCTCTACCTGCCCCAGGGCGACCGACAGATCCGCGTCGTCGCGTGGCGGATGGGCGGGCTCGCGACAGAGCTCCGCCGGGGCGTGCGTGCCGACCTGCTCGTCGAGCCCGCGATCTCAACATGGAACGGGCGATCGCGCGTCGAGCCGCGCCTCGAAGACCTCCGCATTCTCTCGTAGGCTCTGTAGAACCCGCCCACACCGCGTGTGACGAAGGTCAAAAAAACAGGCCGGCGCTCGAAAGCGCCGGCCCACTCTCCTCCTGGGTGTGGCTCGTGTGCCTTAGTTATCCTCGACGATCGCGAGCGCCCGCGCGGTATGCACCGCGTCGATCAGCGACCGCACCGACTCGTTGCTCGGGTCGAGGATGTACGCCTGCTGCAGCGTCACCAGCGCGTCCTCGTGACGCCCCAGCTCCTGGAGCACCAGGCCCCGCAGCGTCAGGATCATCTGGTTCTGCCCGTCGAGCTTGAGCGCCCGATCGGTGGCCTCCAGCGCCTTGACCGGAATCCCGGCCTCGCGCATCGCCAGCGCCTGGATCACCCACGAGTCCGCGTTATCGGGAGCAAGCTGCGTCGCCCGCTTTGCCGCACGCCGCACGCTCTGCTGATCGTTCAGGCGCCACGCGACCTGCCCGAGCGTGATCCACGCCGAAGCGTCGGTCGTGCCCTGCGGATCATCCACCAGTTCCAGCAGCACGACGCGGGCCTCGACGGGACGATCAAGCTCGATCAGGCACTGCGCCCGCATCTGCTTGAGATCACGCCGGTCAAAGTTGTTCTCGGCGCTCAGCAGCGTCATGAGATAGAACTCGGCCTCGGCGAACCGCCCCGTGGCCATCTGCGCCGCCGCGAGATTCTCAAGCACCGCGCCGTCTTCGGGAGTCAGCAGGCGGGCCTCGTTGAACAGCCACGCCGCGTCATCAAAGCGCTCCTCGAGCATCGCGATCGTGCCCAGGGTCTGGATAACCGCGGCCTTGTCGGGATTGGTCGAGGAGTACGTCTCAAGGGTCTGCGTCGCGTCCGCGAACCGATCGAGATCCATCATCACCTCGGCCGAGGCGATCGCGTACTGGGCCTTGTCCGGCTCGATGCTGGCCGCGGTCTGGTAGGCCGCCAGGGCCTCGTCCAGGCGAACCAGACGCTCGAAGATCACGCCCCGGTAGTAATGGGCGTCGTCGCCCTGGGGCTTGAACTCGATCGCGATATCAAAGCTCTCGATCGCGTCGCCGAGCTTGCCCTGCTCGAGCAGGATCCGCCCGCGGAGCACATGGCTCTTGGCGACAGTCGGGTTCATCCGGATCGACTCATCCACCTTGCGGATGGCCTTGGCGAGGTTGCCGGTGAGGAACGCCTGGTGGGCCATGTTCCACTCGGTGCTGCTCTTGATCTGGATCGACCGCTTCTCTGCCGCGGACATGCCGCCCTTGACGTGGTCGCCGTGCCCGGCACAACCTCCCAGAAGCGACGCGGACAGAAAAAGGACCCCGAAGGGGCCCCGAACGTGCTGGATGATGTTCTTGCTCACGGTCGGTCTCCTTTGCAACTGGTGCGCGGGAGACATCGACTATCCGTTACAGACGGTTTAGTCGTCCTGACCGGAATTCTCGACCACATTGGCGAACTGGCTGCGATTGGCGCTGACCTCGAAGGTCGCCTCGTCGTAGAACCACGCCGCCTGCGAGCCCGGCGTGCCGACGCTGAACGCCTGCTCGCCCTGGAAGAACGGATTGGCCGGGGCGCCGGTCATCAGGCCCTCATCGATCAGGGCGCCAAAGGACGGGCCGTAGGCGTCGTCCCAGGGGCTCGCCTGAAGCTCGGCGAGGCTGGGGTAGCTGCCGGTCAGCTCGCGATAGGTGTTGATCACGTCCTGGACGTTCCGCTCGATCATGGCGACCATGCGCGAGCTGTCGATGCTGACCACGTCGCCGGACTCCCAGACGCCGGCGAAGTCGTTCTGGCCCGCGACGGAGGTGCCGGTGAACTCGTCGTACTCGAACGCACTGTTCGAGCCCACGGACCCGACATTGCTGGCCACGCCGCTCGCGAAGAACGGGTTGACCGGGGCGTCATTGATGTAGCCGCCGTCGATCAGGATGCCGAAGCTCGAGCTCTGCCCGTCGACGGGCGTCGAACGCATCTCGGCGAACGTCGGAAACCTCGAGAAGTCCTGGGCGAAGTCCTCGATCGCCCGCTGCACCTCGTTGGTGGTCAGCGAGAGGAACTGGCTGCGGATCTGGAACTGCTCGTCGATCGAAGCGCCGACGAAGCTCGCCTCGAAGCCCTGGAACTCATCGCCCTCGTTCGCGATGTCATCGTTGCCGCCGAAGGACTGGTCCCAATCGTTGATCACCTGCTGCTCGAAGCCGTCCAGCTCGCCACGCCCGGAGTTGGCGACCTCGTTGTCGAACGCCTCATCGTTGAATGAGTCGCCATCGAACGAGTCGTTGTTCTCGAAGCTATCGAACGAGTTGTCGGACATGTCGTCGCCGGAGAACGAGTCGTTGTTGAACTCGCCGCTCTGGAACTGGTTGTTCTCAAAGCCCTCGTTCTGGAACCCGTCGCTCTGGAACTCCATGCCGTCGAAATCCTGGAAGTGATCGTTGTCCCAGGTCTCGCTGACGAACGCATCGCCGTCACTGCTGAACGAGTCTTCGCTCCAGCTCTCGTAGCCGGCGTCGCCGAAGTTCTCGGTCCAGCCCATCGGCTCGCTGATCGACTCGGTCTTGGCCAGGATCGCATCGCGGAACATCTCGACACGCGCCATCGTCTCGCGATTGATCACGTCCTCGAGCCCGCTGCGGCTGGGCCAGATCGTCGGCTCGGTGACCAGGCTCTCACGCATCAGCACCGCATCGGTCATGCCCGGCTGCAGCGCCAGCGCCCTGTTGACCTTGTCCAGCGCCGGGCGGGCCTTGCCCTTGGCGGCGAGCTTCTGGGCATCGACGAGCAACTGGCTCGCACGACGCTCGCGGCTCCAGACCAGCAGACCCTCACGGGCACCGGCCCGAGCAAAGTCCACCATCTCCAACGCGCGGATACCCGCGTCGGCCATCGACTCGTCCTCGACAACCGTCGGCGTGATCATGAAGATGATCTCCGCACGCTCGACCACGTTGTCCTCGCCCCGGAACGCCATGCCGAAGATCGGTATGTCACCCAGGACCGGGATCTGCCTGCGAGTCGTGCTCGTTACTTCGGTGAACAGGCCGCCCAGCACGACGGTCTGCCCGTCCTGCACCTCGATGTTGGTCGAGATGCGGCTGGTGTCCTCATCGGGGATGGTCTGGACGCCGCCCTGGCCGTCCGAGACCTCGCGGATGATCGGCTGGCTCACTTCCGGCTGGATCTCCAGGCGGATGTTGTTCGCGTTGCCCACGAACGGACGCACATAGAGCTGGGTGCCCGTGTCGAGGAACTCGACGGTCTGCTGCGTGCTGGTATCGGTCGTGGTCGTGCTCAGATAGCCGATCCGACGCCCGACCTGAATGCTCGAGGCCTGGCGGTTGAGCGTGAGCAGCTTGGGATTGGAGATGATGGTCGTGTCACCCATCTCATCGAGCAGGCGGACGAAGACCGCAACGTCATTGCTGACAACGCCGAGCTTGAACCCACCGCGACCGCTGAGGGTGTTGCCCACGGTGCTCGTCCCCGCCGTGCCGCCCCCATCCATCGGAACGATCGTGCTCGCGCCGACGCCCCCGCCGTCGCCGTCATCGCCGCCCACGGTGCTCTCGCTGCCACCGGCGATGAGCGTCTGGGCCGCTGTGAGCGGACCGTCGACGAACTCCAGGAAGTCAAGATCCGCCAGGATCGTGAAGTCCACGCCATAGCCGTACGCGTCGCTGATCGCCTTCTGCAGGATGGTCGCCTCGATGAGCACGCTCACCGGCTTGACGTCCAGCTCGGCGACGATCGCCCGGACCTCTTCGATGTTCTCAGGAAAATCATGCACGACCATCACCGAACCATGGACCCAGCTATCACCGCCCTGGGGTGCCGTGTCGTTGAGCGTGAACTCGCCGGTGACGCCGTTGGTCGTGATCTGCCCGTCGGCGCTCAGCGCACCCTGGGCGAACTGCGCCGCGTCAACCGCGTTCATGTAGTTCAGGTAGATCACCGCGTGCTCGGTCACGCGCTGGGACTGCTCCCAGGCCAGGATGTCCTCGCGGGGCATCACGAAGATCGTCCCGCCCTGCTCGATGTAGCCGAAGCCGTTGTACAGCAGGATCGCGTCCAGCGCCTCGAAGAAGCCCACGCCGTACAGGTTCGCGGTCACCGTGCCCGACACGTTGCTGGTCGTGACCACGCTGCGCTCGGCCTGCATGGCCAGCAACTGCAACGCCGTGGAGATGTCCTCGTCGCGGAAGTGCAGCTCGATCTGCTCATACTCCCCGACGTTCACACCCTCACCGTCGCTGTTGAATGGGTCGTTCCCATTGGGGGCGTTGAAGCCGCCGAAAGAACCGGCGTCCTGACCACCGATGGTCGCGTCGCCGATCGAATCGTTCTGAAGACCGGGAACGCTCTGGGCCAGCGCCACGGGGGTTCCCGCGAGCAGGCTCAGGGCGGCGGTCAGACGAAGTGTCGGCACAGTCCTGATCACATCACGCTTGGCCATGTCTACTCTCGCTCGGTGCGCGAACCATTCCGTTTTCCGTGGCCAGGGCGCTGCGCACGTTTCTCACGCCCAATAG
>CBDVAM010000135.1:0-9059 GCA_965371965.1 uncultured Phycisphaerales bacterium
CCACGCTGGCCGTCCTAGTTCGGCTTCAGATTGCCCGGCGTCTCAGTCCTTGGGCAGCAAACGCCGGCGCAGATTCGGGCGGCGTTGCTGGAACGGATCCCATACATACGACGCCGCCTCTTGCCCACGCCGACGGTCGTAGGAATCAAACGGCGTGCGCTCGTGCTCGCCGGCGAACAGCGCCCTCTGGCAGGCGGGCAGGAAGACCGCGACAGCGAGCAAGAGCAAGAGCGAGCGAGGGCCGGAGCGAATGAGCGAATGAGCGCGTGAGCGAGTGACGGGCCGCCCTCGCCCGAACGGGGTGTTGGCTTGTTCGCTCACCGGACTCCTTCGCCACTTCGCCACTTCGCCACTTCGCCACTTCGCCACTTCGCCACTTCGCCACTTCGCCAAAAAAAGTGTACCGCCCCCGGCTAGAGGGCGGCACACTGGAGGAGAGAGAGAGCTGCTTGTGGAGCACCGATCCGGGCCGTCCATCTGGCCCCGGTACCCCGTTTAGGTCCTACTCCCTATACGGATTCTCGGTCCATCCTGTTCGCGCCGAGTTGCCCGGAACTGCCTGATTCTGCGAGATTCCGCACCCGTCCCAGTGCCACATAGATGACCGCCGCGACCGCCGTCGCGAGGTTCAAAGAACGCTCTCCTGGGGTCATGGGGAGGGTAATTGCCCTGTCGGCGTGGGATTCGAGGATTTCCGCCGGCAGGCCGCGGGTCTCCTTGCCGAAGACCAGGTGGTCGCCCGGGCGAAAATCCGCGTCGTAGACCGTCGCCTGGGCCCGGGTCGTGCAGATCCAGATCCGGGCCTCGGGCCATGCCCCTTGATAGCTCTCCCAGGAAGGATACTCGTGGAGATCGACCCGGGGCCAATAGTCGAGCCCGGCTCGCCTGCGGGCCTTCTCATCGAGGCTGAAGCCCAGCGGGTGGATCAGGTGCAGGCCGCAGGCGGTGGCGACGCAGGTGCGCCCGATGTTGCCGGTGTTGTTGGGAATCTCCGGCTCGTGCAGGACGATCTGAAACATGTCCGTAGGGCTCAGCGGCGCTGGGTGCGGATGTAATCGGCCTCGGCGTCGCGCCGGGCCTGAACGCCCGGGTCGATGCGCAGGACCCTGTCGAGGGCGGCGACGAAGCGAGGGTCATTGCTGTCGCCGAACCATCGCACGGTGCTGTCGGAACTGAGGATTATCACCGGAGCTCGCAGCGGCCTGGCGTTGTCATTGCGACTGCTTTGACGAGTGTTGAAGCGGTCTCTCCCGCCCCGGCGCGAGCCCGCCATCGCCGTATCGAACAACTCCCCGGAAATGTCGTAGGCGATGGTGTGCGCCAGGTGGTATTCGCGCATCGTGTTTCGGAATGCCGCGGCAAGGCGATCAGGCTCGTCCATCTCATTTTCTTCGCCGCGCCGGGCGCGCTCCCCGGTCGAGATCAGCACGCCGATGACCGCGACATCGCGTCCCTTCTGCTTCTGGAGAATGTCCATCTCCCGGAGCGTCGGATCGGTCGTGCGCGGAACGAAAGGATGCCAGAAGTACAGCACAACGGCGCGCCCTTTCGTCGCCGGCCGTTTCGGCAGCATCTGCAGCGACTCGGGCACGGTGACCTTGCGTTCCTCCGGCTCATCGCGCCGGCGGCGACCATTGTCCTCGGGAAGCTCGGGCCACCGGTCTTTGACTGCCTCCCACTCACCCGAACTTGGCGGCGTGAACGGGATCTCCCCGAGCGACCGCAGGTCGATCTCCTGATTGATCCTGCCGGTGCGTCGGAACGCCACGTCGGCCTGCTGGCGAGCCGAATCGATCCGAGCGTTGAGCGTCGACGCGTCCAAGCGAGATTCTGCGACAAGCGTCTCGACCGCTTCGGTGACCGAGCCGGTGGTGATATCCGCGTACCGCATCTGGCCCGCACGATCGATGACGTAGAAGTCCGGATCCTGGTCCACCAAGAGCGCCTCGCGGAAATGTCCGTCGGCGTCGTGGGCGATGGGGAAGCTCACGCCCCGCGACGTGGCGGACGCTACGGCCGATTCGAAGTCCTTGGGGTGGTGCACGCCGATGACCACGAGGTCGGACCCGTGCTTGTCGGCGAGCTGCTGGGCGAGGCCGAGCACCTGGTACGATGGCGAATACCAGCTCGCCCAGGTGACCAGCAGCACGACCTTGCCGCTGGTGTCGCCCGCGGTGATCGAAGATCCGTTGGACCAGGCACTCAGGTCGGCGAGAAGGGCGGAATCAAAGGCCTTGAGTTCCATAGCGGTCAGACGCTCACGGCGCTCGCCGGCCCCCTCGCGAACGACGTCGCCCAGAGCCAACGAACCGAGCAGCGAGCACGCGAGGGCGGGAATCAGGCATTTCATGGACGTTCTCCTGGTGAGCAATACGCTCGCGAAACGGGACCGGATCGATTGTACCGCCAAGGGCGAACGAGACTGAAGCAAGATCGCCCTGCGCACACCCAAACCGTCCTCCAACAACCTGGTCAGACGCGGCCCCGGGCGGCATGTTCCGCGAAGTGGTTGAGCACAATCGACGTGGCCACGGCCACATTCAGCGAATCCACGCCCGCCGCCATCGGGATTCGGACTCGAATGTCCGCTTTATCGATCGTGGCGGCACGCAGGCCGGGGCCTTCCGCACCGACCAGGATCGCCGGGCGATCGATCCGGGCTGGATCGAGGTCGCGCAGGTCCAGGGCGTCGCGGTCCGGGGTCAGGGCGATCGAGGTTCGCCCGCCATCGCCGAGGCGTTCGATGCCACCGTCATGCCAGGTGTCTGTCTCTGCGAACGCCAGTCGCAGGACGTGCCCCATCGAGACGCGGATGGCCTTGCGATAGAGCGGGTCGCAGGTGCGATCGTTGAGCAATACCCCGCCCGTGGGCCCGATGAGCCCGGCGAGCGAGCGGAAAATCCCGCCGACGTTGTCGTGGTTGGCGAGGTCCTCCATAACGACGAGGACCGACGCATCGCCGATGAGCTGGTCGGGGTCCTTGGGAGTACCGCGGATGCCGCAGGCGAGCAGGCCGCGATGGATCTTGAAACCGACGAGGGTGTCCATGGTCTCGGGATCGATGACGTAGATGGGAACGGAGGGCTCGCTGCGTGCCAGCAGACCGGCAAGGCGCTCGATCCGATCGCCGGCGACGAGTATGGACTCGATTTCGTAGTCCGACGCCAGCAACTGTTCGACGACGAGCGTGCCCTCGCCCATGAACCTGCCGGCGGTGGTCAAGGCATCCACCCCGCCGACCCGATCTGGGTTGTGGCGAGCCTTGAGCCAGGCGTCGGACTGGTTGGCATAGGGCTCGAGACGCGGATCGGTGAGATTCTCGATCCGGATCAGGTTCAGGTCGGGCGACGCCATCGGCGAGACTCTACTCTGGGATTGAAACACGGAGGGCCACGGGAGGGCCACAGGAGAGCAAAACGGTATGGGTTCTTGCGGCAGATATCATCGGCGCCTTCTTACTCCGTGGCCCTCCGTGGCCCTCCGTGTTAGATAATGGAGTGGTGGCAGGCGATTATCCTGGGGCTGGTCGAGGGGATCACCGAGTACCTGCCGGTCAGCTCGACCGGGCATCTGATCATCGTCAGCGGGCTGATGGGACTGACCGAGCCCGCGCAGAAGTCGGCGATCGACGCGTTCAACTTCGTGATCCAGGGCGGCGCGATCCTCGCGGTGCTGAGTCTGTATTGGGCACGCGTCAAGCAGATGATCCTCGGCTTGCTGGGCAAGGACCGAGACGGACGCCGCCTGGCGATCAACATCATCATCGCGTTCCTGCCCGCCGCCGGTATTGGCTACTTGCTCGACGAGTTCATCGGGTCCAATCTCTTCTCGCTGTGGCCGGTTGCGGGGGCGCTGTTTGTCGGCGGGGTCTTCATGATCGTCGTCGAACGCCTGCGCAAGCGCGGCGAAGCGCTCCATTCGTCGGACCCGGATTCCCAGGAACACCATCTCGTCGAGCCCGGGCGCGGCATCGAGATCGAGCAGCTCACCTGGAAGCACGCGCTCATCATCGGGTTTCTTCAGGTCATCGCGATGTGGCCCGGGACCAGCAGGAGCATGATGACGATCACCGGCGGCGTGCTCGTGGGGCTCAGGCCCAAGCAGGCCGCCGAGTTCAGCTTCCTCTTGGGCCTGCCCACGTTGGGCGGCGCGACGGTGTACAAGCTGTTTCAGAACCTGAAGGAATCGCACGACAACGGCGTGCCCAACATGTTCGAGCAGCTCGGCGTGCTGCCGATTGCGCTGGGGCTTGTAGTCGCGACGATTTCCGCGGCGATCGCGGTGCGCTGGCTGGTCAGCTTCTTGAACAACCACGGGCTGGCTGTGTTCGGCGTGTATCGGATCGTCCTGTGCGTCGTGCTGGTAGGGCTGGTCCTGGGCAGAGTTGTGGATGCGTTCTGAGAGTTGGATGGTGGCGCGGTCTGAGGAGGCTTTGCGACGAAGGCCACGCCCCGCTGGTCAAGGCCTGCGCTCGAAGATTCGCTTGACGACGCCACCGGTTGCCCGATCTGGCTACGCCGCGTCCATGAGCACATGCAGCGCATCGGGCTGGGCGGCGAGGCGGTAGGCCTCGGGGCCATGGGCTAGAGACATGCGCCGTTCGACCAGGCTCGCGGTGTCGAACCCGCCACGGGCGAGCAGATCCAGGGCCTCGTCGATGGGACCGGTCTCGACGCCGACGAGTTCGGCCTCGATGCGGATGATCGGGCGGGCGTCGAACTCGCTGGCGATCGCGCCGGGCAAGAGCACGACCTTGCCGCGCGGGCGGATGAGTCGGAGGGCCAGGTCGAGCGCCCCGCCGACGCCGCGAGAGATGATGACGACGTCCTGGTCGGCGCGCCGCCCGATCTCGTCGGCGTGGCGGTGCTTGACCTGCCACTTCTCGCAGAGCTGGAATCTCCTGGGTTGCTCGCCGATCACGCGGACCGAGGCATTCAGGCGGGTCATGTGCTGGGCGCAGATGAGCGCCTGGGCGTCGTCGCCGAGAACGGTGACGTAGGGGCGGGCCTCGACGCGCAATCGCGTCGCGGCGTGGATCGCACGGGCGACCATCGGCGCGAAGATCGCGTCGTCGTCGCCCAGGCCCTCAGGAATGGGTACTAGGTTGGCCAGAGGCACGCACAGCGTCGACTGGTGGCACCCGTCGCGGGTAATGCCCAGGAGTTGGCGGTCGCGGCAGTGCTCGCGCAGGCCCCGCAGGCACAGATCGCACTCGCCGCAGGAGACGATCGGGCGAACCATGACGCGTTGTGACACCAGCGCATCATCGCGGGCCTGCTCGACGATGGCGACGGCGTGCGCCCCCAGGACCCGCTCTTGCCCATCGCTCGCCGAGACCAGATCGAGCGCGTCGATCGCCAGGCGGGTGGGACGGACCACCGCCTCGGCGTGCCCCGGGGTCATCTCGGGCTGGGCCTGGTCGATCTCAATCGTGTCTCGGAGGATGAGGCGCATGGTGGTGGGTATCGGCAACCCGGGGGGCGAGAGTGACCACGATCGCACGCACGTCACGCACCATCGGATGCACCGCCCGGTTGGTCGCTATCTACCCCTGACGACGGAGACTGGCTAGAGATTCTCGGACCCGATCTCGGGCATGCCGACGGGCGAGCGAGGCTCTTCGTTGGGCGGGGGCGGGAAGAAGGGGATGTACTCGATCCAGCGCTTGTCGCGATAGAAGACGGGATAGATGTAGGCGGTCTGGCCCTCGAAGGGTTCGCGCGTGGCTGTGAACCACTCCTGCCATTTGGCACGATCCAGGGCGAAGTCCTCGCCCGTGAGCGTGCGGAGCGAGAGCAGCGCGTTGTGATTCACGCTCAGCGAGCGGTCGTCGATGGCGGCGATCAGATTCTGCACAACCTCGCGAGAGGCGTACTGCCCCAGCGCGTTGGCCGCGTCGGCGCGGATGTCCACCTCCTCCTCGAGGTCGGGATTCAAACGGGCGACCAAGGGTCCGATCGCGGCGGGGTTGTGCAAGCGCTGCAACGCCTGCACGGCCTCCAAGCGGACAAGCGGATCTTCGTGCGACAGGCTCGCCACGATGAGTTCGACGTGGCTCGGGTCGCCGTGGTTGCCGAGCGCTCGGATCGCCGCGGCTCGCACGTTTGGGGACTCCTCGTTTGCGTAGTCCTCGTACATGCGCAGATACACGTCTCCCCCGCCCCACGGCGCGTTGGCCAGGAGCATCGTGCCGCGGAACCGGTTGTCCGCGTTCTCGGTGTCCATGGCCATGAGGGCGGCCTCGGTGGGAGTCGGCGGGGCAAAGGTCTCGGATAGCGTTCGTGCGCCTGGGGTCGCGCTCTGGATCCCCGTGCATCCGACGAGGGGCAGCATGAGCGCGAGCGCGGCGGCGTATCTGGTCATGACGACTCCGGATCAGAACGAGCCGGGTGGCTTCTCACGCATCGACACCGGCAGATCGAAGATCTCTCGGAGCAAAACCGCCCGACGAAGGTCGGTGATGGTCGGCCGATCGGTCCCGAAGACCTTGGCACGTGCCGTTCCCTGGAGCGGATCGCCGGGCGTCGAGGCGGGCGAGACCTTCAGAGGCGAACTCCGTTTGACGCGCCGACCTGCCGCCCCCTCCATGCGTAACTCGGAAGGAAGTTTGGCCCGCTCGGACGGGAGCTTGGCGACTCTCGTCAGATGAGGCGTCGCGGGGCGAGATTGCTGTGGCCTTGCAGTGCGCTGAGTCGGCGGGCGGGATTGCTGCGTGCGCGTCGGGGGCGTGCGCGTCGGAACCGTGCGTCTAGGCCCAACCTTGGGCTGGATCACCGGGCGGGTACGTCCCGGAGCAGCGCGACCCGCACTCTGCCCCGTGCCCGGCGCGGGAACCGAACTGACCTGGGCCTGCTGGGTTCGAGGCCTGGCCTGCGCCGCCTGGCGGAGGCGCTCCTGCTGTCTGCGACGGAGTTCTTCCAGGCGGGTTCGGCGCTGGGCGTCGATGTCGCCGCCACTCGACGAGCGTGCGGGCTCGGCCGGCCTGCTCTGGAGCGTCTGCACCCGACCGGTGCGCAGATTGTCTTCGCGCAATCGCTGACGCTGGCCCTCGATCTGACGCTGCTCTTTCTTCTCTTCGAGCTTCTTCCAGATCGTGCCGATCGCCGGCGCACCGATCACCAGCACAAAGATCAGGATGTTGATCCAGCCGCTACCCATACTCAGGATTCTACTCGGCTCAACACCCCTGGAGCCATCAGCGGCCCGTCGGGGCCTTCGATGATCGTGAAATCCACGCCGAAGACCCCGCGGAGCGTATTGCGGTCCAGGACATCCGAAATAGGCCCCTGCCTGGCGATCTCGCCCGATTCTCTCAGGAGAACGCCCTGATCGGCGAGGCGACCGGCGAGCGCCAGATCGTGCAGCACGATCGCGACACCCACGCCGCGATCCCTCAGCGACCTGACAATGTCCATCGAGGCGACCGTGAAACGCGGGTCCATGGCGCTAAATGGCTCGTCGGCGAGGAGATAGGCCCCTTTGGACCCCTCGAACTGGACCAGGGCTCGGGCGAGGGCGGCCCGTTGGCGCTGCCCGGCGCTGAGTGCCGCGAAGGGCTCACGGGCCCGGTCGGCGAGATCGACAGTCTCAAGGGCACGCTGGGCAATCTCGCAAGTCTTCGAGGCGACGCGGGTGTAGGCACCCAGGGCGACGACCTGACGCACCGAGAAGCTGAAGGCGACCTCGGGATGCTGGGCGATCGAAACGATCCGTGATGATCGCTGGCGAGGCGGGATCGACGCGACGGGCTGACCATCCAACTCGATCGAGCCCGAATCGGGCCTGAGAACGCCCGCGAGCAGGCGGAGGAGCGTGGTCTTGCCCACGCCGTTGGGTCCGAGGATGGCGACGATCTCGCCGGGCTCGATTCTCAGCGAGACGCCCGCGAGGACGGGTCGATCGAATGCGAAGGCGATGTTCTGGGCTGTCAGGGGCATGGGCGGGGCTTACGATGGGGCTTCTCTATGGGTCTGTGCACAGCACGGACAACGATGCTCGCTCGGGCGATTGTTCCCACACCAATGGTTGCGTGGAGCAGGGGCGGGCGAGATGGGAGCGTTTGATGGCTGAAAAGACGATCGCGGTGGCGGGCTCGACGGGATTCGTGGGTCGGCACGTCGTGCGCGAGCTGCTGGGGCGGGGATGGCGCGTGCGGGCGTTGGCTCGCGACGTCGACAAGGCCAGCGACGTGCTCGATACCGCGAACGCCGGCGACTCGCTCAAGGTCGTCACGGGTGACGCGTTCGATCGCGAGGCCTTGGGTCGCCTGTGCGAGGGTTGCGACGCGCTGGTCAACTGCGTGGGCATCATCCGCGAGATGGCGGGCGGGCAGACGTTCGAGCGCATCCACGTCCGCACGACCGGGCGGCTGATCGAGGCCTGCAAGGAATCGGGCATCGATCGATTCGTGCATATCTCGGCCCTGGGCGTCCGCGAGGAGGCACCGACGCCCTACTACCGCAGCAAGTTCGAGGCGGAGATGCTGCTGCGAGCCAGCGGGCTGGGGTGGACGATCCTGCGCCCGAGCATGATCCTCGGCGAGGGCTCGGAGTTCGTGCGGATGGCCCGCGGGTGGATCACGGGCAAGGAGATCCCGCACTTGTTTGTGCCGTATTTTCGCAGGCACGTCGCCGGGCCGCCGATTCCGGGCCTGGCGAAGCTCGAAGACGCGAAGATCCAACCGGTGGCGGTCGAAGATGTGGCGAGGGCAGTCGGCGAGAGCCTGGTGCGCGAGGACGCCGTCGGCGAGCTGTACCACCTCGTCGGGCCCGAGACGATGACGATGCCCGAGATTCTTGAGAAGATCAAGGAATCGACGCCGCTGGCGAAGAACCTGGCGATGGTGGCGGTGCCGCACACGGTGGCGGCGGGGATCGCGAGGGTCGCCAACGCCGTGGGATTGCGCGATGCGTTGCCGTTTGATTATGGGATGGCGGTGATGGCGGGGGAGGATTCGGTGGCGAGGGGGGAGAAGGTGGACGCGCAGCTTGGGCTCACGGCTCGAGTGGTGACGATTGGGTGAATAATGGAGGCCCTGGCGCAAGCCTGGGCTTGATGGT
>CBDVAM010000136.1:0-9013 GCA_965371965.1 uncultured Phycisphaerales bacterium
CGGCCATCTTAAACCACACGGGCCCCCCCCCCTTCCCGGGGGGGGGGGGGGGGGGATGTATGGTAGAGTGAACTCAGCATGGAAGCGAGGTGCTTGATGAGGTGCTTGATGAGGCGATGGATGGTGATTCCGGCTGTGGCGATGGCTTGCTCGGCGTCGATGGCCCAGGATTATGACTTCACCTGGATGACCATCGGCGACCCGGGCAATCCCCCGGCGACAGAAAAGGAGTTTGTCTTCCTTGGGCCGCTCGAGATTGGCGCGGTGGACTACAAGTACCGCCTGAGCCAGACCGAGGTCTCAGTCGGGCAGTGGTTCGAGTATGTCGAGGCCTACTGGCCGTACCGCACGGAGCGTGCGGGTAACCCGGATTTTACGGGCGACTGGATCCAGCCGCGCAACCCGAATGCGGGGCCGGGCGTCGATCCAAACTACTACATCGTGTTCGACGGTGCCGAGCTATTCCCCGCGAACATGGGCTGGTATCACGCGGCGAGGTACACCAACTGGCTGCACAACGACAAGGCCATGGAGCAGTGGGCGTTCGAGAACGGGGTGTACGACACCTCGACCTTCGGCGGCGAGGACGAGTTCGGCAATCCGACCGATCAGCCGAGACACAACCCCGGCGCGAAGTTCTGGATCCCCACGATGGACGAGTGGGCCAAGGGGATGTACTGGGATCCGAACCGTGACGGCGAGGGCAAGGGCGGGTATTGGCTCATGCCGGACTCCGGCAATGAGGATCTCATCTCTGCGCCGCTAGACCAGGGGGGCGAGACCAATGCCGGGCTTCTAGGGTACGGCGGTGACGATTTACAGTCCTACCTGAACTACTACCCGTCCGGGCTGTTTCCCGAGAGCCAGAGCCCATGGGGTTTGCTCGATGGCTCGGGCGGCGTGAGCGAGTGGCATGAAGAGCGGACGGAAGACTTGATCTCGGATTCGCGAGTGTGGCAGGGATCGTGGTTTGAGCTCCAAGAGTTCTTCTTCCATGAGGATCGGATAGACACGATCAGCATTAATAGTCCCAGGTCTTCTGGTCACGGGCTTCGATTGGCATCGATACCCGCTCCGAGTTCGGCGGTCATCATGGGGGTTTGTGGAACTCTCGCATTGAGAAGAAGGAGAAAAGCATGAGAAGGGGCAGTATTGTTGTAATCTGGATCTTCGCCAGCCTGATCTCGGTGGCAAACGCCACTGTCACAGTGTCGAGGGTCCCTACGGGAGGCACTTCCGCCACAGTAACCTTACTCGGCGACGGGAGGTATAGAGTCGAACTCTCGACTACGGTTACTGCTCAGCCAACGACGTTTACAATCAAGGGTGGCACGTTTGATGAGCTTGAAGATGTGCTCATCACGGCCAATGTGCCGCAGATTGTCTTTATCGAGATTGAAGGGCTGATTCCTACGAATGGGCTAGATTCCGTAGAGGATATCAACTCTTTCACAAGCACGGCGACCGTGATCTTACGCAAGGCCAACGTGCTCAACGACGTGGCAAGCATCCGACTGAATACGATTCTTGGCACAAACATTCAGGGTGACATCACAGGCGACATCAATCTCATTGAACGAAATGGCGGGGGGCCGTCCACGCTGATCTCGATGGATGTCGGAGGTGATGTTCTGGGTGATGTGCTGGTCAACTTTGGAGATATTACTCGGTTGGCCGTTGAGGGCTCTATTGGCACCGTCGCCAACAGAAGCACGATCAGCGTGGGGAACAGCCTGAAGAGTATTGTTGCAGACGAAATCCATGCCGACATCACGACACCTGTAGCGTTCAGCACGAAGCAAATCAAGACAACGGGCGTGAGCAGCAATGGCGATTTTACCGGATCGCTCGATACGAACAGGCTGGTGAGCTTCGGAGAGTCAGACGCGGGTATCAGTATCGCGGGCCACCTGAAGGCCAATCTCGACTTTGCCGGATTCGTTGCGGTGCCAATTGAGGTCGGGGGCAACTTGACCGGCGACATCGATATTACGGAGGATCTCAGGGATGAGATACTGATCCGAATCGAGGGCTCACTCGCGAGCGCCGGCTCCATCACGCTCGGCACCGATGGACTCATTGGTCAGATCATCATCAATGCCGGCGATGGTGCGGGCACCTGGATCGGGAATGTGACGGTCGGGAGCACGACGCTGAGCCCCGAGCCTCGCTATACGCAGCTTGCTTCGAACCTCGGCGGCGGGGCGGTCGGGGAGGCTCGGTTCGACTTCCACAAGACCGAATCCGAGCCCGACTATGACTCGACGGTCACTGTAGCCATTCCGACGCAGGTCGAAATCTTCCACTACGAGCCGGTCCATCGGGTCGGCTTGCCCGTTGCCGGCGTCGTGACCGTCGACAAGCGCCCCATTACAGGCGGCGACTGGGAGAACGTGTCGGACGATTTCGTCGTTGACGGGGCGACGACGCATACGGGACTCGTCCGCGAGATTCGCGTCAAGCCGACGGTCGGCAACGCCTTCGAGGACGAGATGGAGTATCGGATCGCGCCGGTCACGGGCAAGCTCAAGTGCGACCTGGTCGATGATTGCCCCGTTGATTGCCCCGATGTGAGTTGGGAAGACGACTACTTCAAGTTCAAGATCGACATTACCTGATACAAGCCCTCCTGCCAACCTCGGCGGCAGCCGAGGCTGGCCCTTCGACTGAATCTCGCCCGCGAATCTCCGGGTATCTTCGCCACCCCCGCAACCGATCAGCATCGCGAGGCGGTATGCTTCGGACGCCGGAGGTCTGCCGCCCGTGATCCCCTTTTTCGTCGGCTATGCGATGCTGGTCTGGTGGCCGTGTGCGGTCTTTCGCAGGCGATGGGCGAGCTTTGTCGCCGCGGCACTTGGCACGCTGGGCATGATGGCGATCATCGAGGTCCACCGGCGTATCGGAATCATGACCGAGGGGCGCATCTTTACGCCGGTGCTGCGGACGATGCTGATCCCCTACATGTACCTCGTCGGCGGCGTCGGGCTGTACATCAGCGTGCTGCCGCGGAACCCGCCGCTGGGTCATTGCGGGCGCTGCGGCTACGACCTGTGCGGGCAGACCGAGGCCCACTGGCGTTGCCCCGAATGCGGGCACCCGTATCGGCGCGAGCCGGAGACTCCTCCGTCATGATGGAATTGCCACCATCGCCTTGAGTGCAAGGCAGATGGTCGCACGCTCGACTCTCGCTATCCGCGAACAAGACGCCAGAACAAGCCTAGAAGCAGCACGCCCAGCGGCATCCCGGCGATCAGGCCCCACGCGATCGCCTTCTGCTTGCCCTGCGATATCTCACCGATGCGTGCGACCGACCGTGCCGAGGGACCCTGGGCGATGAGTTCGTCCTGGCGGCTGAGCCAGAGGAGGCTGGACTCGAAGAGCTGTGCGTTGCCCGGGTTCTGGGCGACGGTGACGCCTTGGATGCGCGTGGTGCCGGCGCGTTGGGAATCGAAGAACCAGCCGTTGGCGCCGACCACGACGAGGCGCTGGGTGCCGCCGTCGGCATTGGGGCGGGTGGCCATCCACGCGACCTGCCACGGACCCTCGATATCGTCCTGCATCCCCGAGGGTCTCGGCAATCCCTCGCCCTGCCATGCCACGGACCCTCCGGCGCGCTGCGCCCAGACCGATTGAAACTCGCTCTCGGCCCAAGCGTTCTCAGCATCGATCTCCAGGATCGGCTGCACGAGCGACTCGTCGGCGTCCTTCATGCGCTCGATCGGCGTCGCCCATCGCAACGACGTCGGCAGCGTGCCCAGGGACTGCGCGATCGCCCCTGGCGCATCGGCGCGAAGCACGGTGGCGATCGCCTGGACCACGCGACCGTCGGCACCGCGAGCCTCGAACAGGATCGGCGTCGTGTTGATCGCGTGCAATCCGAACGGCTTGACAACCTGCGCCAGCTCGTCCTCGCCCCCGTTCACCCCCGCCAGCGAAGGCATCAGGCTCAGCAGGACCGAGGCTCCGTCGTCGATCAAATCGCCGACAGTGTTCGCAAGAGTCCGCGTCCGGCTCGGCCCCGAGAGCGCCGGGTCGTCGCCCATCGTCACGCTCGCGTCGGTCGCGATGACGACATACACGACCGGGCGGGTGCCCGTGGGGTCGAGCTCGGCGAGGCTCGGGCGATTGCGATCAACGACGACCGCCCACTCGACCGAATCGATCCGGCGCGAGGCCAGCTCTCGCCGGAGGTTCTCGATCGCGCCGGACTCGAACAGGTTCGCCGCGGGGTTGCCGTGGAGAAATACGACGATCGGTGCGTTGGGCTGGGCCAGGGCCACCAGCGCGAGCGTGACGACGCTCTCGGTATGCCCGCGAAGGTCGGCGATGAGGCCCTCGCCCTGCTCGCTCGCCCGCACCGCCGGGAACAGCGAGTCCATCGCGATCGCCGTCAGACCGTCCGGCCCGATCACCAGGGCCACGCTGGCCTGCTCCAGCGCGCGAGCGATCCGCATCACGTCGGATCGCTTGATCAGGCTGATTGTGTCTTTGGATCGCGCAACATCGTCGCGCCACGAATCCACCGTACTCGCCAGCGGTGGAAGGCGATCGCCGAGCATAGCGGGCGTGCCGGCGTCGGTCGCGATCGACCGCAGCGTCGTCCCGAGCGCCTCCAGCTCGCGCACGATCCGTGACAGGGCCGCCTCCACGATGCGTTCAGACTCATCGAGCTGGCCGACCCCGCCTGCGAATGCGGGGGTCTCCAGGGCCGTCTGCGCGGCGTCGCGGCGCTGCGACAGATCCCCGCTCAACTGCGCCACCCCCAGGCCCAAGTTGACAAGCACGCCCTGGACCTGATTCGACGCGTCCGAGCCGTCACTCGCCCCCTCTGCCAGCGCCGCGAGGGCGGTCTGCAACTGCCCCAGGCGCGTCGCGGCCCGGTCTATCGCCTCGATCCCGTCTTGCAATGCCCGCTCGTGGGCATCAAGCAGGGAACGGTCGCGCTCGACGAGCCTCTCAAGCGTGTCGGCGAACCGGGCGTTGCCCGACTCTGTGAGCGTGTCGATCACCGTCACGCGAAGGTCCTTGCTCTGTTGGCCGATCTCGTTCAAGGTGTCGATCACCTGGCGGACCACGCGCGGCTCGAGCCCGGCTCGCCCAGCCGGGTCCGACCATGGCCCGGCCAGCACGATCTCGTGCTCTGCGTCGAGCGCGTCGAGGATCGACCGAGTCCGCGGGCTGAGCTCGTGGATGCCCAGGCTCGTGACATCGATCCGCGTCGGCACGCGAGCGGCGATCACATTGGCGAGCACGACCGAGGCGAGCACGCTGAGCAGGAAGACCGATCCGAGCAGGCCCAGACGGATCCGCCTGCCCGTGGCGTTGACCGGGCGGGTTTTTTTCTTTGGGTCGCTCATCGCCACCTCCGCGAGTTGATCGACAGATACGCGAGGACCAGGAACAGGATCGACCCGCTCACAAAGAACACGACGTGGGCGAGATCGACCACGCCCTTGCCGAAGTCGTCGACCCGCCGGATGACGCTGATCTCGCCCAGCGTGCCCGCCGCCCAACTCGGCACATGGTCGATCGCCATCGCCGGCACCAGCAGGAGGACCAGCAGCCCCATGAACGTGCCGAGAAACGCCAGCGTCTGGCTGGAGGTCATGGTCGAGCCCAGCGTGCCGATCGCCAGATACAGGCAGCCGACGAGCATGAGGCTGAGATATCCCGCGACGATCGGCCCCAGATCCGGCGCAGGGTCGGCGAGCATGAACAGCAGCACGACATACACGCCCGTCGGCGCGAGCATGAGCAGCAGGAACAGCACAGACCCCAGAAACTTGCCCGCGATGAGCCCCGTGTCGCTCACGGGGGCGGTCATGAGCGATTCCAGGCTGCGCGTCCGCATCTCCTCGCTGAACAGACGCATCGAGATCGCCGGCGCGATCACGATCAGCAGGAACGTCGTGAACTGGAAGAAGTCGCGCATCGAGGCGATCTCGCCCGGCGTGATCGCCACCCGCCAGAATGTCCCGGCACTGACCAGCAGGAACAACGCGATCACGACCCACCCAACGGGCAGGCGGAAGAACGACCCGCATTCCCGCCGGGCGATCGCAAGCGTGACCGAGAGCCCAGCCTTCACGTCTCATCCTCCTGGACACTCCGCAGGAACAGGGTCTCCAGCCTCGGCTTCTCACGCCACAGCTCGCAGACGATGAGCTGTCGCTTACTCAGCGCGGCCCCGATCGCCGGTCGCAGGTCCGTGGCCCCCGGTGCCGGCTTGATCTCCGCGCAGACCCAGCCTGGGCGGTCCTCGTTCAAAGCGATCTTGCCCACGCCCTCGACCGATCGCAGGGCGGCCTCGAACGCCTCGGGCGTGTCGCGGTTCTGGCGCTCGCACGCCACGCGATAGCTCACGTCCGCGGCCAGCGGCCCGAGCAGCTCCTTGGGGCCGCCGTCGGCCTTCACCTTGCCCCTGGCGATAATGACCACGCGATCGCACGTCCTCTCGACCTCGGCCAGGATGTGCGAGCTGACCAGCACCGCTTTTTCTATCGCCAGCTCGCGGACGAGCTTGCGGACCTCAAGAATCTGGGAAGGATCGAGCCCGTTGGTCGGTTCATCCAGTATGACGACCTTGGGATTATGAACGATCGCCGACGCCAACCCGACCCGCTGGCGATAGCCCTTGGACAGGTGCCCGATCCGGCGTTTGCGGACATCCTGGAGCCAGCAGCGGTCCATGGCGTGCTCGCCGGCGATCTTGGCGCTGCGCCCGCGCATCCCATAAAGCCCGGCCCGGAAGCGCAAAAACGACTCCACGCTCATTTCCGGATAACTAGGTGCGTCTTCGGGCAAATAGCCGATCCGATCACGCACGGCGAGCGAATCGCTCTGTGTGTCAAACCCGCAGACTTCCACACGACCCCGATCCGGGGGCATATACGAGGTGATCATGCGAATCGTGGTGCTCTTGCCAGCGCCGTTCGGTCCCAGCAACCCCGTTACCTGTCCGGCATTGATGTCAAAACTGACGCCCCGGACCGCTCGAACGCGGCCAAATGATTTATGAACTTCTCGGACTGAGATCATGCCCATCCATGGGATCCAGCAATCGCCCCCGAGAGCCGATACCTCTCAAAGAACGATGGGTCAGTCTATACAACGCTCGCCTCCCATCGACACTCGTGTACACTCTCCTGCAGAGGGAGAGCGGAGGTCCTCGGCGTCCATGACTGCTCACACGCGCCGAAAGCTCTTGGTGCTGGGGGGGATCGATCTCCCGCTGGCCGCCCTGCGCGAAGCCCTGGGCCCGGATTTCGAGCTCCTGGAGAGCCAGGATATCTCCGAGGCCGACGCCATTGTCGCCGATCCGCACCAGTTCGGGATCCTCAGTGAGTCCGCGGATCTCGCGATCGTCCTCGAGCATGTGCGTGACGCGATCTGCGTCGCCGACCGCGATGGCAAGTCCCTGTGGTGCAACCAGCCGTATCGCGAGCTTCCCCGCGAGGCGAAATCCAAGATCCGCAAGCGGTGCGTCGAGTTGCTCGACGCCGATGACCAGTTCGCCAGCACCACCGAAGAGATCGCCACGACCGGCGGGCGGGCCTGGTCCGCGAAGATCTCGCGCGTGCCCGCCGCCGACGGCCCCCGCCTGATCGTCGTGGCCACCGACGTTTCTGCGGAGCGCCGCTACCAGCAGAAGGTCGTCGCGCTGAATCGTGCGGGCGACGAACTCCTGAGGCTCGACGCCAACCAGATCCGCGAGATGAACGTGATCGAGCGCCTCCGCCTGGTCGAGGACAAGATTGTTCGTTCCATGCACGACCTGCTCCACTTCGACAACTTCACCATCCGCCTGGTCGATCAGTCCGCGGGCAAGCTCGAGACCGTCATCACCCGCGGCATCCCCGACGCCGTCGCCGACTTCAACCTCTTCGCCGAGGAAACCGGCAGCGGCGTCAGCGGGTGGGTCGCGTCCACCGGCAAGAGCTACATCTGCTCGAACACCGAGACGGATTCGCTGTTCCTGCCGGGGATGGAGGGCGCCAGCAGCTCGCTGACCGTCCCGCTGCGTCTGCACGATCGGGTGATCGGGATCATGGATATCGAGAGCACCCGTCCCGACGCGTTCAGCGACGAGGACATGCGGTTCGCCGAGATATTTGCCCGTCACATCGCCATGACGCTGCATTTTCTCGAGCTGCTCGTCGTGGAGCGCTCGGTGACCAACGCCACGGCGTGCGGGCGGGTCGAGGGCGAACTGACCGAGCCATTAGAGGACATCTTCGCCGAGGCCGAGGCCATGATCGCCGAGCAGGCCGCTAAAGATCCCAAGAGCCTCGCCCACCTCCGCCGGATCAAGCAGGACGTCGAGGCCATCCGCTCGCGCGTCCGCGAGGCCGCCAGCGGGCCACAGTCGCTCCTGGGCGTCGAACGCGCGATGCAGCACCGAGGCCCCGAGCCCGGGCTCATCGGCAAACGCATCCTCATCGCAGACGACGAGCAGAAGATCCGACGCGTCCTGGGCGATGTGCTCCGCCACCGCGGCTGCGCCGTGCTGCTGTGTGAGAACGGCTCGGGCGCCATCGAAGCCCTCGAGAACCTCGACGAGCCGATCGACCTGGTCATCAGTGATATTAAAATGCCCGACCGCAACGGTTACGAGGTCTTCCACGCGGCCCGGCGCGCGGTCTCCAAGGTGCCGGTGATCCTCATGACCGGCTTCGGCTACGACCCGCACCACTCGATCGTCCGCGCCAGCGACGAGGGCCTCCAGGCGGTGCTTTTCAAGCCCTTCGCGGTCGAGAAGATGATCGAAGAGGTCCGCAAGGCCGTGGGTGCTCCGCCGCCGGACGCGTAAATCCTAATAGAGGCCCTGGTAGAGGCCCTGGCGCAAGCCTGGGCTCTTCGTCTAGCAACAAAGAAGGCCCTGGCGCAAGCCTGGGCTTTTCGTCCTCAAGCGCCACGGGTGCTACAGGCACACAAAGAGCCCAGGCTCGCGCCAGGGCCACTACTCGCGCACACCCGCGACCACGCGCATCAGCCCATCCAGGTCCATGTGGAT
>CBDVAM010000137.1:0-8989 GCA_965371965.1 uncultured Phycisphaerales bacterium
CGTCCAGCGAAACGCCTCGAATCCGTCTGCCGAAATGCTTCGCCCGACAACGACCCGACCATCGCCACTGACGCCAAATGCCGATGAACGGAGGTCGCCACCTGGAAGATCTCCCAGAGGGATGAACGCGGGCTGCGAAAGTGCGCGAGAGTTCGCAGCGATTGAGATGATGCCAACCCAGGCGAGAATGCAGCGAGAGGTATTTCCCATTTGGTGGCTTCCTGTAAACCCCGTCTTCATTCTAATGGTGTCGATCGCGTGCGGCACCCGAAAAATCACGGTCTTGGTTTTTCTTGAGTCGGGCGGGGAAGATACTCGCGGTACGAACACGTGGGTCGCAATGCGAATGCGCTTACAGGGTTTCACGATCGTTGAAAGCTCGTTCTTGCCCCGGGGCGCCACAATACGTCTCGAGGGCCTGGCATCCCCGCGAGGATCCCAGCGCCGCAATGCCGCGGAGAATCAAGACGCTGTTGTGTCGTTCGAGTGGGGTTTGGTGTATCGACAGATTCAGGACACCGACCGCTCAGAGCCTCAGTCGGAGGGACGGGTGGGGTCGAGCGGGTTGATCTTTGGCGTGGGGTCGCCGTGGCGGGCGAGTTGTTCGGTGAGGGCCCGCCAGGCCGAGCGCCGCAGTGTCCGGTGGCGGCCTGCGTCGGGGGAATACCCGTCCTCGGCGAGGGTCTCGGCACGGCGCTGCTCGATCGCCCAGAGCACGCGCATCAGGACCGTTCGTCGCGGGAGGCAGCCGGTGCCGACGCACTCGGCGAGCGAACTGAGCAGCGGGTGCTTCTTGCCGCGGCCTGGGTGCTTGAGGTCTGGATCGATCACCACAAGCCAATCAACCGCTCGAGGTCCGTCGTCGGCGCGATTCGCGTCGGGCGGCAGGTCGCGCACGATGAGATTCGACGGCTTGGTATCTCGATTCCGGAGTTCGTTGAGGTCGTATTCGCCGATGAGGCGTCCCACGGCTTCTGCGAGGTGGTGCTCCTGGCGAGGGCTCAGGTCGCGGTCTGCGAGGTGCTGGAGGACGGTCTTGCCGTCGACAAACTCCATCACGAGCCACTCGCATGGCCCTTGCTCGTTGCGGCCTCGTGCGATTGCAAGGCACGCGGCGGTCGGAATGCGGACCGATTCGAGGAGTTGGGTGTTGTCCCACTGGCGAAACGCCGGGGTTGCTCGAAAGAGGGCTTGCATCCGTCGCTTTGGTCGGTTGAGTCGCCACTGCTTGACGACAAGGTGTTGGTCCTGGACGCGGACCCGCCAGACGCTTGTCTCGCGGTCGTGCTTGAGGCAGACCGCGTTTGTCCCCAAGGCTTGGATGGCAGCGGTCACGAGTGATTCGGTCGTGCCGTGCTGGCGGAGAAGGCGGATGGTGGGCGGCACGCAGCGATGCTATCGGGGCGAGTCGTCGTCCGATACCTGGTGGGCGGATGCCCGGCGGGTCGGATCATGGGCCAGAAGGGTTGCGAACGCGGCACGATGGGCCATATTGGGGTGGCGACGGAGTTGGACGATGTTTGGGTTATCGGCAAGGTCCGGGGAAAAAAGGCCATTTGCGTGGAGTATTGGGGCGGGTTCGGCTAGGTTGTGGCTCATCTCGTGATGGTTACAGCCGGCTCAGCGGGTGGGCGGTGTTTCCGGGTCAACAGGGATAGCAGACAAAGGAGTCTTCCATGCGGAGGATGAAGGGATTTTTAGCGGCTTGGCTGGGCGGAGCGGTGTGTGCGAGCGGGGCTCTGGGAGATCCGCTGGACGACAAGATCCGCGACTATTTCGACGTGGAACGCTACGCGGTTGATTCGTTGGTCCTGCCGGCGGAGTTGCCGGTTGGCGGGTTTGACGTGTTTGCGGAGATCGGCGGGCGGGATCTGGTGCTGAGCCTGGAGCCGGTGTCGATGCGCAGCGACGACTTCCGCGTGCTGCTGGATGATGGCACGGGCGAGCTTCGCGAGGTGGATGCCCCCGCGCCGCGGACCTTCGAGGGGTATGTCGACGGCGTGCCCGGGAGCCTTGTTGTGGGCTCGCTGCTGTCTGACGGGCTGAGCGTGATGATCGAGTTGCCGGTGGGCGGGGACATCGAAAAGTGGTTTATCCAGCCCCTGAGCGAGGCCGACGGCGGTCACGATCCGAGCCTGCACGTTGTGTATCTGGGCGACGATCAGGTATGGCCGGAGGGCGCGCATTGTCCGGTGGACGGCGGGCCGATGCACGATCATGGTCAGCAGGCTGGCGGCGAGGTCAATCCGGCGGATCCGATGTGGAACTGCGAGATCGCGTTCGACTGCGACAACGATCTCTACAACCGTCGTGGTCAGAACGAGAATACGGTGATCAGTGACGTTGAGAACGTGATGAACATGGTTCGGTTTACCTATGAGCGTGACATCCAGATCACATACACGATCACGGAGTTCATCATCCGCACATCGCGGGTGTACACAACGACCAATCCGAGCGGGCTGCTCAACCAGTTCCAGAACCGATGGAACAGCCTCCACCGCAACGTGCGTCGCGACATCGCGCATCTGATGACGGGTAAGAACATCGACGGCGGGGTCATCGGGATCGCGTTTTTGAGCGTGATCTGCAGCCAGACGCGGGGCTATGGGCTGAGCGAGACGACGTTCACGGGCTCGATGAACTTCCGGGCGGGGTTGACGGCCCATGAGCTTGGGCACAACTGGAGTGCGCAGCACTGCAACGGAATCAATCCCTGCAATATCATGTGTTCGAGCATCAATGGGTGCAACGGTCTGGGGGTTCCGATCCGGTTTGCGCCGGTCTCGATCAACCGGATTGCGAACTTCCGCAACCTCCGGGGTTGCCTGAACATCATCAACGACGGCACGCTCGACCTGCCGTTCTTTGACGACTTCCCGAGTTCCGACATCGATGAAGAGAAATGGCCGCCTGATGGGCGCAACGGTGCGAGCACCGGCTTCATTGGTGGCGAACCGAGCGGTCCCTGGGCGTTGGTGCTTGATGGGACCGATCACATCACGACCGCTCCGCTGCTCGCCGACGGCGCATCGGACGTGGTGGTGTCGTTCTTCGCCGCCCAGATCGCGGTGGAAACCTGCGAGGCTCTTGTGGTTGAGTATCTCGAGGACGGCGGCGGGTTCGTGGAGATGGGGCGTGTGATCGCCGGCGAGGACATCCTCTTGCCATACCAGCAGTTCGGATTCCTTGCCCCCAACGGGGCGTCGTATGACGGTGTGGAGTTCCGCCTGCGTGCTGCGGGCAGCGACGGCGGCGATGATTGGTTCATCGACGACGTGCTGATCGAGGCGAACGGGAACGTGCCGCCGGCGCCATCCATCTCGCTTCCCTTGTTCCACACGTTTGCGTGCGACGAGTTCGACGCGTCGGCGTGGGGGGATGTTTCCGCTGGTGCGGCCGTGAACTCCGACGGCGTGAACGAGCCGTCGGCGCCGTTCAGCCTGGAGCTGACGGGCAGCGAGCGTGCCCAGACGTTGTCGATGAACGCGGCAGGATTCGGGCAGGTGCCGCTGTACCTGAACTTCATGATGGAGGAGCGGAATCTCGAGAACGGCGATGCCCTGCTCATTCAGTATGAGAACAATGTTGGGTCGCTGATTACCGTCGGCGTGATCGCGTCTGCGGGTGGGTCGCAGAACAACTACTCGCTGTTTGAGTTCGAGTTGAGCGGGGACGCGATCCACGACGAGTTGAAGGTTCGCTTCCAAGCCGCCGGCAGCAGCAGCGATGACACCTGGTACATCGACGACATCGGCGTGAGCGAGGTTTCGCTTATCGGCGACGGCTGCGACGCGGACCTCGATGGCGACGGCGACGCCGACGCCGACGACTTCTTCGCCTATCTCGACGCGTTCGCGGGCGGGAATCTGGGCGTGTGCGACATCGACGACGACGGCGATTGCGACGCCGACGATTTCTTCGCCTATCTCGATCTGTTCGCGCAGGGCTGCTAAGCCGTTTTTTCAAGGTGTTGAATCAGGCCCCGCCTCGTTTACGAGGCGGGGCCTTTTCTTGCGCCGAACACTGAGCGGTGTTCTCGGGCGTTACAGACAGAACCCGAAAACAAGGGCGTTTGGGTCGTTTGTTGGCGAGGGCGATGGGCGCGGGCATATTCTGGGTGAGGGGTGGACGGAGGGTCTGCGATGGGTCTGAACCAAAGAATCGTTGCGCTGGCGGTGCTGGCCGGCGTCGCGGCGGGCTCGCTGGGCGGGCCTTCGGTGCGGACGATCGCGGTCCAGACGGGCCAGGGCGTTGCGGTGTATCGGGCATCGGGTCTCGGTGGGTTGCGATGCGCGGCGACGCTTGTCGGGGTGGACAAGGCGGGGCGCGAGGTCGTCGAGCGCGGGCACACCCTGAATAGTCGGGTGATCGTGCGGTGCGATGATCCGGGGGCGGTTGCTATTCCTGCGGGGGCGACGGCGTCGACGATCGAGGGGCTGGGCGGATACCTGCTGATCGACAGCGGATCGGTGCGCGAGGCGCTGGCGCTCGCGCGGGCGATGCGATTGATGGAGGGCGTGCGTTGGGCGCACATCGATATCGAATGGCCGCGTGCGACGCGGGGCGTGCCGACGGACCCGTTTGTGGAACTGGAGTGGCACTTCCGGAATCTCGAGGATCCCGGGATCGACGCCAACTTTGTGCCCGCGTGGGAGGCGGGGTATTCCGGTGCCGGGGTTGTGGTTGGAGTGGTCGAAAAGGATGGCGTGGAACACACCCATCCGGATCTGGGCGGAAACTACAACGCCGAGGCGTCTCTTGAGGCTCGGTTTCTCCATCATCATCCAACAGCGGTTGCGGGCATCATCGCGATGGTGGGCAACAACGACGAGGGCGGCGCTGGGGGAGCCTTTGGGAGCGAGTTCTCGACGATCACCACAGGCTTTAGCGTCAGCGATACCGCAGCGGCGTTCTTGTATCGCAACGACCTGAACGACATCAAGAGCAACTCGTGGGGTCCGGCGGACAACGGGCGGCTCGGGCGGATCGATCCGATCGAGCGGGACGCTCTGCGCGAGGGCGTTGCGAGCGGTCGCGCCGGGCTGGGCGAGGTGTATGTCTGGGCGGCAGGGAATGGTGGTGCGAACCAGAATGTCGTGGACCGCGTCGATTACGACCCATTCGCATCGAGCAGATTTACGATCGCCGTGGGGGCCTATGACGACGACGGAGACTCGGCGGCATTCAACGAGATCGGTTCGTCCATGCTCGTGTGCGCTCCATCCGACGGGCACTTCACGCACCCGGAGAATCGCGGGATCTTCACCACCGATCTGGCGGGGAGCGCCGGTTTCGATCCGGGCGACTATACCGACGGGTTTGGAGGCACGAGCGCATCGGCACCGATCGCGGCGGCGGCGGTCGCGCTGATGCTGGAGGCGAACCCGTCGCTGACCTGGCGGGACGTGCAGCACATTCTCGTGGATTCGGCGAGGATCGTGGACGGGGCGGACCCGGGCTGGATGGCTAACGGCTCCGGACGGCTCGTGCATTACAACTACGGCTACGGCTCGGTGGATGCGGCGGCGGCGGTCGCGATGAGCGAGGCCTGGAGGGGCGTCGGCGAGGAGGCCATGGCGGGTTCCGGCGTCGTGGTATTGGAAGCGAGCATTCCCGATGGAGACCCGGGGGGACTCGTGCAAATCGTTGAGATCGAGGAACGCCTGGCGGTCGAGTCGGTGGAACTCGTGCTGAATATCCGTGGTGATGGCGCCAGCGGGTTCGCGGGCGACCTTGATATCCGGCTTGTCTCGGCGAGCGGGTTTGAGTCGGTGTTCGCGGAATCTCGCAACGACTTCACCGACGGCTATCAGGGATGGATCTTCACGTCCAATCGTCACTGGGGTGAGTTGAGCGAGGGCGAGTGGACGATTCGCATCGCCGACGAGGTGGCGGGCAACCCACATATCTGGGAGGATTTCGAGCTGCGGGTCTTTGGGACCGAGTTTGCGTTCTGCCCGGCGGATCTGAGCGGGGCGAGCGTGCCGGGGGACCCGGATTATGACGTGCCCGATGGGGACGTGGACGCGGATGATTTCTTCCGGTATCTGGATCTGTTCGCCGCCGGCGATGCTCGGGCGGACCTGACGGGGTCGAACGATCCGAACGACCCGGGGTATGGGGTGCCGGACGGGGTGATTGACGTTCGGGACTTCTTCTTCTACCTGGAGCTGTTCAGCCAGGGCTGCCAATAGACTGTGACGGAAGATCTTGCGCAAGGCATCTTGCGCTTTAGGACCGCAAACATGGAGGAGCATTGATGTCGAGAAGAATGAGCGCGTTGATCTTGGCCGGCGGGTGCGGCATTGCGTCTGCGGTCGCGGCTGATGACAAGCTGTTGTTTGGCGATGTTCCCGACTGGTGCGGGTACATGTCGCCCGGAGAATGGCAGGGCGAGCTGTGGGCGGCGGTTGCGCGGGGCGAGATCGAGAACCCCATGACGAAAGACCGCCCGCCGGCACGCCCACCCAATCCGTTGGCGCCGGGCGATCCGAGCTGTGTCACACCCGCGCAGTTCTTTGCGTACGAGGACACCGACGGGGTCTTGAGCCGCAACTTCAGCAATGGCGAGATGCTCGCGCTGATGATCGACGCCGCCAACGAGCTCATGGCGGAGCACGGCGACAACTACGACTTTGTCGGCTATTGGACGAACTTCGACCCGCATCATCTGGTGGGGGCGGCTTTCTACGCGGGCTATGAGAACGACGTCCGTGGTATCGGGCAGAGCCCCTTCAACCGTCGCGGCGCCAACGGCCTGAATGGCGACAACATCGAGGGCTTCATCATGATGTGGAACCTCAACACATCGTGGTGGGCGCCGGGCGATGGCCCGAACGCAAACTTCACGCGTTTGGCTCTTGCGCAGGAGTTCGAGCATCGATTCGCGATGTTCCTGCCGCCACTTGCGAACGGGCTTGTGCTGCAGGGCAACAACGGGAGCTGCGGGCGCGGGGCCCACTGGAACTTCAGGGTCGACGGGCAGGGCTCGGGCATGGAGATCGGCGAGTGGGTCGGCGAGAATCCGGCGGTGTGGAACGGCGACTCCATAGACTTCAACACCGATATCCTCGGCGGAGTCTGGAGCTACACGGACCTGTACCTGATGGGGTATGTGTCGCCATTAGAGATGGACGCCGGCAACTCCGAGCTCCGCTACATGGTGGATTCGCAGTGCGCGATTCAGCATTTCGGCGAGATCGCGGACTTCACCAGCGCGGACATCATCGCGACCGCGGGCGGGCGCATCCCCGATTCGAGCGCGGCCCAGAAGCACTTTCGCACGGCGTGGATCGTCATCCACCAGCCGGGCGACGAGCCGAGCCAGACCGAGTTGCAGCGGACCAGTGCCATCCTCAACCAGCACACGATCGACTGGGATCGGAGCACGCTTGGCTTCGGCACGATCGACAACACCATCTTCGACGACCAGAACTGCGACGGGCTGCCCGATTGCCAGGCGGACATCGACGGTGACGGCGATATCGACGCCGACGATTTCTTCGCCTATCTCGATGCGTTCGCCGCTGGCGACCTTGGCGTGTGCGACATCGATGGCGACGGGGATTGCGATGGCGACGATTTCTTCGGTTACCTCGATCGGTTTGCCCAGGGGTGCGAATAGTCCCTAACATCGGGCCGATTTCGGAGGGGCCCGATGGAGCGATCCTGCTTTCGTGACATCCCGTTCATGGGCGTCATCCATGTGAATGTCGAGGCCATGAAGGTCGGCTTTCGCATGGGCGACCCCTCATGGTCGAACCTGGGGCAGGGCCAGCCGGAGGTCGGGGAGATTCCCGGTGGGCCGCCACGGATCAACTCGATCGAGTTCGGACCCGACGACCACGCCTATGGGCACGTCGAGGGCCTGCCCGAGCTGCGCGAGGCGATCGCGGCCCACTACAACCGCCTGTATCGCAGGGGCAAGGCGTCGCAGTACACGCCGGAGAACGTGTGCGTGTGCCCGGGTGGGCGCGCGGGCCTGACGCGGACCGCCGCGACGTTCGACAAGGCACGATTGGGGTACTTCACGCCCGACTACACGGCGTATGAGGACATGCTGACGACGTTCTCGCGGGTCGAGCCGGTGCATATCGAGCTGACGGCGGACACGGCGTTCCGGATCGCGCCCGATGAGCTGACGTCGCGCATCGGGCACGAAAAACTCGATGCGGTGTTGATCTCGAATCCGTGCAATCCGACGGGCGCGGTGATCCAGGGCGACGAGCTGGCGGCGTGGGCAGAGATCGCGCGGACACGGGACACGACGCTGCTGATGGACGAGTTCTACTCGCACTATGTGTTTCGCGGCGGAGTGGTCGGCGAGCCGGCGAGCATCGCACGCTATGTCGGGGACGTGGACGAGGACGGAATCGTGATCTTCGACGGGCTGACCAAGTGTTTCCGCTATCCCGGCTGGCGGATTGGCTGGGCTTTGGGGCCGAAGGACGTGATCCGCAACATCACCGCCGCGGGGAGTTTTATTGACGGCGGGCCGAGCCGTCCGATCCAGCGCGGCGCGATCGTGGCGCTGGAACCCGGGCGTGCGGATCAAGAAACGCAGGCGATGGCGGCTCACTTTGCTATGAAGCAGCAGATCACGGTGGAGAAACTCACGGCGATGGGCGTGGAGTTTCCCGCTCCGCCCGAGGGCACGTTCTACGCGTGGGGCTCGGTTGCGAATCTGCCTGCGCCGCTGAACACGGGCGAGGGGTTCATGCGTGCGGGATTTGGGCATCGCGTGTTGACGGTGCCGGGCGAGTTCTTTGATGTGAACCCGCACAAGCGTCGCACGGGTGAGTCGCCGCTGGTGTCGATGGTGCGGTTCAGCTTTGGGCCGCCGGTGGAGAATCTGGTGGCGGGGCTGGATCGGCTTGGTGAGATGGTGGGCGAGGCGAGTGCGAAGACCGGACAAGTGCTCTGATCGAAAGAGGATTCACCACAGAGCGGCTGTGTTCAATGTCAAGCGAGATTCTGAACAACTTTG
>CBDVAM010000138.1:0-8986 GCA_965371965.1 uncultured Phycisphaerales bacterium
CCCATATTCAATCCGGGTTTCACGGGACCGGACCTACTCTAGGGCTCAGTTGCTACCTCATGCTACCGGGCTTTCACCGTCTTCGGCGGCGCATTCCAACGCCTTCGCAAGTCTCACAACCATCCGCTTTCGCTCGCCGCTACTCACGGAGTCTCGGTTGATTTCCTTTCCTCCGGGTACTTAGATGTTTCAGTTCCCCGGGTTCGCTTCTGATGCCTATACATTCAGCAACAGATGACCCTAACGGGCCGGGTTGCCCCATTCGGACATCCTCAGATCACAGCCTGGTTACCGGCTCCCTGAGGCTTATCGCAGGTTCCCACGTCCTTCATCGCCTTCCGACGCCAAGACATCCACCATGTGCCCTTATTGGCTTGATCATGCCGACCGGACGCCGTAGCGACCGGCTGACAAAACCTACCATTCACCGTTTCTTTCGAACACTCGAGATGCTCGGATCTCGGCTCCCACACGCCGGTGGTCCCCGCTGAAGACTGGGGGACCGCGAGTGAGAGCCACTCTCGTTCATCTCCAGATGTCAAAGAGACATGCCCCTTGAACGCATCGCGTTCGCCGGGCCTCCCAGCGGATTCGTGCCCCGCAGAGAGTCGAAAGCCGCCTGTTTCAGGCGGCGAGGGGATGCTAGGCCGCACCCGCTAAGAGTCAAGCACATCGGGCCACGGATTCGACGGTTTTCCATCGAATTTCAGGCCCAGTCAGGCACTCGCCCAATCAGCCGCCACCCGGACCCTTCGGAACGTCTGGCTTCGGACGAGTATCGCGAATCTGCAGATCAATGTCGTTGTCGGGCTCGGGTTCGGGCTCAGGTCGCCCCTGCCTCATGCCCTCCGCCGCCGACGCCTTGACCCGCTCATACAAGGACTGGGCCTTGTCCGCTCGGGGCAGACGGGTCACCACCTGGCCACTCAGACCCCGGAATATGGCCTGAGACCGATTACCACCCTCGGAGCCGGGCACCGTCGAAACATCCAAGAGCACATAGTCCACTCTGACCGGAGCCAACGGCTCGGCGGGCGTGGCGAACTCGGGCAGATCCACGCCGGCAGGATCCTGACCAATGGCCGGCTGATCGAAACCGCGGTGCCCGCCACCCCCTAGGGGGTCACCACGGCGCTGATTTCCACGACGACTATCGACCGCCGAGGCGATCTGGGCCATGTCGAAGATCGGCAGGAGATTGGCGTCGGGCAGCTTCAACTCTGTTGAGATCACGTCCCCGGGCTCGATGTTCGCGTTGCCCTTGCGCCAGTAGCCGTACCAGAACTTGTAGACCTCGACGACCGCGTTCGGCCCGCCGATCAGGCCCGCCTCGCTGGCGTTGGTCACGAAGAAGTACTGGTCGCTCAGCACGCCGATCGGGTCGCTCCACGCCGACCACTCGCCGACGATCGTCGGGTCTGAGGCGAGCTGGCGCTGCTCCTCATGGAGCTGCTGACCGTGCCCGAACAGCGGGTTGTTCACCACGATCCGCATGCGGTAGATGTAGCTCATGGCGGGCTCGATCGTGACATCATGGGCCAGGATCGTGACGGTGTCGGCGTCGAGAAGCGGATCCTTGAACTCCTGCTCATCGTCGCCACCCACCATCGGCTCGCCGGTCTCATCCACGCCCAGATCCTCGAGTTCGAGCTTGATGCGCTGTTGACGAAGCGTGACCTGGTCGATCTGCCGTTCGATGAGCGCCACTTGGGGATTGACCGGCTGAGGCCGATCGCGCCGGATGTCTCGTAGGTCACTGCCCGGGCTGTGCGAGAGACCGCCGCCGCCGCCACCCGTGCGCTGCCCACCGGCCTCGGCAAGCCGCTCATCGAGACGGACAAGCTCCTCTTCGAAGCCCTTATACCGCTGCACCAACCTCCTGATATCACTCTGCCTCGCATCGATCTCATCGAGCTTGGCGAAGTCGCTGGGCGACATCCAGGCAGCCCCGGCGATCGAGCGGTAGAACCGCGGCTCACGCACGAGCCCCGCCTCCTCACGCGCAACCCCCACCAGGTCGTTGGCATCATCCATCGTCATGTTCTCGGGGTCGAACTCCATGAGGTCCATCAGCGTCTCTTGCCCCGGCAGCGTGCCCACCAGCGTCAGATTGATCGGATCGCCCGAATCATCCAGGGCGTCGGCTCGCTCCAAGTGCACCTCCAGGATCTCGATGTTGTCGCGCCACCACTGGCTGGGGATGGACGAGAAGGCGGGTCCATCGCCATCGGGATCCTCGCCCAGCGTCACCCGCAACGCCGCGGAGTCGAACGTCGCTTCCACAGAGATCGCCGCGATATCGAATGGCTGGCTCACCGGAACGATCGCACGCACCTCGGGACTTGACGCCACCTGGTATGGATCCACCGTCGAGTTGAACGAGACCGCCATGGGCTTGGTGGGCCCACCGATCACGAGCTGCGGGTACTTGTAATCGCCCGTGGGTTCCACATCATCCCCGTCGGGTGCCCTCTCCCCAGCATCGGGTCCCACGTTCCTCATGAGCTGGGCGACCTGCACGGGCTCGCCCGTCGAGATGCCCTGCCGCCACGCCTGTTCGATCCCTAACGCCGGCACCTGCGGAAACTCCGGCGACGCGTCGTTCACCTGCGTGATCAGCGCCGCCGCCTTGCGCCCGATATGCGCCATCGCGGCGTCGGGGGCGAGGTCCAGGTTGTCCACCGAGACCTTCGTCGCCCCTCCCACGAACTGCATCGCGACCACGCCCAGGAACACAGCGCCCACGACACCCAGCACGATCTTCTCGATGTGCTGCTCGATCGGACTGATGCCCTTGCCCTTTGCCATCGTTCACCTCGCGATTCTCAACCAATCTCAGCCCGGAGCCCCGTCAGCGGCCCGTGCGTTCAGTCGTCGTCATCCGTCTCAATGAAGCCCTCGACACCCAGGCCCGCGGCGAACTCCGGCGGCATCAGCGCCGCCGTCCAGTCCCGCAGCCACACCGTCTCCACCATGATCGTCGCCTGCGCGATGCTCCCCTTGCCATAGACGTACCCGTCCTGGAGTTCTTTCCATACGTCGACCTCTTCGAGATCCACGTCCAGGACGCTCATGAAGTTGATCTCCTCGAACGCCCGCAGCAACCTCGGCAACCGCTCGACATCCACGATCAGATCCAGCCTCACGTCGATCACGTCGTAGACCTGATTGTCCGGATGGCTCAGCCGCCCGGTCAGGCTCAAGGTGTCCGCCGTCCCCGCCAAGCCGGCGTTGCTCCCCATGGCTTGGCGTTCGACAACCGCCTTGTCACCGCGATAACCCAGGCTTCCGTAGAGGTTCTCGCCGCCAATGCGAACATCAATCGAGTTCACTCTCTTGACGATCGAGCCCAGCGACCCGCTGCTGGTCGGCACAACCACCCGCTGGGGACGCCCACGATTGTCGGTGTTCGCCAGCGCGATCGCGTCGAGAATATCGGTCACCACCCACACGTTCCATTGCTTCTCGAAGAGGCTCGCCGGCGAAGGCGGCGTTGCCGGCTCCTCGTCGGGAATCTCGATCGCAGTCAGGAGAACCTCGGGGTCGAGATACACGCTCAGCCGCAACGCCTGACGCCGGTACTGATCGATACGCGCCTCGCGCAGGTGCGCAACCATCGCCTCCTGCTCGGCGGTGCTCAGGCTCTGGCCCGGGCCCCGCTGACGCTCGAGCTCGGCCAAATAGCGTGTCTTCTCCTCGTCGATCTGGATCGCGACCCGGGCCGGGTCCGGGGGCTCGCCCCCGCTCACACGATCCATGAGCGCGTCCACAACCGAAGCCTGCGATCGATACCCCATCAACACCCTGAGAAACTCGTACGGCTTGAGACGCCGATCGTCGGAGTTGGTCGGCTCGGGAAAGAGCCCCGAAACCAGCACGCCGTGGTCACGCTTGTTGAAACGCAGGCCCTCGTCGGCCACCAAATCGGCCTCGGCGCGGAGCAACTCGCCCTGCTCGGCGAACCACTTCGTGAGCGCCGCGTTGGGCGGATGGCTGAGCGACACCTCCTCGCCCCCGGACGTGAACGCCTGGAGCTGGTAGCTCACCCTCTGGTGATCCACCTTGTTGAGCTCGCTCTTGACCTTGCTCTGCAACTCGCCCTCGACCCTCTTGGCCATCTTTGTGCTGAACACATAGGCCACCGGCAACGAGATACACACGATCACGATGCAGATCACCGGCATCAGGTGCGCCTTCACCCAGGCGAGAACTTTGCCCACCATCAGTCATCCTCCCCGTCGCTCTGCTCTTCGGGCTCACCGATCACGACGTACCAGAACACCTCAACCTCGCGAAGCCGCTCGCCGCGAGGATCGTCCGGCGCCACGATCGGAGCGTTGGAATCCAGATCGCGCGTGCCGGCTTGCCCGCGACGCCCGCCGCGAACAGGCGTTCCAGTAATCATGCCTCCAGCATCCAGGAAAGCCTGCCTACCCCCGGGGTCGTCACCAAAGACATCATCATGCGAGCCAAACCCGGGATCGTCTCGCCCTGCCAACCGCTGGCGACTGGATCGTCTGCTTCGGTCAATCGTGTCGACCACCGCGATCTGCGAGTCGTCAATACGCACAAGCAGGTCCCGCTCATCGGCAACGATAAAATACGGCACCCCCTCGCGCACGCTGTTGTCCAGCAGCCACTTGTCGATCGTTTCCACCACAAACACACGCGGCTCGGGGTGCGGCGTCCTCGCCGTCAGCGTCACCACCACGCGAGGCTTGTCCTCGTTCGGATCGTCCTCCATCTCACGCTGGGTCGGCAGCTTGCTCGTGATCGAGTCGCCCGGCGCAACAAAGTCCGTCGTGAGTTTCACCAACTCAAATCCTGGCTCCTTGGCGGCCTGCCCGTCTTCCATGACGATTCCACCGGCCACGAGCTTCTCGCTCGCATCGCGGAATATCTCGCCCACGTCATGCACGATGTGGGCGTGGACCTGCGGGCTCTCGGTCAACGCCACCACGTTCGCAGCAGTCATATCTGCCTGCCCACCGCCCAGCACGCCGGCCTCCTGTGCCGCGGACTTCTGCTCGTCAACAGCGGCGGTCGCGTCGGCAACTTCCCTGGGTACCGGAAGATCGCCCAGCTTGTTGTTGTCACGCAGCGGCCCAACGAACATCGCCCCGCAGCTCAGCAGCGCGAGCCCCGCCGCCCCAACAAACAGCGGCGTCTTCTGTCGCCACATCGCCTCGCGGACGATCTCCACGGGGATGAGGTTGGCATCGATCGTCTCAAAGCCGATCCCTTGGAGCGCGAGCCCGTAGCAGACCACGAGTTCGCCGGCCTTGGCCTCGAACTCATCTACCCGCTCTTGATCGCCGATCTTCGACCGCTTGAAGTTCTCCAGGCGGTAGACGTCCATCTGGATCTGCTGCTTGAGGAACTTGCGCAGGCCGGGCAAATTGAACGTCGCGCCCATGCCGATGACCCGCTTGAGATTAGCGTCCGGGTGCAGAGACTGGTAGTACCCGATCGACCGCTGAACCTCCTGGGCGAGATCGCCAAACATGCCACGCATCGCCTGGAAGACGTGCTTGGCGTGCTTGGTCTGCTGGGCCTCACGCTTGAGGCGGTCGGCCTTGGGATAGCTCAGGTTGAACGCCTGCACAACCGCCTCGGTGAAGTGATGCCCGCCGATGGGGAACGTCCGCTCCCACACCCGACCCGCCTCGGCGATCGTCAGATCCGTCGAGGTCGTCCCAATATCTAGCAGGATCGTTCCCGTCGTCGCCTCGGTGAACTCCAGGTCGTACGCCATCGCGTTGTACGTCGCAACCGGGTTCAGCGTCACCACGTCCGGCGAGATCCCCACGTCCGCGAGCAGATCGAGCTGGTGCTTCATCCGCTCCTTGGTCATCGCGAAGATGCCCACCTCGATGTCCGGCGAATCCGGGCTCTGGAACGTCTGGTAGTCCCACTCGACGTCCTCCAGCGGGAACGGAATCTGCTGGGCCGCCTCGAACTTCACGATGTCGGGGACCTTCTTGGCCTCCACCGGCGGGAGCTTGGCGAATCTCGCAAAGCTCGCCTGCCCGGGCACCCCCACCGCGACCCGAGCCCCGGTCAGGTCCTTCTGCGTCGCCAGCGTCCCCAGGGCAACACGCATCGCGTCGTCGGGATCCAACCCGGGCGTGCTCAGCACCTTGGCGTGCGGCACCACGATGAAGTCCGTCACGACCGGGGCGTCGTCCTTGAGTTCCAGTTTCAGCGCCTTGACCGAGCCCGAGCCGAGCTCCAAGCCCCAGTATCCACTCGATGAAGCCATCGCACGCTCCCTAAGACCAACCACAACCAGCCCGAACCCAACCTGGGAACTCCCCCATCCTGGAATCAGGCGGGGCCACGATCCTAACGCCCGCCCGCCCCTTGGTCGAATGACCGGTGCCGACGTGCCTACCCGACGTACGCGATCAAAGGCCGCCTGTTCCGCCCCGGACACCCCACAGGCCGGGTGTTACACACCGGTGACGATCCGCCGATCGACCCGACGTGCCGCCACCGCCCCTCAGGCCAGGGAAAGCCCCGGTCCGCCCCCACCTCGCTTGCCTATTTCATCACCATCGCGCAGCTCGACACCATGCTCAGCCCCTGCGGATCGATCGCCGCGGCGTAGTTGAGCAGATGGACGCTCTCGGGCTCGCAGACCTTGATCGCCGCGGTCATGTTCCCGATTGAGCACCAGCGGGTCGGATTTTGCTGCCAGCTCATCGACGAGATCAGCTCATCGGGCTTGCGGTCCCGCAGCAGGTCCAGCATCTCCCGGTCGTGCTTGACGATCTGCTCGCGGTGCGCCTTGGCCTGGTCATCGTCGCCTACGAGCACCTCTTGGTCGCCGAACGCCTGGCCCTTGTGGCTCAGATCGGCGCTGGCGACGATCAGCGTCTTGCCCGGGGCCTCGCCGATCGCAGCCCGCAGCGCCTCGACAAACGGCTCATACCCAACCCCGTTGCCGTCGTAGCTCTCGCCGGCGTTGACACTCGGGTCATGCACGAGCACACCCAGCACCTTGCAGAACTCGCCATTGTCATCGGCCCCGAGGCAGTGCTGGAGCCAGGCCACCTGGAGCTCGATCGAGTGCTCGTTCTCGTGGTCATACCGGTTGGCGATCAGCTTCTCGCCCAGATCCGCCCCCAGCTTGGCCTGGATCGCTTCGAGCAGATCCAGGTCCACCTTGCAATCACCCAGCGGCGACGCGAAGCCCTTATTGCACGCGACCACGCCCGTGCCGACGCCGAAGTGATTCGTGCCGAGGATCACCACGCGCTCGGGCCTCTCGACGACGCGCATCCGCCCCCAGACCGCCCCGTAGTTCATCCATCCGCGCGGATAATCCACATGCGGCACGACCACCGCCTTGGGCAGCTCGTCGAACGCAGGGTCGTGCGCGTCCTTGAGCGCCGCGTCGATGCACTTATCCAGATACTCGCTGAGCTTGACGGGCGCCTGCTCGGCGAGCTCCTCATCGGTCGGCTTCTCGCCCTTGGCCTGGGCCACGAGCTGGTCGGCGAACGCCGCACTCGCCCCGGGCGGCAGCACGTCCGCGGCATCAAAGTCGGTCCGCATCTTGGTCGCCATCGCGTCAAACGTCGGCCCATTGATCAGCCCGGCGTCCTCGAGCTGGGCAACCAACTGCTCCAGGAACTCGCGCGTCAGGCCCTTGCCCACGCTCGAGACGATCTCGTCGAGATCCCGATCGCCGTTCATCAGCGGCAGGATGTGCTGGGTCGCCGGGCTCGTCGCGACCATCTTCGAGGAGATCTGCTGAGAATCGGCGAGCCCGAGCATCTGGATAGGCTTGCCGTCGGGACCCTTGGCCTGGAGAGGAAAACCCCGCACCTGGCGGAGCTTGGGCGACTGCATGTGCGAGGCGTCGGGATTGAAGGCCGGTGCGGGAGGATTGCTCATGGCGGGAGCGTAGGTCGTTGGCTCGCCAGTGCATCGGGCCTATCATCCCAGCCCGAATCGGAGTCCCGACTATGAATCTCACCCCCGGCCAGACCATCACCTGCACAATCAAGGCCGAGCCGGGCACAGAGAACGCCCGCCAGACCATCCAGCGCCTGATGCGCCGGGACCCGGCCTCCACCAGGGCCCTCAAACGCGGCCAGAAGGCACGGGGCCAGAGGATGCGCATCAAGACCCGCGGCGGACGCCCCTGGCGCGTCCGCGAACGCGTCGGCAAGGTCGTCCACGCCCGCCCGGGCAACTCCTGGACCATGACCTACACCGCCGACCTCGAGCACGACATCGCCTCGGTCGAGAAGTTCCTGGAAATCGTTCCCGCAAAGTAGGGCGGGCTAGACTCGCAAATGAGCAGTTCAAAGATGGCGACACGGGGCGGCTTTGCGGCCGCCCTGCTTCTTTGCGCACTCCTTCTGGGTCGCATCGGCGGGTGTCGGGATCGATCCGACGACGCGGGTGACAACCCGACAGAACCCCACTCGGATCCCGCCGAGTTCGCCCCGCGCGGATCGACCTACCTCCTGCGAGGCATCGTGGTCGACCTCCCCGAGCCCGGCCGACCCAGCTCGGACTTTGTCCTGCGCCACGAGGCCATCCCGACCTGGGCCAGATCGGATGGCAGCTTCGGCATGCCCGCCATGCAGATGGCGTTCTTCTCCGAGACGCCCACAGACTTCTCCGGCGTCAAGGTCGGTGACAAGGTCGAGATAACGTGGATCTCCTGGTGGGAAGAGTCCAAGTTCGGCCCAAAGACTCGCTCGTTTATTCAGGATGTCCGGGTCCTGGATCCCGCGACCGAACTCGACCTGCCGAGCGGCTAACCGTCCATCTGCGGGCACACGCGACACCGCACACGAAATCGGCGCAGAAGAAAACCCGGTACTCAATGCGAAACACCAAGCACCGGGTCTCGTGGGGGTCTGGCTTGTGACGCGGTGGCCCTGTGGGGCCAAATAAGGACGGGTGGTCGCAAAGGCGTCACGCCAGACTGGATGTGGGACATGTGCCGATTCGCCCGGCGCGGGCG
>CBDVAM010000139.1:0-8985 GCA_965371965.1 uncultured Phycisphaerales bacterium
CGTTGCCGATCCAGTATTGCTCGGGGTCGTAGAGAGGCGAGCGACCGACGGTGTTCGACCCCGGGCCGAACCAGTATTCGAGCTGGGCTTCGGAAAAGAGCGGGTCGGGGGGGATGGACATGGGGACGGTGACGGTCTGGTCGTTGATGATGACTCTGACACCCTGCTTGAGGCGGGTGTGGTCGTAGGTGCCCCCGCCGAACATGATGTCCTCGCCGACGGTCGCGGCGGCCATCTCGAGAGTGTCGGGGTCGATCTGGCCCCTGGCGGCGGCGGCGGCGACCTGGGCCTCGAGTTGGCGGATGATCTCGCTGGTGCCGCCGGGCTGGCGGTAGTCGATGAAGACTTTTTCTGCGAACTCGCGTTCGTGCCATGTGCTGAAGGCGTGGGCGAACTCTTCTTGGATCTGCTGGACGTGGGGGGTGATGACGACGAGGCGTCGCCCCTCGCGGGTGCGCTCAGAATGCAGCAGAAAGGGCATGCCCAGGAGCACGACAAACGCGATCGCGAAGAGGCCCTTGCGCATCGCCAGGAGTGTAGAGGCCCGCCACGCCATCGGTCACGGACGTGTAACGCCCCTCGGCGGGCGGCAACAAGGGGCCCCGGGATGCATCTAATAGGGTGAACATGGCCTTGCCATGGACCGAATAACCTGGGGGGAGATCCCCGCCCTGTTTGAGCACATTTGAGCACGAGGGAGCCACCGATGTCTGCCAGCCGATCTGATCGTCGCCTTGCCCGCTTTGGCGTTACGTTGGTCCTGCTCGCTGGGAGCGCGGTGAGCGTCGCAGATGATCAACTGCCGATCACGGATATCACTCTGTACCGCTCGGGAGTGGGCTATTTCGCCCGTACGGGGCTGGTGGATGGCATTGCCAACGTGACGCTGCGATTCAAGACCGAGCAGATCAATGACATCCTCAAGAGCATGGTGCTGCTGGATCTTGGCGGCGGGCGGATCGATGGGGTGAGCTACAGCTCCAAGGAGCCGCTGCAGAAGCGGTTGAGTTCGTTCGCGGTGGATATCTCGGACAATCCGGATATCGCCGAGCTTCTCAATCGCCTGCGCGGAGCGGAGGTCGCGCTGCAGACGATCGATGGACGGATCTCGGGCGTCGTGCTGGGCGTCGAGGAGCGCGAGAAGAGCATGGGCGACTCCAAGGCGAGGGTGCCGTATGTCAATCTGGTGACCGAGACCGGGCTGCGATCAGTCGATGTCTCGGGAGCGAGCAATCTTGAGATTCTCGATGAGCAGTTGGCCGAGGAGTTGAACAAGGCGCTGATGGCGCTCGCCGAGCATCGGGCAGATACGACCAAGAGCGTGGACCTGAGTTTCAGTGGCGAGGGGACTCGCCAGGTGGTGGTGGCGTATGTACACGAGATGCCGGTGTGGAAGACGAGCTATCGGTTGATCTTGCCGGAATCTGAGGGCGGGCAGCCGACGATCCAGGGCTGGGCGATCGTGGAGAACACGACCGATGAGGATTGGGACAACATCAAGCTGAGCCTGGTCTCGGGTCAGCCGGTGGGGTTCACGATGGATCTGTATCAGCCGTTGTTCATGGCGAGGCCGGATATACCGGTGCCGGTGTTGGCGGGGTTGATGCCGACGGTGTATGAGGAGGGGACGCGCGAGCGAGAAAAACTCGATAGCCTCATGGCCCTGAATAGCTCAAGGGAGGCGACTCCGCGGCGGGCGCTCTCTCGGTTGTCGCCGCGCGACGGGGTGGGCACCACCAGTACGCTAGGTGCCGAAATGTATTCGTATAGTGGTGACGACATGCTGCGCTACGCCGCGGCGTCGCAGGCCTCGGCGGGTGAGATCGGCGAGGTCTTTCAATACACGCTGGATGCGCCGGTCACGATCGAGCGCCAGCAGTCGGCGATGCTGCCGATCCTGAGTAGCGCCCTGGACGGGCGGCGGGTGAGCATCTTCAACCGCCAGGGATTGCCCGACCATCCGATGCGCGGCGTCGAACTAACGAACACCTCGGGCTTGCAGCTCATGCCGGGGCCGATCACCGTGTTCGACGGCACCGCGTACGCGGGCGATGCCCAGACCGGGCATGTCTCGGAGGGTGAGAAGCGGCTGATCGCCTACGCGGTGGACCTCGATGTCGATGTCCAGAGCGAGGACAAGTCGATGACTCGGGTCGATTCGATCAAGATCGTGCGCGGCAACATGATCCGCCAGACAACCAGCGAGGTCGGGGTCACACACACCCTGAGCAACAACGACCAGAAGCGGGCGCGGACGGTGCTGATCGAGCATCCGCGGATGCAGGGTTGGGAACTCATTACGCCGAGCAAGTCGACGGAGATGACCGACACCCTGCACCGATTCGAGGTGGACCTGGAGGCGGGCGGGGGCGGGACGTTTGAGATCAAGTTCAAGCGTGTGGACAGCCAGACCCTAAGCATCAACAACTACAACATCGACACGATGGTGGCCTACTACCGCAACGGGCAGGCGAGCGAGGCGGTGCTGGACGCGTTCCGCGAGGCGATGCGCCTGAACGCCGAGGCCGAGACGACCCAGGAGCAGATCACGGCGGTCGAGCGCGAGCGCAACGAGATCAGCCAGGACCAGTCGCGGATCCGCCAGAACATGGGCGGGCTTGACCGTACCAGCCAGCTGTATCGGCGCTACATCGAGAAGCTGAACGAGCAGGAGACGAGGCTGGAAGAGATGGGTGGGGAGTTGGATGCGCTCAGGGCAGATTTGATTCTTAAGCGTGAGGCGTATCGGAAGTATGTGGCGGGGTTGAATGTGAACTAGGCTCGCGGCGTGGTCGACCTCACGGGGGCCGGGCTAAGCCAAGGACGTGAGCCCCCTCTGTACCAGTAGCAGTGGGATGGATGCAGGCTGACAGATGTCCTCGCAGATAGTCCTTTCCTCAGCAGGAGGATTCTCATAGAATCCACTTCCACGAGGAGGATTATCTATGCGATCCCTGATTGCCGCCATCACCCTGATCTGGTTCGTAGGGGCTGCGTCTGGCCAGAGCCTGCGCGTCGCGATCGTCGCCGCGGCGACGAACACCGCCGACGAGCAGAACAATACCCGCTTCACGGATCCGCGCGACAAGCTCGTGTCGACGGGGCTGTTCGACAGCGTGACGATCATCAGCACGACCCGCTTCGGCGGTGGGCACACGCCGACGCTGGACGAGCTGCTCCAGTACGACTCGATCCTGATCTGGTCCAATGACAGCCACGATGACTCGGTCGCGCTCGGCAACGTCGTCGCGGACTATGTGGACGCCGGGGGCGGGGTGGTGCACGCGGTCTTTGGAAACACGAGCACCAATCCGGATCGCCAGCTCTTGGGGCGTTGGGAAGACGAGGAGTACTACCTGATCCCGCCGCGGTCGGGCTGGCAGGGCGCCAATCGTCGCTGGGAGATGGGCGATGTGCTCGAGCCGGACCATCCGATCATGGAGGGTGTGGAGGAGTTTGCGTCGTTTGCCGAATCGGCGTGGGGCGCGTTTCGACCCAATACCCGCGAGGTGATGCCCTGGGCGCGCAAGATCGCGTTGTGGGAAGATGACGCGTCGCTGGTCGTGGTCGGCGACAATCCGCGGATCGTCGAGCTGGGGATGCACCCGGTATCCAGTGCTGTCAACGCGTTGGGTTACTGGGACGAGACAACCGACGGGGCACTGCTGATGGGCAACGCCCTCGTGTACGTCGCCACCGAGCAGGGGTGCGCAGCGGATCTCGACGGCGATGGAGATGCGGACGCGGATGATTTCTTTGGCTATCTCGATGCGTTCGCGGCGGGCAATCTGGGCGTCTGTGATATCGACGGAGATGGGGATTGCGACGCCGACGATTTCTTTGGGTACCTGGATCTGTTCGCGGCGGGTTGTTGAGGGCATCGCGTGCTTGCGCACGCGGCTCTGAAGGATTCACGCCGCCTGGAAGAGCGTCGAGGTCTCGCCCTCGCGTCCTCGTTGCAACTCGCGGAAGACCTGCATGAGGACGAAGCGCTCGGCGTCGCGCCCGATGAGCCATTCGGTGAAACGGGCCTCGTCGAGCAGGTCGTCGCGCATGAACGCGAGTTCGTTCGCTGAGACAGTCGCGGCGCACAGGCACAGGCCCGCGGCGATACGCCCGAAGGACAGCGGGTCGTCGCCGCCCATGTTGAGTTCGCTCTGGACGAACGGGAGCTGGCTCTCGGGGCAGACGTTGTGGCTTGAGCGAAGGAGTGTGTCGGCGTCGGTGACGCCCTGGAGGGCGCTCGCGTCGTCGCCGAGGACGAATCGCACGGCGCTCGTGCGAAGCAGCACCTCGGGCTCATCGCTGAGCGTGCGGACGCAGGATGCGAGGGTCTCGAGGATGTCCTCGTCGCTCCATTCGACGGGATTGACGCTGAGCCAGGCGGTCAGGACGCGGCAGGCGGCTTGATAGCCCGACCAGCTCGCGTGGGTCTGCTCGTGGTCGATGATGAGGCTTGCGAGGTGGCGCATCGGGGCGTCGGCGGGGAGTGAGGCGCGATGCGGGGCGACGCGGACCGGGGCGCAGCGGAGGTGGACAATCGCCTCGATCATGGTGGCGGTGATGTCGCGCTCGACGGGGTCGGCGAACGTGGTGTCGCCGATCGTGACCCGAGCCGCGTCGGTGCGCATGGGGAAGACGCTGGCATAGGAGATGGGTGTGGTGGGCGTCGCCCAGTCGCTCCAGATGGGTTCGAGAGGGCCGGTGTCGGCGGGGGTTATACAGATGGTCTCGCCCTGTTGATGCACGACGGCGTCGAGGCGGTGGATGCGGCAGAGTTCCTGGCTGCGCAGACCTTGGTCGCGGAGCGTGACCCACTCGACGCGCTTGGCGCCGGTGGTGTGCATGAGGCGGTTGGCGAGGTGGTCCGAGAGGTCGATACCGACGCGGGGGCGGGAGTTGCGCTGGGGTGTTGCGTGTGTGCGGGCGGGGGCGTGCAACTCGGAGATGCCGTAGGAGATTGTCGGGGTGGGGTCTTCGGTGTTGTGCCAGCCATCGTGTGCGCCGCGGGCGGCGCTTGCCAGGCGATCGGGGATCGCCGCGAGCGGCTGGATGATCGCGGGAAGCTGTTGGCGAAGATAGGCGAGCCCGGACGAGATTCTCGCTCGCAGGCGATCGAGCCATGTGTTGCGCGCGGGGCGCTCGCCCCAGCGCAAGAGGCCGAAGACGACGGCGACCGCCCAGAGCCCGCCGGGGATGGCAAATACGGGATTCTGGAGCCATGTCGCGCCGAGCCAGTAGGCCAAGGCGACGATGGCGCACGAGGCGATGAGCAGGCTGGCGACGGGGGCCGGCGCACGGTACAGGTCTTTGGTGTTGGGGTTCATCGCGGGCGCACATCGACCCGGGCGGGGGCGGGGTTGATCGTCAGCTCGGTCGGCGGGGTCGATGGGCACGCGCGGGGGTCGTCTGCGCCATGATCGTGCGGGTCGGCGTGGTTATCGGGGTCTTGCGCACTCGGGGCGGGTTGTGTCGTCGGGCGGTTATCCGCCTGTGAACCAGCGGGCGATGGAGTGGACCGTGACCGCCCTGCCGATGGTGGCGATGGACTCGGTAAGGGGGATTTCCTTGGGGCAGACCTTGACGCAGTTCTGGGCGTTGCCGCAGTCGCTGATGCCGCCAGGGGCGAGCAGCGCGTCAAGACGAAGACCCTTGAGTTGCTTTGCGGTGTGGTGGTCGTTGAACAGGCGTGCCTGGCTGATGGCGTGAGCGCCGATGAAGCTGGTGTCCCACTTTGATTCGTCGGGCTCGATGTTGAACTGGGGGCAGGCCTCAAGGCAGCAGGCGCAGCTCATGCAGGTGCTGAGTTCGTAGCGGGGCTCTTGCTTGGCGGGCAGCTCGCGCGGGCCGGGTCCTCGGTCATAGATGCTGTCGATGGGCACCCAGGCGCGGATGCGCTCGAGGGCGCGAAACACGCGCTGGCGGTCGACCCAGAGGTCGCGGATGACCGGGAACTTGCTCATGGGTTCGAGGGTGATGGTGTCGCCGGCGTTCGGCGCGATCTGGTCGATCAGGCACGAGCAGGATTGGCGGACGCGCCCGTTGATGACCATCGTGCACGCGCCGCAGATCTCTTCGAGGCAGTTGGCGTCGTAGGCGACGGGCGTGGATCGCTCACCGGTAATCGTGACCGGGCGAGTGGCGATCTGCTGGAGGCAACTGATGATGTTTGCGCCTGGCTCGGCGTTGACCTCGAAAGATTCCCATCGCGGGTGCGCGGACCGGGAATCCTGTCTGCGGACTCTGAAACGGACGCGCCGTGTGGCGGGGACCCCCTGTTTGGTGGGTGAGCCGTTGAGTCCCATATTGGGTTCCCGTTGGCTCATGAGGTGGCTCCGACGGCTTGGCTCGCGGGATTGGCGGCAGGCTTCTTCTCGCCGTAGGTCCGAGGTCGGGGTTTGACCAGGCGGGCGTCGATGTTGCAGTAGAAGATCCTGTTGGGATCTTTCTCGTTGGACACATACTCGGCGACCGTGGTCTTCAAGAACCTCTCGTCGTCCCGGTCGGGGAAGTCCAAGCGATAGTGCGAGCCGCGGCTCTCCTCGCGCAACAAACCGCCCTTGAGGATGACCTTTGCGAGGATGACCATGTCCTTGAGGCTTCTGGCGTAGCTGAGGGTGCGGTTGGACCAGGCGGCGGCGTCGTTGAGCCTCATTCGTGCGCAGCGGTCTTCGAGCTCGTCGAGCTTGGTCGTGGCCTGACGCATGCGATCGCCGGTCTTGACGACGGTGCTGGCGGCGGTCATCTCTTCGCCGAGTTCGACGCCGATGACGTAGGGGTTGATCTCGTCGGGCAGCTCGCCGGAGCCCGCGCCCTCGAGCAGAGACTCGACCTTGGCTTGCTCTTTGGCGACGGCGTCGTCGAAGATGGACTGGGGAGCGTCGGCGTAGCTCGCTTTGGCGTCGCGGACGGCGTTGACGACGCTGAGACCGTTGTAGAGCCCGTCGAAGATGCAGCTGAGCAGGGCGTTGGCGCCGAGGCGGGTCGCGCCGTGGTAGGCGAAGTTGACCTCGCCGAAGGCGTAGAGGCCCGGGATGTTGGTCATCATGTTGTTGGGTGCGCCGAGCTTGAGGCCGTGCCCGCGGTGGGCGTCGATCGGGGGCGGCTCGCCCGGGGAGTGCGCGGCGTGGGATTGCACGGGGTCGTAATCGCCCGGTGTGTACTGCGTCCACAGGCCGCCCATGGAGTAGTGGACGCTGGGGAAGATGCGCATAGGAACCTTGCGCGGGTCGTCGCCGACGAACTTCTCATAGATCTCGAGGATGCCGCCGAGCTTGCGGTCGAGGTACTCGGGGTCCATGTGTGTGAGATCGAGATAGACCTGATTGAGCCCGGCGACGCCGAGCCCCTGGTTGACGCAGATATCGAATATCTCGCGGCTGGCGATGTCTCTGGGGACGAGGTTGCCGTACTTGGGGTATTTTTCTTCGAGGAAGTAGAGGCGTTCGGGCTCTGGGATGTCGGTGGGTTTGCGGTCATCGCCCGGTTTTCTGGGCACCCAGACGCGCCCGCCCTCGCCTCTGGCGCTCTCGCTCATGAGGCGGCACTTGTCTGCGCCGGGGATGGCGGTCGGGTGGACCTGGATCATCTCGCCGTTGGCGTACCACGCGCCGGCCTGGTAGCAGCGGCTGGCTGCGCCGCCGGTGCAGATGACGCTGTTGGTGCTCTTGCCGAAGATGAGCCCGCAGCCGCCGGTGGCGATGACGACGGCGTCTGCGCGGAACGAGCGGATCTGCATGGTGCGCATGTCCTGGGCGACGATGCCGACGCAGCGTTTGGCGGACAGTTCGAGGCCATCGGATGGTGCGGCGTCGCCCTCGGCGAGCACGGGCCAGAGGAACTCCCAGAACTCGTACTTATTGACCTTGCCCTCGACCTCCCAGCGCCGGGTCTGCTCGTCGAGCGCGTAGAGGAGTTGCTGGCCGGTGGTTGCGCCCGAGAAGTGGGTGCGCTTGAAGAGGCTGCCGCCGAAGAGGCGCAGGTCGCGGAAGCCCTCGCTGGTGCGGTTGAACGGGACGCCCATGCGATCGAGCAGGTCGATGATTTTGGGCGCGAAGTTGGTCATCTCGAGCACGGGCGCCTGGTCGGCGAGGAAATCGCCGCCGAGGAGCGTCTCGTCGAAGTGCTGATACTCGCTGTAGCCCTGCTGGCGGGCGATATCGTTGCAGGCGTTGATGCCGCCCTGGGCGCAGACAGAATGCGAGCGTTTGACCGGGCACATGCTGAAGAGGTCGACGGGGATGCCGGCCTCGGCGATGCGGATGGTGGCGGCCAATCCCGCCAGCCCGCCGCCGACCACGATGACTCGACGCTCGCTCATGGTGTGTCATCCGTGCTGTTGGCGTCGGTGCTTGATTCGGTCTGGGCGTGCATCGCGTTCTCGATCTCGCGAGCCTTGTCGGGGTCGGTGAAGAGGAAGCCGATGAGCGAGCCCCAGGCCATCGCCATCAGCATGAGACCCAGACCGGTGCAGACGAAGCCCCAGCGGCGCTGGGCGGCGGTCGAGACGGTCAGGCCCCAGGTGATCGCGGCGGTCCAGAGGCCGTTGGCGAAGTGGAAGACCGCCGAGGTGACGCCGACGAAGTAGAACAGGCTGACGGCGAGGCCCGCGATGGTGATGGACTCGGCTGAGCCGCGCAGGGCAAGGGCGAGGGTGCTTGCCGCGTGCTCTGCGCTCCAGGTGACGCCGTCTGGGACGAGGAAGGACCAGCCCCAGCGGAGGGTTGCGATGTGGTAGAGGATGAACAGCAGGGCGAGGTAGCCGGTGAGGCGCTGGAGGGCGTATCGGCGGTTGGCCATGTGGGGGTAGCGGGCGACGTTGGACTTGCCTGATCTGGCGTACCAGACGCCGAGGATGGCGTGGAAGGCAATGGCCGACCAGAGGGTGATCTCCATGATGAGCAGACCTGGCAGGTTGTTGATGAAGCCGACCTCGTGCTGGAAGGTCTCGATGCCCCGTCCGCGGAGGTCTGTCGCCGCCTGGGC
>CBDVAM010000140.1:0-8956 GCA_965371965.1 uncultured Phycisphaerales bacterium
AGCCTGCTGTACCACCTGGGAATCATGCAGCGGATCATCGCCGCCCTCGCCTGGGGCCTGCGGCGCACGCTGCGCGTCACCGGCACCGAGGCCATGGTCATGTCCGCCAACGTCTTCGTCGGCCAGACCGAGGCACCGCTGTGCGTGCGACCGTTCCTCGAGAAGATGACCCGATCGCAGATCATGCTCTTGATGGTGGGGGGGTTCGCGACAATCGCCGGCAGCGTGCTCGTCGTGTACGTCGGGATCGTCGGCGGCGAGGACGAGGCCGCACGCATCGTTGTCATCAGGCACCTGCTCACGGCCAGCGTCATGTCCGCGCCCGCGGCGTTCGTCATCGCCAAGATCCTCGAACCCGAGACCGAAGAGCCCATCGACGAGGGTCTCAAGCAGGCAGGCATCGAATCCGAGCACCACAACGCCCTCGACGCCGCGGCGAGCGGGGCTTCCGACGGGGTCCGCCTGGCGCTCAACATCGTCGCCATGCTCATCGCCTTCGTCTCGCTCGTGGCGCTCATCAATATCCCGCTCGGCGCAATCGGTGCCCGCCTCGACGCCAACCTCGATGATGGCCTCGGCTGGCAAACCCTCAGCGTGCAGACAATCCTGGGTTACGCCTTCACGCCGATCGCCTGGGCGATGGGTGCCGCGTGGCAGGATCTGCAGGTCTTCGGCTCGCTGCTGGGCCAAAAGATAGTGCTCACCGAGTTCATCGCCTACATGGAGTTGGGCAAGATACTCGAGGCCGACGAGCCCGCGATCTCGCCGCGCTCGGCGGCCATCGCCACCTTCGCCCTCTGCGGCTTTGCGAATATCCCGTCGATCGCCATCCAGATCGGCGGGCTCAGCCCTCTTGCGCCGGGCAAGCGAAAGGAGTTCGTCACCCTCGGCCCACGCGCCATGATCGGCGGAGCACTGGCAAGCTGGATGACCGCGTCAATTGCCGGGCTCTTTCTGTAGCTGGATTCTCAATCCACCGTCGTGTCACTGGTGGCGTGTCCACCAGTGGCACCGGTCTTCGATCCGGCCCGACAAAGCGTGCGTATCGACCCACGAGACAGCCGCGAACTCACGCCACCGATGGAGAAGACCAGATGCCCTCAATCACTCGCCGCCGAAGCCTCGCGCTTACAGTGCTCGCCACCCTGCTGATGGGGTCCATCCTGTTCCTCGCGGGCCAATCCCCCGCCGACGCCCAGGTCGTTCCCAAGCCCCGCGAACCGGGGCGTCAATACGCCGCGTGGCTCCCGCCCGGGGAGTACACCGCCATCGTGATCAACTCCAACGCCGACGAGCGCGACTGGGCGATCTCGCTTCGCACCAAGCGCGGCGGGTTCCCCATCGTCGTCCCGGCGCACACCAACGTCGTCGTCCCCTTCGAGCGAGCCTGGAAGGTGGAAGCCGGCGACGAGGCGAGGCTCGTCTCCGAGTACGTCCCCTTCGCCGACATCACCAGGCTCAACCAGCTCGCCAACGAGAGCCGAGTCATCCTCTCGGCGTGGGGAATCGGCGCGAGCGGGCCGGTGGCGTTTGTGTACCGGGAGGTGAAGTGACCGGATCGTGTTAGAACCCCGCCGCCAACTCCAACCCCAGATGCTCCATCAAGAACGCGTACTGATCCGCGATCTGCTCGATCGCCTTGGAAATTGGCGTCCCCGCTCCATGCCCCGCCCGCGTCTCCACGCGGATCAACACCGGATTGTCGCACGCCCCGCTCTGGGCGTTCTGTAACGCCGCCGCGAACTTGAAACTGTGCGCCGGCACCACCCGGTCGTCGTGGTCCGCCGTCGTGATCAGCGTCGCCGGATAGCACATCCCCTCGCGCACATTGTGATACGGCGAGTACGCCAGATTCGCAAAGAAATCTTCGCGGTTCTCGCTCGGATACCCATAATCGCTCCGCCAGGCCCAGCCGATCGTGAACAGGTCATAGCGGATCATGTCCAGCACGCCGACAGCCGGGATCGCTGCCGCGTACAGATCGGGGCGCTGGGTCATGCACGCTCCCACTAGCAGCCCGCCATTGGACCCGCCGTTGATCGCCAGGCGCGGCGTTGACGTGTATCCCTCGTCGATCAGATACTCCGCGGCGGCAATAAAATCGTCGAAGACGTTCTGCTTGTCCGTCTTGATGCCCGCCTCGTGCCATTCCTGGCCATACTCGCCCCCGCCCCGCAGATTCGGCACGGCGTACACGCCCCCCATCTCCAGCCACACCAGCCGCGAGATGCTGAACCCCGGCGTCAGCGAGATGTTGAACCCGCCGTAGCCATAGAGAAGCGTCGGGTTGTCGCCGTCAAGCTCCAGCCCCTTCTTGTGGGTGATGAACATGGGAATGCGGGTGCCGTCTTTGGACGAATAGAAGACCTGCTTGGTCTCGTAGTCTGCGGGGTCGAACGCGACCTCGGGGCGTCGGACAACCTCGCTGTGGCCCGTGCTCACGTCATAGCGATAAATCGTCGTGGGATATGTAAAACTCGTGAAGGAGTAGAACGTCTCGCTCCCGTCGGCGTCGCCGCCGAAGCCGTTCGCCGTGCCGATGGTCGGAAACGCGACATCGCGGACAAACGTGCCGTCGGTCTCAAAGACCTTGACAACGGTCCTGGCGTCCTCGAGGTACCGGCAGATCAGCCTGCCGTCGACGTGGCTGACCCCTTGCAACACGTTGTCAGACTCGCCGATGATCTCAACGCTCTCGCGTTCGCCGCTGGCGTCCACGCCGATCACCCGCCCCATCGGCGCGTCCTCGGTGGTATTGAAGAACATCACCGGGCCGTCATTGCCGACGAACGTGTAGCTCGCCTTGAAACCGGTGAACAGCTCGTCCATGCCGCGCTCTGGGTTCTCATGGTCGAGGAAGGACACGTTGTTGTCCTGCTCGGTCCCGAGCCACACGCCGATGACCAGGTATCGCCCGTCGTCGCTGACCTCTCCGCCGTAACCCCAGTCCGGCTGGTCGTCGCGGCTATAGATGAGCACGTCCTGATCCTGCGGCTTGCCGATCTCGTGGAAATACAGCTTCTGGAACTTGTTGACCCCGTCGAGTTCCTCGCCCGATTCCGGCGCGTCGTACCGCGAGTAATAAAACCCGCGTCCGTCCTTGGTCCACGACATCCCGCTGAACTTGACCCACTCCAGCGTCTCGGGCAGATCCTCGCCGGTGGCGACATTGCGAACTTTGACGCTCCGCCAGTCGCTCCCGCCGTCGCTTGTCGCGTAGGCCACAAACCGGGCATCGTCGGACACGCTCCACCCACCCAGCGAGATCGTCCCATCCTCTGCCCAGGTATTGGGGTCCAGCAGCACGGTCGGTTCCGAGTCCAGCGAGTCCGAGACGTACACCACCGATTGATCCTGCAATCCATCGTTCTTCGAGAAGAAGTACTTGCCCCCCTCCTCGCTCGGCAGGCCGTAACGCTCGTAGTTCCACAACTCCTTCAACCGGATCTTGATCCGCTCGCGCCCGGGCAGCGACTCCAGATACGGCATGGTCACCGCGTTCTGTGCCTTCACCCAGGCCTTCGTCTCATCGCTGTTGTCGTCTTCGAGCCAGCGGTAGGGGTCGTGGACCTCGACGCCGTGGTAGACATCGACGACCCGCTCACGCACGGTCTGGGGGTACTCGACGGGCGGGGCCCAGTTTGCGTCGGCCGATGCCGCCAGGATACTCAAAGCCGCCGCAAACCCGAACTGCCTCATGGAAAAATCCATCGCCTGTCTCCTTGGTCAATCGCCCATCATAGAACAAGCCCACAACGCGGTTGCGAATCCCAGCATCCGTATCCCGCCGCCACAGTCGCCCAAGCCCTCAGCAGAAGCTCATCGCGCTCTTTGTCTTCCTGCCTTTCGCTTTGCTGATCTTCGCTCTTCGCTTTTCCTACTGCACCAGCCCCTTGGTCAGGCGCATGAACGCCGTCTCCAGATTCACAGGCTCCTCGTCGAACTTCCGCAGACGGAACCCGTTGTTCACGAGGATGTTCGGCAGATCGCTCACCGACCCGCCTCCAGAGTCGTCGAACGTGAGGCGGATCGTCGCGCGCGCCATTCCGTCGGCGCCCGTCTCCTCGATCAGATCCACCTTCTTCACGCCCTGCGCCTTGGCGAGCAACGCCGCGGCGTCGGGCGTTCGCTCGTCTACCAAGATATGCAATACATGCCCGAGGCGTGCCCGCTTGAGGATTTCCGCAACGCTGCCGCTGAACAGCAGCTTGCCGCGCTCGATGACGCCGATGGTATTGCAGAGCTCGGAGAGTTCGTGCAGGATGTGGCTGGAAATCAGGATGGTCTTGCCCATCCGCTTGAGTTCTTTGAGCAGCTCGCGAACCTCGATCCTCGCCCGCGGGTCCAGGCCGCTGGCCGGCTCATCCATCAGCAGCACCTGCGGGTCGTGCAGCAGCACCCGCGCAATACTCAATCGTTGCTGCATCCCCCGGCTCAGGCTGTTCACCTCCGCCGTCGCCTTGTAACCAAGATCCGTCAGCTCCAGCACGTCCCCGACGACCTTCTTGCGCTGCATCCCGTGGATGTTGTACGCCGCGGCGAAGAACTCGAGGTACTCCATCACCACCATGTCCTCGTACGCGCCCATGAAGTCCGGCACATACCCGATGAGCGGACGGATCTTGCGGTTCTGATGCCCGACGGTGAACCCCGCGACCTGCGCTTGCCCGCTGCTCGGCTTCAGCAGCGTCGCGAGAATTTTAATTGTCGTCGTCTTGCCCGCCCCGTTAGGGCCGATGAACCCGAAGCAATCGCCCTCGTTGATCGTCAGATTCAGGTTGTTCAGCGCAACCAGGTTGTCATACTTCTTCGTGAGATGCGTCGTCTCGATCATCGCCATACAGATTCCTCACGCGCAAAGCGCATCGCGACTAACCACCCGCGTCCTCATCGGACTGTGCATCGACGCCCAGACGCTCCGACCACTCCGGCGGGTTGCCCTCCAGCGGATACACCCACCGCACTAGTGTCGTCCCCTGTGAAGCAAACTCTCGCCCCGACCCGATCGTCATCGGCACCGGCATGGGCGAGTTCTTCAGCACGCCGACCACGATGATGCACGGCTGGCTCATCCATTTCGAGAGATCCCACGCGTGCGTCTGCCACCGCCTCGCCAAGGTGCCGTCGGTCGTATTGGTGGGGGAGTAGCCCGAGCCCGGCGGCTCCAGCACCTGAAAGAACGACATCGCCCGCAGACGATCCTCGAGCTTGCCGTGCAGGGGTTCCACAGTGGTGCCCAGCATCCCGCGCGCGTCGGGCACCAGGCGATCAAGCGTCAGACGGAAACTCTCCCATCCCTCGATCAACGAGAGGTCCAGGTCTTGCCCCGGTGCCCAGGATCTCATACTCGCGGCCTGTGAGAAGAAGATCAACGGGCCGATTGTGCCCTCTGCGCCGCCCTGCCCGATCCGCGCCTGCCCGCTCACCACGACAATCAAGACGTCGGTCAACTCACCGCCCAGATCATGGCGCAGCACGCCCACTCCCCGCCCATCCGCATTGACTGCGAGAACCGGCTCGCCAGTCTGGTCCGCTCCCAGCACCGGCCTGGGCATCCGCCAATCCTCCAGCGGCGCGCCGGCCCAGGTCACATCAAGTTGCTTCACCGTCGCCCGCGTGGGGAAGCTCATGGCGTTGGGATCGCGCGAGTCGATCGAATAGCCCCGCGCATCGGGAAACACCGCCGACGCTCCGCCATCGCGTGGCGACCACGGTGCGACCACGTTGTGGAACCCATCGCTGGATTCGACTTGAACCGTCGCGTCGCCATACCACGGAATAAGCAGGCTCATCCAACTCCGCGCCCGCTGCACCGGCTGCCCATAGACATGATCGATCACGCTCAGGTGTCGAGCGCTCACGCTCTTGGGACGCAGAGCGATCGCCCCCGACCACGCAAGCAGCGTGAACACGCCCCCGGCCGCCAGATACGCCACCCACGCGTGCCGAATCAACCCATACCGCTTCAAGATCCCATACCCCAGCGGCCCGGCGACGAGCCAATACAGGCTGAACACGATGAACCCGAGCAACAGAGCCGCCGCCGAACGCCCGCTCGTGGCGATCTGATCGCCCACGTCGTCGTCGTACCACCTCTCCTGACGAGTGCGCGTCATCGCGCGAAGCTCGCCGACCTGTGTGCGCTGGCTGGTCATCTCCGCGATCGAGCGATACGCCCCCCGCCGACCCAGCACCCGATTCCAGAACACCTCCGCCCTCGGCAGGCTGTACCGCAGGAAGGGCCTCGCATTCAGATCCACGCCCACAAGCGTCACCATGCCCTGCCCGACCAGCCGCCGGCTCACCAGCACCCGCCCGTCTCGATCGCTCAGAACCGGGATCGCCTCGCCCTTCCTGGCCAGCGGATCGGCGATCAGCTCGCGCACGATCACGCTCGCGTCCGCCACGACGATCTTCTCCGCCAGGCCATCGCGACCAATGAACATCGGCATCAGCGCATTGAAGTCATACCCGGGCTCCACCGGCTGGATCATCACCCGGGGCAAGACCTCGGCGAGCGGGTTGGACCGGGGATTCGTCCACTCCTGCGCAAGCGTCGGCAGCGCGATCACCAGGTGCCCGCCGCGATTCACCCACTCGATGATCGCCCGAGGGCGTTCGGTGCCGAGCTGCAAAGGATCGGCGTCGCCCCAGACGATGACATCAAACGCCTCGAGCCCCATCCACCGATCGGGCAGCATCTCCGCCTTGAGCTGCGTGACGATCTCTGTCCGCTCATTGCCTAGCGGCGACGCGTCCTTGGTCTGCCCCTCGACCGCGTATTGCGTCAAGCCCAGCGCCCCGCGCGAGTTGAGCACCGCGTACATCCCAGTCGTCGCCTTGCTGATCGCGCGCGGGCGCAGGATCGTGCCACCCAACCGCTCGCCGGCGCGATACGGACGCCGCTCGTCGTCGGTCGCGATCGCTTCGTAGACGGTCACCGGGAACATAGATCCGACCTGTGACGCCAGGCGGATATACGCCCACGCGTCCCGCGACGTGCCGGGCGAGGCCGCCACCACGCTCTCGAACATCGGCGTGTCCCCATCGGGGTCCTCGCCCGCGATCCGAATGAGCAGCTCGCGGGGCTGGGCCGCAGAATCTGTGATCCGCAGATGGATCCCGGCCCAGCTCCCCGGGCGGACCTGCCCACCCACGCCGAACTCGCCATTGAATAGCTCGACGACGACCTCGCCAACAGGCGTCTCCTCCTGCCCCCGGCTTGCTGTCCCCAGCACACCAATCGCCAGGATCAGGTATCGCAGGAACGCCAATGGGCTGTGCAGGTGGCTTGTCACGCGGGGGATTCTAACCACACATCAAGTTGCGTCCGAACCCGCCCGATGGATCCACCCATGGTCCAGTTACCCCAGGCCACCTGGTTCGCCATCATCGCCATCGCCGTTGCGGCGGTCCTCGGGGTGCTCCACATCCTCTCGGCACGTGTCCGGGACTACACCCTCGCCCACAATCTCAAGATCAAGACCGTGGCCTTGCGGCTCAATCAACTGGTCCAACTCAAGGCCATGAGCGAGTATCGCGATCTGAGTAGGTTGCCTGATAATATGGAGTCCCAGATCCGTTATCTGGTCGAGGATATTTACCCAGACGACGACACCAGCGAGAACCCAGACGAGACCGCACCCGAGCCCACCGCCGACCACGAGTTTGATGTAGAACTCGTGGATCCGGGCCTCGCCGCTGCGGCCTAGGGCGGTGCTCCGCGGTCATCCTCCAGCCGTTCATCCTCGAACGAAACCGTCCCCTGGCGTCGCCGATCGACGATCAACCGCAGGACATCGGGTCGTGCGTAATGCCCACTGTGGTCGAAGTTCTGTCGCTCGCGCAGAACGCTCGCCGGGTACAGGTCCACGACGATGACCCGCTCCTCGCCGACCACCGGCTCGACAACCCACGCCCCGTCCGGCCCGGCCACACACGAGCCGCCGTCATAGAGCACCTCGCCCGCCGATGAGATCCGATTCCGCATCGCCAATCCCGCAGGGATGTCCTCGTCGCGGATCAGCCCGCTCGCCGAGATCACATACGAGCGACTTTCCAGCGCGATGAACCTGGTGATATCTCGCGTCAGTCGCTCACAGCCGGGCCAGAGCGCGACGTGCAGGTCCACGCCCTGGGCGTGCAGCGCCGCCCTGGCCAGCGGCATCCAGTTCTCCCAGCAGTTCAGGGCACCCAGGCGGAACTCGCCGAGATCGTGGGCGACCAGCCCCGCCCCGTCGCCCGCGCCCCACGCCAGGCGTTCCTCATAGGTAGGCATCAGCTTGCGATGGACACTCTGGACCATTCCGCCAGCGTCGATCACCACGCACGAGCAGTAGATCGTGTGCCCGGCGCGATCATCGGGGCGCTCCGCAACGCCCAGCACCCCCCATGCCTGGCGCTCGCGCAGGGCGTCACAGATTGGCGCGAGATGCCCCCGCTCGACCGTGACCGCCTGGTCCAGATATCGCTCGTGGAGTTCCTTCTGTTCGGGATCGTCGAATCTCGCGCCATCGGTTCGGCAGAGCCACACCGGATACGCCGGCAGCAGCGTCTCGCCAAAGCAGACGAGATTTGCACCCTGATCGCAGGCCTCGTGGATGGCCCGCACGATCCGTTCGATCGTCGCCGCCCGATCGAGCAGGACCGGTGCGATCTGGGCGATGGCAACTCTCACGCTCGTGCCTCCGACTCGATCCTAGGTTCTGATTGGCGGATCCGAGTTCGCCCTTGGCACCGATTCACCAATCAGAACCTAGAGCGGTTTCAAGGATGGGGTAGCGGCGGAGTGGATCCTGGCGGGTTCTTCGCTGCGGAGCAGCGCCGCGAACATAGCGAGTGGCGATAGCCACTCGTCACGGGCCGAAGTCATTCTCAGCCCCGGCCGGGGCGCGCGCGCCCCCCCGCCCGGGCGGGGTGTCGAGCGGAACACCCGCCGGGGGGGGGCGCCCCCCCC
>CBDVAM010000141.1:0-8918 GCA_965371965.1 uncultured Phycisphaerales bacterium
GTCGCCATCGACCAGGGTCCGCCCACAGAGCCCCCGCCCCTGGGTCTGCTCGATGGTCTGACCGCCAGGGCCATCGGCGACTCGCTCCAGCACACCCCCATCGGCTCGCTCGATTCTGCCGACGGGCTCCCGATGGAGATCCAGTTCAGCCGCTACGGCACGGGCATCGACAGCCTCAAGCTCAGCGGCTATTTCACGTCGGTCTCCGACAAAGAGCACGTCGAGATCCAGCGATTCAAGACCAATGGCCAGATCGCGCTGCCCCCGCTCGCACTCGAGGCGGTCGTCATCAATCGCATCCGCGTCCCCCTGATGGGCGTGGGCGAACGCCAGCCCGATGGCACGTTCCTCGAGCGCAAGATGTGGCAAGAGCTCGAGCCCGGGCGCTTCCGAGCCCTGATTGTCAATCACGCCGACACGCCGATTCTTGAGATCGAGCGGACGTTCGCGATGACCCCCGACTCCCAGACCCTGGAGGTCTCCCAGTCGGTCTTGAACCTGACCGACCAGGCGTTGACGGTCTCGCTGGAGACCTACGGCCCGGTCGATCTCGACCGCATCTCGAACTATTCCGGCGACCGCCGGCGCGTCCGCTACGGCTTCACGCTCGACCCGAGCGTAGATCCCACCCAGACCGTCAAGGCCGACGAGTCTCTGCGGGCACGCAGCTCGAAGGGGTTCCTGGGACGGAGGGCCAAGCAGACCAAACGCTACGAGCAGACTCGCCAGTACTGGCCCAATAAGCGAGCACTGGAGCAGAATCTGACCCTGTCCTGGGTGGCGTTCAGCAATCGGTACTTCGCGGTCGCCATCTATCCGCCCCAAGGATCGAAGCAGCTCGACGTCGGCGTGCGGATCGAACGGGTCATCGCCAACGAGATCGTCGGCAGCGGCGCTCAGGCGAGTTCGCCTATCGCCCTGCGGATGCACAGCCGCGAGGTGATTCTCGATCCCGCCGGCAGCCCCGGCGCGAGCGACTCGCTGGATTTTCGCGCCTATCTCGGCCCCCAGTCCAAGCGGATCATCAATGGCGAGGTGGGTGCGCAGGCCCTGGCGATGGAAGACCTCGTCGTCTACAACTTCGGCGGCCCCTGCGCGCTATGCACGTTCACCTGGCTCACCCGCCCGCTCACCGCCCTGCTCAACTTCCTGCACACCTACGTCGTCTTCGATTGGGCGTTATCGATCATGATGCTGGTGGTGATCGTGCGCACGATCCTGCACCCGATCACCAAGTGGTCGCAGATCCGCATGCAGCGGTTCGCCAAGCAGATGCAGGGCATGGCCCCCAAGCAGAAGGCCCTGCAGGAGCGCTACGCCGACGACAAGAAGAAGCTCCAGCAGGAGATGGCCCGCCTCTGGCGTGAAGAAGGCGTCAGCCCCACCGGCATGCTCGGCTGCCTGCCCATGCTCATGCAGAGCCCCATCTGGATCGCGCTCTACGCCTCGCTCTTTTACAACTTCGCCCTGCGCCACGAGAGCGCGTTCTTCGGCCTGTTCCAGAAGTTCAACGGCTGGGCGTTCCTCTCGGATCTCTCCGAGCCCGATCGCTTCATCTACCTTCCAAATATCATCAACTTAAACGTGCCGCTCATGGGCACGATCAACTCGCTGAACGTCCTGCCGTTGGCCCTCGGCGCGGTGTTCTATGTCCACCAGAAGTACCTGACCCCGCCGCCCAGCGCCTCGATGACCCCCGAGCAGGAGCAGCAGCAGAAGATCATCCGCGTGATGATGGTGGTGATGTTCCCGGTCATCATGTACAACGCCCCCAGCGGCCTGGCCATGTATTTCATCACCAACTCCAGCCTCGGCATCCTCGAGAGCCGCTGGATCCGCTCGCACGTCGAGAAGCACGACCTGCTCAATATCGACGTGTACAAGGCAGCCAAGCGCAAGCCCTCGCTCGGCAAGCGCCTCCAAAAGCGCATCGAGAACTACCAGCGCGCCAAGGCCATGGCCAAGATGGAGAAGGACATCCCCAAGCCCGGCATGCGCCAGGAATCCACCAAGAAGCAGCAACCCCAACGGCGCTATAAGAAGCGGTGAGAACCGCTGCGCCATACGGGCACGCCCAAGGCCGACTAGCTCAACAGCGGTCGGACACTACCCTCTCCTGTGCATCTCACAGACACCATCATCGCCCGATGCACGCCACCCGGGCGCTCTCCCCGCGCCATGCTCCGAGTTTCCGGCCCCGCGACCCAAGGCATCTGCGCACAGATGATCGATGGTGATCTCCCGCCAAGGCGAGTCACCTCCGCCCGCCTCCACCTCGCCCATCGCACGCTTCCCATCCTCGCGACTCGCTTCCAAGCCCCCGCCTCCTACACCGGCCAGGACACCATCGAGATCCAACTCCCCGCCAGCCCGCCCCTCATCGAGCGTGTGATCGAGGCGTTCATCGCCCACGGCACCCGCCAGGCCGAGCCCGGCGAGTTCTCCGCCCGCGCCTACCTCAACGGCAAACTCACCCTCGCCGACGCCGAGGGCGTGGGCGCGATGATCGCCGCACGCACCGAATCGCAACTCCGCACCGCCCGCCTCCTGCTCAGCGGCGACGCCGGTCGCGAGTTCAGCGCCTGGGGCGACACCACTGCCCGCCTGCTCGCTCTGGTCGAGGCCGGCATCGACTTCACCGACCAGGAAGACGTCATCGCCATCGCCCCAGCCGATCTCGCGGCTCAGATTGACACCCTCGATGGCGCGATCGATGCCCGCCTCTCGCGCTCATCCGCCTCCACGCCCCGCTCCCAACCCCTGGTCGCGCTCGTCGGCGAGCCCAACGCCGGCAAGAGCACGCTCTTCAATGCCCTCCTGGGTCGCACGCGGGTCGTCACGTCCGACCAAGCCGGCACGACGCGCGACACGATCATCGAGCCGCTCAATCTCCGCGAGCACGCCGGCCCCGAAATTCTCCTCGCCGACCTCACGGGCCTAGATGCGAACGCCGACACACCGCTCGCCCTGGGCGCACAAGCCTCGGCCAAGGACACCATCGCCCGCGCCGACGTGCTCGTCATCTGCGACCCCACCGGTCGATTCGCCGAGGTTGTTTTTCAGACCGACCGCCCAACCGTCCGTGTGCGCACGAAGGCGGACCTGCCGGGCGCCGATGCCTCTCCGGGTCCCGAGGGGGTTCTCGGCGTGTGCTCGCTCGATGGCTGGAACCTCGCATCGGTCGCGCGCGCGATCGGCGAGGCAGCCGAATCCACGAGCGACGCCGAATCGGACCTGATCCCGCGTCACAAGCGCGTCCTGGAATCCGCGCGAGAGAACCTGCTCTACGCCCGCGAACTCATCGATATCCATGCTCGCTCGCTCGTGAGCGCAGAGCTCGTCGCCGGCGAGCTCCGCCTGGCGCTTGACCTGCTGGGGGAGCTTGGCGGCAGGATCACCCCCGACGACGTAATCGGACGGGTCTTCTCCAGCTTCTGCGTCGGCAAATAGACCGCACGACCCGCCCAGTGAGCGCCCGAACCGCCACACCCAGCACGAACCGAAAACGCGCACCCCTTGCGCATGCCTCCCGCGCTCACGCCCGCCCGATCCCCCGCCGATGGAGACTCTGCGGGCGGGTTCGCCGCTCGCGAGGAGGAAGAGAAAATGCACGTCCGACTCGGCGACCTCTTGGTCGCGCGTGGTGTCATCACCGAGGACCAGCGTCTGCGCGTCCTCGCCGCACAAGCCCACTCGGCACGCCCCTTCGGGGTCATCGCCGAGCGGATGTTCGCCATCGACCCGCGGGGCATCGAGCAGGCCTGGGCCGCCCAGTTTGCCATCCTCGCAGAGCACGTCGATCCGCGTGAGAGCTGGCCCAGCCCCGAGGTTATCCAGCTCATCGAACGCCGACAGGCCTGGCAGTTCCGCGTGCTGCCCCTGCGATATGACGACGGCGAGCTGATCGTCTGCACCGCCGAGATGTTCCTCGCGAGGGCGCTGCGATTCGTCGGCTGGCGGATCACCACGCCGGTCTCGTTCGTCATGGCCCAGCCCGAGGCGCTTGGCGAGGCCCTGAGCAAGTGGTACGCGATGCGCGGGCTCAGCGCCGAGACCCTGGCCGGATAACGCTAGACTGCCAAATGGCCAAAGTGCCAAAGCGCCAGATAACCGTCCATCAGCCATTTCCGAATCTGGCCCTCTGGCCATTTGGCGCTTTGGCAATTTCTACCACCCCTCGCGCCCTCGCGTCGATAACCCGATTCCATGCGCGCCGCGCCACAGATCATCGCCCTGGCAACGATCGCCCTGCTGACCCTGGGCGTCGTCATGGTCACCAGTGCCGGCATGAGCCTTGACGCCGCGGCATTCACCTTCCAGGACGCCCTGGAATCCAAGACCGCCATGGCCTTCGCTCTCGCGGTCGGGGCCTTGCTCCTGGGAGCGATCGCGCCCCTGCGAACCGGAACGCGCGTCCTCGAACGCGCCGCCGGCGATGAGCCGGCCAGGCTCGGGCTCTTCCTGCTGGCCCTGGGCGGCGGGCTGCTGCTCATCATCGCCATCCTGCCCTACCTGCCGGGCTTCAGCCACGAGGTCAACAACTCCCGCCGATGGATCCGCGTCCCCGCCATCAGCTCTCTGACCATCCAGCCAAGCGAGATCGTGAAATGGGGCCTGGTACTCGTGCTGGGCGTCGCCCTCTGGCTTCGGCGCGACGCCACGCGGACCGGCCTCCGCGAGGTGCTGCCATTGCTCGCCGTCGCGGGCATGGTCATCGCACCGGTCGTAATCGAGGACCTCGGCACGGGCGTGCTGCTGCTCGCCGTCGCGGGCGTGCTCATCGTTGCCGGCGGGGCCTGCTGGTGGAAGCTCGCGCCGCTGGGCCTGATCCCCGTCGCCGGCGCTGTCGCGCTGGTGCTCGCAGAGCCCTACCGCATGGCCCGCGTGCGGACATTCCTCGACCCCTTCAAGGACCCCCAGGGCGAGGGCTACCACGTCGTGCAATCCATGGCCACTATCGCCGGCGGCGACGGCATCGGGCGCGGCCTGGGCATGGGCATCCAGAAGTTCGGCTACCTGCCCGAGGACCAGACCGACTTCGTCTTCGCCGTCGTCAACGAGGAGCTCGGCCTCGCCGGCGCGGGCCTGGTTGTCTTTCTGTACCTCGCCATCCTCTGGGCGGGCTTCTCGATCATGCGCGCCGAACGACAGCTCGCCCTCAAGCTCATCGCCCTGGGCGTCATCACCACCATCGGCGCGCAAGCCGCGATCAACCTCCTGGTCGTCACCGGCTGGGCCCCCGCCAAGGGCATCCCGCTGCCCCTGCTCAGTTCCGGCGGCACCGGCTGGATCATGACCGCCGGCTCGCTGGGCCTGCTCGTCTCGATCGACCGCTCCCGGCGCGACCGCGTGCTGGACGACGAGCTGGACGAGTTCGACGAGGACGAATGGTCCGACGAGCAGGACGAATGGGAAGATGACAACGAGTGGGAGGATGGCGAGACCGAGCAAGACCAATGGGAGGATGACGCTCAGGCAAGCGAGGGTCCAGAGTCAGCCAATGCTCTGGAAGTCGAGGTGGAGGAGGAAGTCGAGGACGAATACGACGACGAAGACGAGTATGAGGACGACGACGCGGAACTCGACGCCAACGATACATCCGACCGGTCGCCGGGCGACGAACTCGACGAGCCGCAGGCCGATGACGACGCGAGCCTGTGGGACGGGCTCGATGAAGAGGAAGAGGATGAGGACGACACCGAAGAACGCTGATGGATGATCTCGCCGTCATCTTCGTCGGCGGCGGCACCGGCGGACACCTCTATCCCGCTCTGGCCATCCTCCAATCCCTCGAACAGCAACTCGCGACCACGCCCGAGCACCTGTTCATCTGCTCCAATCGCCCCCTGGACAGCGAAATCCTGACGCGCGAGGGCGTCGAGCATCTCGCGGTGCCCGCCACGCCCTTCTCGATCAGGCCCCGGGGGCTTCTCCGCCTGATGCGATCCTGGGCTCCGTCGGTCCGCGCGGGACGCGGCGCAATCAGGCAACTCCGCGCCGCAGACAAGAGAGTCTGCGTCGTCGCGATGGGCGGCTTCGTCGCCCCGCCCGTCGTGCAAGCCGCCCGCGCTGAGCGCGTGCCCAGGCTCCTGATCAACCTCGACGCCGTGCCCGGCAAGGCCAACCGATGGATCGCAAAGCGCGCAACCCGTGTGCTCAGCGTGCAAGGTGCTGGCGGGCACGAGCCCATCCCGCCCATCGTGCGCATCCAGGCAATCTGGACCGGCTCCAAACAGGACGCTCGCGCCGCTCTAGGCCTCGACCCCGAGACCCCCACGCTCTTGATCATCGGCGGCAGCCAGGGCGCAGGCTCGATCGACCGCATGATGCTGGCAATCCCAGAAGCGCAAGAGCTCAAGGCGTCACTCGACGGCTGGCAGGTGCTGCATCAGGCGCGATCAGCAAACATCGAGGCCCTGCGCGCCGTGTACGAGTCATCGGGAACGCCCGCTCTCGTCGTTCCCTTCCTCGAAGACATCGGTCCCGCGTGGGGCGCGGCGGACCTCGCGCTGGCACGATCAGGCGCCGGAGCTGTCGCCGAGGTCTGGGCGAATCGCGTCCCGACAATCTTCATGCCATATCCAGGGCATCGCGACAATCACCAGAGGCTCAACGCCCTGCCGCTCGAGGAAGCAGGCGGGGCGCTCATTGTGGCCGACGAGCCAGGGCCGATGGGCAACCCATCCGGCGCTGGCGAGGTTCTTGCCCGCCTGCTGCAGAACGCGTCGGCCCGCACACAAATGCAGGCAGCCTTGTCATCTCTCGCCCCCGCCGACGGCGCGGATCACGCCGCCCGCGCCATCATCGACCTCGCGTCCTGATACCATTGCCCGGAGATGGACGAGAACCAGACCAAGGGCTCGTGGTGCGTGCTGATGCACCCCGTTTCAAGGCCGCCAGAGCCCGGGGTGGTCGAGTCACTCCGCGCCAACAGCCTTGAGGTCCATGTTGTCGCCAACGCCTTCGGCGCAATGGCCCGCCTGATCGTGCTCTCGCGTGAACGCCGTACACGCACCGGATCGCTCGTCTTCTTCGCGCCCGAGCGGATAGACCTCGCCGGCGAACTCGCCCAGGCGGTCGCGTCGTACCTTCCCAAGGTGCGATGCTGGCAGATCCAAGACGATCCCCGTTCGCTGCGTCCGGTAAGCGAGGACGACGTGCGCCACTGGCGCGCCGATCCGATCCAGCCCGAAAAGCCTCTCATCGCACGCCGCCCTCACGCCGATGTCCTACGCATGGGGCGTGCAAGTGGTGCGAGCCCCGAGCGGACGGATCCGCCATCAAACCTGCTGACCGATGTTGAGCTGGACCTGCTCCTTGCCCACGATGTGAGTCCTCCGGACCCACACACCCAGGCAAACGAGCGGGAGGATGGACGGGTCGATGGCTGAGGCCGAACAGTTGCGTGTGATCCTCGTGGGCCCCACGGGCCTCGATGCGCGCCTGCGCTTCCGTCCCGGCGTCGAACTCGTCCACGTCGCGAACGCCATGGACGCCGTCGGCGAGCTTGGCGACCCCCTCGATGACAACTCGCCCTCGCGTTCGGTGGTGATCCTCGCTCAGAGCCGCCGGCCGCCCCAGGGCGCCGCCGACTTCGTGCGCGCCCTGCGCGAGGTGCAGCCGTCGGTCCGCGTCATCCTCGCAAGCGCCAATGGTCAGGACGCGTCGGCGTTCGACGGCACCATCGACCCCAACGCCGATGAGAACGGCATCCGCAGAGCCCTGGGCGAACCGATTCTTCCTATCGCGGGGTCTCAATCGACACCGTCGCCCACCGGTCCCTCGCCAGAACCACAATCCAAGTCATCTACCGGTTCAGCCATCGAGGCACCTGCCCAAGTCCTCCGCTCGTCGCCACTGCCAGAAACGATCGAGCCGCTCGCCCGCACCGACGAGCCCGACAACCTGGGTCTCGAGGGCGACGGCGCTCTCGTGTCGGCCATGCTCCATGGGCAGGACATCCTCCCCCCGGCGATCGAAGCGCTGTCCGAACGCCTTGGTCGCGGAGTCTCGTTTAGTGCAGATGCCGGCCAAGACGCCGCCGACGCCACCGAAGTGCGCTGGCACGACCGCGTGTTCGGCTGGCTGCGAGCGCCGAACATCGACGATGAGACCCTCGCGCGTGAGGCGCTGTGGCTCGCCGGCTGGCTGCGCCTGAACGAGCAGCAGAAGCAACTCCGCGAGGCGGCGCTCACCGACCCGCTCACCGGCGCGTGGAACCGCAGGTACTTCGATCGCTTCTTGCCCGTCGCTATCGAACGTGCACGCAAGGCTCGCGGCTCGCTCACCCTCTTGGTCTTCGATATCGACGATTTCAAGCAGTTCAACACCCAGTTCGGGCATCCCGCCGGCGATGAGATCCTCATCGAGACCGTCAAGCTCCTGCGCAGCACGATCCGTCCCACCGACCGGGTCTGCCGCATCGGCGGCGACGAGTTCTGCGTCATCTTCCACGAGCCCGCCGGCCCGCGCGAGGCCGGCTCCAAGCCCCCCGACAACGTCTACCAGATCTCCAAGCGATTCCAACTCGCGATCTGCGACCAGCGCTTCCCCAAGCTCGGCCTCGACGCCCCCGGCACACTCTCCATCTCCGGCGGCATGGCCACCTACCCCTGGGACGGACGCGACGCACGCGAACTGCTCGAACACGCCGACCAGCTCTCCCTCCAGAGCAAGCAACAGGGCAAGAACGCCATCCTGCTCGGCCCAGGCGCGGCAAGAGTCTGCGGCACCGACGAAGACGCCAACTGAGCCTTGTTCACCGGGGGCGGTGGCATCCTGCCGCCGATCGCGCAGCGATACGACCTCGCAGGCACCCCCAATCCAAGAAATCCATTTTCCGCGGCCAAAGTACTTCGAGCGTGAACCGGATATCGTTGCTGGCCCGCTCAGACTCCACGTTCTTTGGCCATTTTCCC
>CBDVAM010000142.1:0-8910 GCA_965371965.1 uncultured Phycisphaerales bacterium
CGAGGGCCGCGACGCTCATCGCGGTGCACTCGACGTGCCAGCCGGGATACCCCGCGCCCCACGGGCTGTCCCACTTCATGATGTGCCCGGCGTCCTCCTTCCAGAGCAGGAAATCCGCGGGGTTGCGCTTGGAACTCTGGTTCTGCTCGCTGACGCGCCCGCCCTCGCCGGCGCGCAGGCGTTCGAGAGTGTTGCCGCTCAGCCTGCCGTAGTCGGCGAAGCTCTGCACATCGAAATAGACGACGCGCGAGCCACTCTGGCCCACGACATAGGCGTGCCCGCGCTCGATCAGGCGTTCGATCACGCCGATCATGCCCAGCCGCCCACCTGAACTCTCGACAAATCGCGTCGCCCTGGGCATCAACTCCGCCTTGGCGTCCGCCTCGATCGCAACCTTGAGCCCCAGCGCTCTCGCGTCCTCCACGAATCGGGCCGCGTAGAAATCCGCGATCGCGTAGGGATCGTTCGGATCGATGCTCGCGTCCGCCGGCAGCTTGCCCGACTTCTTGGCCTCCAGCAGCCGCCGACCGGCCAGGGCCATCTTGTCCTCGCCGCCGCCGTCGGCCAGGTCGTCCTCGGTCATGTGCCCGACGTCGGTAATGTTCATGACATGAAGCACCTCGCGCGGGCCGGTGTGCACCCCGCCGCCAGACGCAATCTCGCACAGCGGGCTCTCGATCCATCGCCTGAGCAGATCCGCCGCGAGAAACGAGCGGAAGTTGCCGATGTGCGCATCGTCGTAGACCGTCGGCCCACAGCTGTAAAACGTCACCCGCGAGGGATCACGCGGGCGGAAGAGCTCGGCTTTGCGAGTCAGCGTGTTGTACAACGACAGCGGCATGGGCGATGGTACGCCCCGCGACGCTCGCTACCCCTCGACCGTCGTCGACGCTTCGCTGGCCCTGGTGCCGCCAGTCGTGTCCTTGCGATCCATCCGCTCGATCCGTACCCGGCGCACGCGCGTGGCCTCGGCCTCGAGCACGCTGATGAGCAGCTCCTCGTGCTCCAGCGTCTCGCCGGCGACGGGGATGTGCCCCATGGCCATCACGATGAACCCGCCAACCGTGTCGTAGTCCTCGCTCTCGGGAAGCTCGATCCCGATCCTCTCGAGCTGGTCGTTCGCGTCGTCGATGTGCTTGCGGGCATCAACCTCGGCGCTCATGGCGTCGCTGTCGATGTCGACGCTGGGGCGCTCGTCGCCGTCGGTCTCGTACTCGTCCTCGATCTCGCCGAAGATCTCCTCGATGATGTCCTCGATGGTCACAAGGCCCGCGGTTCCGCCGTACTCATCGGCAGCGATCGCCAGATGCACCCGTTCGCCGAGCAGCTCCTTGAGCAGCTCGCTGACCGTCTTGGTCTCGGGCACGAACGTCGCCTTGCGCAGGATCTCGTCGAGGCTGAACGTGTCGCCGCTCTCGTGCGTGCATAACCAGTTCAGCAGGTCCTTGGCGTACAGAATCCCGACGATGTGGTCCAGATCCTCCCGATAGACCGGGATCCGGCTGTGACCACACTCGGTGACGAACCGCTTGACCTCGCTTAGCTCGTCGGTGTGCTCGAGCGCCTGGATCTCGGTCCGGGGCGTCATGGTCTCCTCGACCGTCAGCCCGCCGAACTCCACGACCTTCGCGAGCATGTCGCCGGCGAACTCGTCTAGGTGCCCCTCGCGCTCGCCCTCCTCGGCGACCGAGCGGATCTCATCTTCGAGGCGTTCAGCACTCCCACTGCCATCGCTGCCCGCCAGCCGCCGGACAACCTCGTCCAGGAACGCGCTCACGCGCCTGCTGGGCGCAAGCAGCAGATGCACGGCGCGGATGAAGCGGCTCAAGGCACACACGACCGGTGCCCCGGCGTGGCGGGCGATGCTCAACGCCACGACCCCCGCCATCGCCCAGGCCAGCAGAGCGCTCAGCGCGACTCCCAGAACGATCTCGCCCCAGGTCGCCGCAGCGTTCGCGGGCGTCAACGCCGCCAGCCACTCGACCGTCGCGACCACGAATAACAGCACGAACAGCATCCGCGGCAGCGCCAGCGACAACGCGTGCCCATCGATATCCTCGACGATCTGCTCTATCCGCGCGTTGAGCTTCTTGTTCGCCCGCCGACGCGCACGATCCTCGATCGCGCCGCGACTGGTCTCGCGAAGCGAGAGCTGCATCGCCGCGAACAGCGACCCGAACACAATCGAGCCCAGCGCCATCACCAGCCAACCCCCGCTGGTCATGATGCGCCCCCCGGCTCGACCGAGAATGTCGCGCCCACGCCGATCGCCTCGAGCACCCGATCCTCGGCCGCGTGCATCCGCTGGTATCCCTCGGGCGAGTGATCGTCGTAGCCGATGCAATGCAGCGCGGCGTGCAAGACGTACAGCAGCAGCTCGCGCTCGGTCGCAACGCCCCGATCGCGCGCCTGGCGACGGGCCTCATCGGCGCACACGATCACGTCCACATCGAGCGCTCTGGTTGTCTCGCTGTCGCCGGTGAGGTCGTAGGTCAGCACGTCGGTCGTGCCCGCGACGCCCGCGTCGCGCTCGTGGCGCTCGCTCATCTGCTCATCGTCCACGATCCCGACGCGCAACTCGCCGCCAAGGGCGAGTTCCGCCATCGCCTCGCGCGTGCGTTCCATGAGCCAGCCACGCTCGTCGCTCGATAGCAAACCGCCCGCGTCCAGCACGTCTATGGCACAGGGTTGGTGTGGGTCGGGCGGTTCGCCCGGCCCGTCGAGATCTTCCATCAGTGGGTGTCTCGCGGAGTCACGGCCATAACTCTACGGATCTTCGGCTCTCCAGCCAAGTGGTTTCACCACGAGATCAAACTCCCCACGACCGAGAACCCCCTCTCAGGCCCTCGCTCGCCTCTCGAAACCCAAAAAAAAAGAGAATCCCGGCCGAGCCTTCATCGACCGGGATCCTGAAAACCGGATCGGCCCCTGGGGCCGCCGGAGTGCATGTGCGTCCGGCCCGCTCACCACATATCGCGGGCCGGAAGCGAGGAGAGAGATCTGGGTCGGAGTGTAAACGATTGCAAGGGTTCTCGGACGAAATACGCCAAACCGCTCACAAATCCACCGTCCGTCCACAAAACCTGTTCCACCAGGCTCTCTCTCTTCTCTATCAGGAATACAACGGGTCCGGTCATTCACCGCCCATCGCGGCGGAAACGCAACTCGAAGGTCCGGGGCCCGTTGTCGGCTTCGCCCTCCAGGCGGGCCACCAACTCGTCGCCCTGACGCTCATAAATCAGACGCTGAGGCCACCCCCGCGACGGGTCCTCAAAGACGACCCGATTCTCGCCGGCCTCGGTCAGCGCCATGTTGATCGGGCCGTCCGCGTCACTCGCCCACGGCACAAGGCCCGGATCGAAATGGCGCAGCCAATATCGGATCTCGCCGTCGCGCTCCTGCACGGTGAACAGCTCAAAGAGCCACGTCTCGCCATCGCGCGTCGCCTGCATCATCCCGGCGATCGCGTCGCCCGTCGCCGGTCCCCACACCTCGATCCACGGCCCTTGGGGTGTGTCATGGATCCAGGTGCCGCTCAGCCAGCCGAGGTCCGCGATCGAGCCGACGCCGTCCGATGGCTCGTCGTCGCCCTCGCCCTCGGGCACGATGTGCTGGATGATCTCGATCACGTTGCCAAACGGATCGTGCGCGTGCAGGCTGTACACGGGCCCATTGCGCGTCGGCGCGTCCTCGAGAAAGCGCAGGCCGCGCTTGCGCAGCACCGCCATCGCCTCGTTGATATCGGAAACCTCGAACGCGAATCCCGCCCAGGCGGTGTCGCCGAAGCGCGTCGCCGCGGACTCCTTGACATCATGATCCAGGGTGAGCGACCCACCGGGCACTCGCAGAGAAATCAAGGGCGGATATCCCGCACGCGAGGACTCCTCGAAACCCAGAATATCGCCATAAAACGCGAGCGCCTTGTCCATGTCGGGCACCGAGATGGAACACCCGCCGAGCACGGCGTGCTCGGGGCGGCGCGCCGGATCGGTGAACTCCATGATCGTGTGCGGGTTGCCGCTGGGACCATAGAACTCGGCGTACCGCACCCAGGACACCTCGCGCACGGGGCGGGTCTCGAATCGCATCCCGGCGTCTTTCAGGCTCGCAACTGTTGCGTCAAGATCATTCGTCGAGAAGCCCACGCGAACATGTGAGCGCTCGAAGCTTGTCTTGAGTAGCTCGGGCGTCTCGGTGAGCACGATCGCCTGCTCGCCGGACAGCAGGTACACGAACCCGTCATCGCGGGCATCCATCGCGACCTGGCAACCCAGCACGTCGCGATAGAGCGCGATCGACGCATCGTAATCGGTCACGCCCAGGCGCACCGCGCCGATGCTCATCTCAAGATCGGGCGGCGCTTCGCCCTGCGCGATCGCAGCAGACTGGAACATCCCGCTCAGACACATCGTCAGACCTGCTAAAAAACTCATCGGTATTCCTCCTCTTCACCGCGTCCTCATTCCCACCAAGTGTCCGCCGCCCCGAGGGCATCCACCGAGGCTCACACGTCCCCGAGCGCCTGGAAGAGCATCAAGGCGTTCCCATCGGGGTCATAGAACGTTGCCAGACTGACCATGTCGGGGATCGTGATGGTGTCGCCGTCGAACCTGACGCCCGCCGACTCCAGCTTCTCGCGCGCGGAATCGATGTCGTCCACGCCGAACGTCGGCACCGGACCCTGCCCCACCTTCGGGCTCTCGACCTCGCTGAGCCCGATATTGACGCCGGGCACATAGGTGCTCAGCTCGCACCAGCCGATCTCCGGCACGTCGTACAGCAGCTCGAACCCCAGGTGCTTCTTGTACCACTCGCCCGATGCCGCGCGATCCTTGCACTGCGTGGACAGCGTCATCTTCCCGTTGAATCCCATGCCTGCCATCGTGTTCCCCTTCTCGTAAGACTCGTGCGATCGAAACTCGCCCAAATGACCTTGACACACAAAGATATAGTTACTATACTTCTGTGTCAAGCCCCGGTTACGGATTCTTTCCGGGCGGCGTCGGGGCAGCCGCAAGCCCTCAAGGGACCGCCATGGGCGTCGTCGTGCAGGATCTCACGCCCCTCATCGAGCTCTGCCACTCCCGCTGGGTCATCCCCGTCATCGGCGAGCTGGGCAGCCTCGCTGGCGCCAAGCTCGTCACCCTCGCCAACCGCCTGGAAATCGCCCAGACCACCGCCAGACGCGCACTCGACCGCGCCATCGCGCTGGGCTGGGTCCGCCGCAACACCGGCTACGGCCACCCGCTCCGCCCAGAATACCTGTGTACGCACAAAGGGTCACGAATCTCGCCGAGATGCGTCGGGCTGGTGGCGAGTATCGAGGGCGCGGCGGCCACCAATCTGTGCGCGCGAAAATGGTCGATCCCGATCCTCGCCTCGATCCAAGGCGGTGCCGCCCGCTTCGGCGAACTCCGCAACACGCTCGCCCCCGCGAGCGACCGCGCTCTCTCACTGGCACTCCGAGAACTCAACGAGGGCGCGTTGATCGAGCGTCTCGTACAGACCGAATATCCACCCGCCGTCTCGTATCGCCTGACATCCGTCGGAACGACCATCGCACTCGCAGCGACCTCGCTGGGACGCGACGCGGCGTCGGGCTAGATTCAACTCAGCACATCAAGCTCCGATCTCGCCACGCCGTCGCGCGTGCCCGGTACACAAGGCATGATCAATCCTTCGCTCCCATCGTTCCTGCGACTGGCCCTGGCGACCATCGCGCTCACCGCCACCAGCCCCCTCCTCGCCCAACCAGTCCTCACCCAACCAGCCCTCGCCCAACCGGCCCCCGACCAAAGCGCCCTCGCCCCAGACCAAGACCAAGCCCACCCAAGGCTGGAACTGAGCACCCAGACCGACCCCTCAACCGGCACAATCAGCCGCGGCACCTACCGCGTCTTCGAGAACCGCGCCACCAACACCGGGCGCGAGATCCACCTCAACATCACCATCCTCCACGCCACAGCAGAACAACCGGCCACCGATCCCGTCTTCTACCTCCTCGGCGGGCCCGGCGGTGCCGCGGCCCCAGGCTGGAAGGGATTCGCAGACTCTTGGATGCGCGCCGATCGAGACATCGTCCTCGTCTCTCAACGCGGCACGGACGGCGACAATCGACTCGACCTGCTCCCAGCCCAAAGCAAAGACCCCGAAACCTATCTCCTCTCATCATTCGCCGATCCCGATCGCTGGCGCCGAACACTCGAACACCTCAAAACGAAATACGATCTCACGCAGTACTCAACCTGCAACGCCGCCGACGACCTCAACGACATCCGCCAGGCACTCGACTACGACAAGATCAACCTCGTCGGCGGGTCCTACGGCACGCGCATGGCCCTCATCTACCTCCGCAGACATCCCACAACAGTTCGGACCGCAACCCTCAGCGGAATCGCCCCGATCTCCTTCACCAACCCGCTCTTCCACGCCTCATCAGCGCAATACGGCATCGAACAGATCATCAAAGACTGCAAGACCGACCCGCGATACCGCGACACCTACGCCAACCTCGCCGAGGAGTTTGAAACAGTCCTGACTCGCCTCGAAACCAAACCCCAGCAAGTCACCATCACCAACCCCCGTGGCACCCACCCCAACGAGATCCAAGCCAAAGTATCGCGCGCTGTCTTCGCCGAGCACATCCGCGTGCTCATGTATTTCTCCGGCACACACCGCATGGTGCCCCTGGTCATCCACAGCGCGTACGAGGGCGACTTTGAACCCTACTTCGACCTCGCGATCAAGCGCAACGCCGGGTCCATCAACTGGCTCGCCATGGGCATGCTCTTGTGCGTCACGGCCGCCGAGGACGTGGCCCGGATCGATCCCGACATAGTTGAACCCGAGACACGCGACACGTTCCTGGGCGATGCCAGGGTGCGAGCCCAGATGGCCATCGCCGACTTCTGGCCCAAGTCGGACCTCCCCGCCAACTTCGCCGACCCCGTCAGCGTCGACGTCCCCACCCTGCTCTTCTCCGGCAGCTACGACCCGGTCACCCCACCCCGCTTCGGCGAAGACGCGGCACGCCACCTCCCCAACTCCCTCCACCTTGTCGTATCCGCAACCCACGACGTCGGCGGGCAGTGCGTCGAGGACATCAAGGCCGCGTTTCTTGAGCAAGCCTCAGTCAAAGACCTCGACACATCATGCATCGAGTCGATCAGAATGCGCGCCTACGAGCTACCGAACGCGAACTGATTCTACTAGAACCTATCCCAGAGCCCCGATGAACCAGCTCACCACAGAGTCACAGAGAGCATAGAGCCTGGCATCCAAGAGTCTTGTCTCTGTGCCCTCTGTGCCTCTGTGGTGAATCAGCGGTTCAGGAATGGCCTCTACTCCCAATGGGACCCCTAATTACAACCCTCTCTCCCACAAGACGGGAGAGAGGGTGTGATTCCTGGGCCTTGCAACGCTGGCGGCGGAGGCAAGCCCCGCGCAGTCTCTATTCACCCTGCGGGAAACGGATTGTCCCGTCATACGTGGCCACGCCGCTCCCAAGAACGCCGGTGGTTGTCACCCTGCTGTGCGCTTTCGCGCCTCCGATGGTCCCGGCTCCAACTGATTCGACCGTGAACACACCTCCGCTGATATCGCCGGCGAACCTACCTGAGAGTGCGCCCGCCACGCCAAAGAGAGTGCCTGTAAAGTCCGCCGATCCATGCAGGTCGCCATTGCCGAACGGATCCATGTTGTAACTGAGATTCTGGATGACCTCCCCTTCCAGATCCCCTGTAAACGCGACGCGGAGGACCAGACCACGAACGTGGGTAATCCCCTCCGTGTCGACCCACTCTCTGCCCGGATCGATGACTCCAACAGTCGTTTGTCCTCCGGACACAGACACCTCGGTCGCCTGCGCCGATGCGGTTGCCGGGACCGTCAGCATCGCTACGGCCAAGGCCATGCCCACCAGGAATGTGGTCGTTCGGTTGAACATTTTCTATCTCCTTCTTTAGGGTTGATATCAACACACCACGTACTATCGAAAACAACACGAATATCGAACGTCAGGATTGGCTTATGATTGACTCCTTTGCCCAGTAGCAGAGTGATAGCCAAAGATCATGCGACGACAGTGAGCCGGAACACCTCGGTAGCCCACCCGTTATGTTCACTAGGGCGCCGTAATGCATCGTCGAGGACCAGAAAAGTCAGAATTTGCGCCGATCGGCGGTTCTACGGCTTCCTGCGAGACAAGAGTGAGATAGCAACCGTGTTTGACAGACCCATGCGTGCGGGCGTGCCCGATCAAGATGCGCCGTATCGTCTCGGTAGCCCTGGCGTTGCAGCCTCAGTCGGGCTCGACCCGAGTCATCCCGCGCAGGCCGACCATCATCCGCCGGGCTTTTCGGCGGCGTCCGGCTCCTGCAGGGCGGCTTCGAACCTCGCAAGGGCGGCCTCGTAGTCGCCGCGGCCGGGGGCGTCGGAGGGCAGCAGTGACAACGCCTTCTGTTCGGTTTCGATGGCCGCGGGCGTGTCGCCGGCCAGGTGCTGGGCGAGCGCGAGCGTGTCGAGGAGCATCGGGTTGGCGTTGTTCGTCATGGCACAGGCCCGTTGGGAGAGAGAGAGTGCCCGATCGGGATCCTGCAACTCCTCGAAGTCATGTGTGAGCAGCGTCCAAGCCGCCGTGTTAAGCGTATTCGCATCCGCATCGGGGTCGTCCGCGGCAGCAAGCCGAAGATCGAGAAGTTCACGCAAGAGCGGCAGGGCATCCTCGTGCCGGCCAAGTCCTGTATATGCCCGGGCCAAGCCACGCATCGCGATTCCCGTCCACGGGTGATGCATCCCCAACACCCGCCGCTTGGCGGGCAGACTGATCTCAAACATCGCGCGGGCATCGTCGTAGCGCCCTCTTGCGTTGTAGAAGCTGCCGAGGTTCGTAATCGTCCCGAGCGTGTCCGG
>CBDVAM010000143.1:0-8867 GCA_965371965.1 uncultured Phycisphaerales bacterium
GGAGGATCGCATCCTGCTGGATTGGCAGAGGGATCCGTTCAACTTCTTCCCGATCCCGACGGACCCGCGTCCGGCGGCTATCAAGTACTACCCGTACAGCTCGACGTATCAGGTGGTGCCCGCGTCGTGGGTCAAGGATCAGATCTCAAGCAGGCGCCGGACGGTCGATCAATACATCCCGGATCACAACCTGTTCTGGATGGCCGCCACGCCGTATGGCACACGCACACTGAATGACGTCGTGTTCCCGTCTCGCAAGGTGTTCGTGTTCGAGTACTTCGACCGTCACCTGGCCAGGCAGGATCTGTTCTATGCCTACGAAGACGCCCGTTGCTCGGTGGCGATGTTTGATGGTTCGGCGTCGAGCCCGTACACCGGCGACGCCAATGAGGGGTTCTGGCCGAATCGCCCCGACCGGGGACCCACTTTATATCTCTACGACCCTTCCATCCTGAACTACGAGCCGCCGACGCGCAATGGCAATCGGAGTGAGCGGATCACGGGGTATTACCGCTGGACTCGTGGCGGGCTCAAGGGCATCGACTACGGCACCGACGAGGTCAATACCGGCCAGCCGCCGGGCTAAAGTCACGGTTCGGGAAACAACGGGCGGTCGCAAGCGATAGAGCGGTGGCGGTCGGTGGCGCATTGAGCGCGGGTTGGCGGCAGGAGTGCGCGGAGTATCCCTGGCGGGCATCTCTCGCCGCCATCCGAACGCATCGGACGGTTTGGCGATCATGCCCTCATAGAGGGAGATTCGCGCCCAAAACCGGGTGTTTGTCCTGATTGTCCGCTCATTTCCTCTATCGCGTGCTTGCGGGTCCTGAAGATGTGGTATGCTGCCTCCAGAATGCCTCTAAGGAGATTCACGATGCCCAAGAGCCGCAAGGGATTTACGCTGATCGAGTTGTTGGTGGTGATCGCGATCATCGCGCTGCTGATTGCGATTCTGCTGCCGGCGCTGGCGAAGAATCGCGCGATCGCCAAGAAGCTGATGTGCGAGTCGCAGATCAGGCAATACATGATCGCGACGGTGAACTACGGGACAGACTTCCAGGACAAGATTGCGTCGTACACCTGGAACGCGGATTTTAATGGGAACCGGAACTACCGGTCCACCTATAGCGATCTGAACGTTGCGACAACCGACTTCGAGGCGGCGATGGAGCAGGCGACCGATATCATCCGGCGAGGCACCGCGCGGGACCAAAGGAGTCTGCCCAAGCTGGCGCGGAGGCTGCCGCACCGGCGGATGACACACTTCATCATCAACGATTATCTCCAGCAGCGTCTGCCCGAGAAGAGCATGGCGTGCCCGGAGGATCGCATCCTCCTGGATTGGCAGAGGGATCCGATTGACTTCTTCCCGATTCCGACGGATCCGCGTCCAGCGGCGGTGAAGTACTATCCGTACAGCTCGACCTACCAGGTTGTGCCGGCGTCCTGGGCGAAGGACATGGTCACCGGCACGGGTCCCACGGTTGATCAGTATTTTAATGACCACAATCTCTTCTGGGTGCGTGGCGACAACATGGGCAAGCGCAAGCTCAATGATGTCGTGTTCCCGTCGCGCAAGGTCTTTGTCTTCGAGTATTTCGACCGTCACCTCGGGAAGCAGGACCTGTTCTATGCCTACGAAGACGCGCGATGCTCGGTGGCGATGTTCGATGGCTCGGCGTCGAGCCCGTATACGGGTGACGCGAACGAGGGATTCCGTCCGATGCAGCCGGGTAGCCGTGCGCCCACCCGGTACCGCTATGACCCGTCTATTCTCAACTACGAGCCCGAGACTCGCAGCGGCGAGAGTTTCGATATCGTGACAGGCTTCTATCGCTGGACGCGCGGCGGGCTCAAGGGCGTCGACTACAGCGCCAACGAGATCAACACCGGCCAGATGCGATAGGGATTCAGAATCCACGCCAGGGTGAACCGGGGTCTTCGAGACCCCGGTTTTTTTCTTGCACACCCGCCCAAGGGGGGCGGCGATTTCGGGTCCTCGGGCGAGAATGGTGGAAAATCCTGAATCGCGGTGATCGCCCCATATTTGGGCCTGTCGCGGATGGTGCATATCTGTTATTCTGGGCCTGGCGGCCCGATTGGGGCGGCTGGAGGCGGTTTATGCGAAGACGCGGGTTCACGTTGATTGAACTGCTGATGGTGATCGCGATCATCGCGCTGTTGATCTCGATTCTGCTGCCGTCGCTTCGCGGTGCCCGCGAGGGGGGCTGGATGGTCAAGTGCCAGTCCAATCAGCGTCAGATCGGGATGGCGTCCGAGCAGTACACCCGCGAGTTCGACGGGTGGGTCGTGCGCGAGGCCGGGACGGGCAGGAATCGCGGAGAGTGCAGGTTTCGCGGCGAGAACTGGGGCTGGCGGTATCCATGGCCTCGGGCGTGGAGGCCGTACCTGGACTCCACCAGGTTGTGGAGCGACTCGGCCGCGGCGGGGTCACCGTTGGGGGGCGAGTATCGGGACCACTACGAGTTCGCCGAGTATTACCACGACCCGGCGTACCCGGCGTGGGACTGGCACCAGATCCACTACGCGAACAACGGGATGGATCTGTACCGCGACCAGAACGACGTGCTGCGGTGGCTGTTTTACAAGCCGCTGATGAAGCATCACGCGATCAAGTTCCCATCGACGACGTTTGCGATGACGGCGTACCAGGATGATGATGACGGCAGCAGATACGACGATCTCTATCGCCCGGGGCGATTGAATCGACGGATCGCGATCTGGTATGACATTCGCTCGCCTATCGAGTTGCAGGAGGGTAATCGCCTGACGCGCGCGAGCCCGACGCGCCACGGCTTGGGCTCGAACGTGCTGCACTTCGATGGGCACGGGAGTTGGGAGCGCGAAGAGGTCATTATCGAAGAGGCGAACTGGGACGACCACGACGACGTGTTCTCCTGGGACAACAAGTGCTATCACCGGCCACAGCGGGGGCCGCCGTATTACTAGGACGGGCGGCTCGGCGTCGGCGGGGGGCGCGATGAGCGATCTCTGTCGTGCGCGTGTCAATCCTCGGGGCGTTCGCCGGCGGGGGCCATCTTGACGAGCTTGGGATCGAATCGGGCGATGGGTCGCACGAGGTCTGTCTGTCGTGCCATGACGGTGTGGATGTCTTTGTAGACTCCCGGCACCTCGTCGATGCCGGCGCTCATGACCTCGACGCCCTTGGCCTTGAGTTCGCGGTTGACGTTGCCCCAGGCGAAGGTGGCCTTGGCCTGGGTGCGGCTCATGAGGCGTCCCGCGCCGTGGCTCGCGCTGAGCAGGCTCTTGGACTCGCCCAGGCCTTCGACGACGAAGGCGGGGGTGGCCATGGAGCCGGGGATGACGCCGAGGACGTCGACGCCCGCGGGGGTCGCGCCCTTGCGATGGACGATGAGCGTCTGGGGCTCGCCGTCGACGACGTGGGTCTCTTTCCAGGCGAAGTTGTGGTGGTTCTCTACGCCGGCGATTGCGTTTGCGCCAAGGTGTTTCAGGATTTCGCGGTGGATGACGGCGTGGTTTGCGCCGGCGTACTCGCCCATGAGGTTCATGGCCTGCCAGTACTCGTCGCCCTCCTGGGTGTCGAGGTCGAGCCAGGAGAGGTAGCGGAGTTGTTTGGGCAGCTCGGGGTGGGCGTTCATGGCGAGCTTGGAGTAGTGGTTGCAGACCGACGCGCCGGTGCCGCGGCTGCCCGAGTGGGTCATGAGCGCGAGGTACTCGCCGGGCTCGAGGGTGAACTCGGCGTGCGCGGGTGTGTCTTCTGCGATGGTGAGCACGCCGAACTCGGCGAAGTGGTTGCCCGAGCCGGATGTGCCGAGCTGTCTCCAGGCCTTGGACTTGTTTTCCTTGGTGATGGGGCTGATGGTCCAGTCGCGGTCCATGACGGGGTGGTCCATGGGGTTGCGGTGGCTGCCGCCGACGCCGAAGACGGTGCGTTTGTTGATGGCGTCGCGCAGGCGGTCGCGCCCGGTGTCGTTCTCGAGCGTGGTTGCGGGCAGGTCGAGGACGGAGAGCTTCATGCGGCATGCGATATCGACGCCGACGGCGTAGGGGATGATGGCGTTGTGGGTGGCGAGGACGCCGCCGATGGGCAGGCCGTAGCCGACGTGGGCGTCTGGCATCATCGCGCCCGCGACTGCGACGGGGAGGCTACAGGCGTTGCGCATCTGGTCGAGGCTCTTGTGGTCGAAGTCGACGCCGACCTCGCCCCAGAGGTGGTAGGGCGCGGGCTCGCGCGGCGTGAATGCGGCCTGGGCTCGCTTCTCGGCGAGCAGGATGTCGGCCACAGGCGCGAAGTGGGGGTCAGCGGCGAAGGACTCGGGGTCGGCGGCGAGGGCCGAGACCATATCGCGGACCTGGGCGCGGGTCGCGCCCGAGGCGAGGGCGTTGGCGCAGGCGGTGATCGCGCAGCCGACGGCGGGGCCGTGGGGGATGCCGAGGTTGATGAGTTCGCGGCCTTTCATGGCGTCTCGGTCTTTCGATGGGTCTCGGGTCTTCGCGTGATGGACGGATCTGGGGAGGCGTTGTGGATGGGATACCAAATGAGCCAAGGCTTGGACCGGGGCTTCCGTTGAGTTCTTGGGTGTGAAGTGTGTGGCGGGCGGATCATGATAGCCGGTTGTTCAAACGATCTGCGTAGAGGCTAACCCTAAACCACCGATTCACCACAGAGACACAGAGGGCACAGAGAAAAAACGCTTGGATTTCAGGCTCTGTGCTCTCTGTGACTCTGTGGTGCACTGGTTCATCGGGGTTCTGGGATAGGTTCTAATCTCGCGTCCAAGTCTGCTCCTATCCGGCGGGAGTGCTGGGCTGGCAGAATCCTGTCCCGGAGCACCCGTGGAGCGGGCGAGACGTACCGTGTCCGGTTATGGTCGAAGATGCACAATCCGAGGACGCGACGCGAAGTCCCGATAGTCCGACGCGTCTTCGATCGTGGAGAAGGCGATCCATGACTTGGTTGCTCATCATCCTCGCCGTGTACGGCACGCTCCTGCTGTTCTTCTGGGTCGCGCAGGACGGGCTTGTCTTCCCGCGCAAGCTCACGGGTCCGGTCTTACCGGTCCGCCCGCCGGCCGGTGGCGAGCAGGTCTGGATCGAGGCCGATGGCGTCAGAATCGAGGGCTGGTACTTCCCGCCGCCGGAAGCGGGCGAGGCGCGCCCCGCTGTGCTCTACGCCCATGGGAACGCCATGCTGGTCGATCACTGCCTGGAGTTCGCGCAGATGTACGGCGAGATGGGACTCGGCGTGCTGCTCGTCGAGTATCGCGGCTACGGGATCAGTGGCGGTAGTCCGTCCCAGCGGGCCATCGTGAGCGACTTCACACGTTTCCGAGAGTGGCTCGAAGAGCGCCCTGAGGTCGGCGAGGTCATCTATCACGGGCGATCGCTCGGCGGGGCGGTCGTCGCCCAACTCGCGCGGAAGCACCAGCCCGCAGCGATGATCCTCGAGTCCACGTTCACGAGCGTGAGGTCATTCACGGGCCGCTATCTCATACCGCCGATTCTCCTGCGCCATCCCTTCGACACGAAGATGGCGATCGGGGAGGTCTCGGCTCCGATCCTGATTCTGCACGGCGAGTCGGACCAGATCGTCCCTATGAGCCAGGGGCGGCGCCTGCACGAGGCCGCGCCGGCGTCGATCTTCGTTTCCATGCCCGGCGGTCACAACGACTTCCCGGGTGATTTTGGGGTGTACAAGGAGGCGATCCGGGGCTTTCTCGCGGACCAAGGCCTTCTGCCGCCGTGATCGACGGCGGGCCGCTTGCCCCGAACCGGTACACTGATGACGGAGGTGTGCCATGACCACTCGACGGGTTTTTCTGGGCGAGATTGCTGGGGCGGTAGCGGTGGGTGCGGTTGGAGTGCGGCGGGCGAGTGCTGCGGGGCTTGGGCGCGAACTCGCGGGCTTCGGCGGCTCGCCCGACGAGATCGTGCGCGATGAGCAGTATTGGGCGCCGATCCAGCGGGCGTTTACCGTGGATCGGAGTCTTGTGAATCTCAACAACGGCGGGTGCAGCCCTGCGCCGCTTGTGGCGCAAGAGGCGCAGAAGCGGCATCTGGATTTCATGAATCAGATGCCCCCGCCGCACGCGCTGTGGGCGGTGCAGGAGAAGCGTGCCGAGGGCGTGCGGTCGCGGCTGGCGCGTCACTTCGAGGTCGATGCGGAGGAGATCGCGCTGACGCGCAACGCGAGCGAGGGGTTGCAGATCCTGCAGTTCGGGCTCGATCTCAGGGCGGGTGACGAGGTGCTGTGCACGACCCACGACTATCCGCGGATGTTGAATACGTTCAAGCAGCGCGAGCGGCGCGAGGGAATCAGGCTCGTGCAGTTCCAGATCCCCGTGCCGGCAGAGGACGATGACGAGATTGTGCGTTTGTATGAGTCGGCGATCACCGATCGCACGCGGATGATCCTGGTGAGCCACGTCGTGTTCCTGACTGGGCAGATCCTGCCGGTGAAGAGGATCGCGGCGCTGGGACGCAAGCATGGGATTCCGGTCATTATCGATGGGGCGCACGCGCTGGCGCATTTCGATTTCACGTTGGGCGAGTTGGAGTGCGATTTCTACGCCACCAGCCTCCACAAGTGGCTGTGTGCGCCGATCGGTAACGGGCTGTTGTATGTGCGCAAGGAGCGGATCAAGGACGTGTGGCCGCTGATGGCGGCGACGGAGGCGGAGGAGGACAATATTCGCAAGTTCGAACAGATCGGCACGCATCCTGAGGCGCAGACGCTGGCGACCGCCGAGAGTTTGACGCTCCACCAGGCGATCGGGCCGGCGAACAAGCAGGCGAGATTCGTCTACCTGCGCGATCGGTGGGCGAATCGGCTTCTCAAGAATGATCGCGTGCGCCTGTACACGAGCCAGAAGCCCGGCTTCGCTTGCTGCATCGCGACGTTCGGCGTGGACGGGATGGATATGGGGGAGCTTCGCGGAATGCTGTGGAACAAGCACAGGATCTTGACGACGACGGTGGGGTTCCCGACCGGCGACGCCGATGTCAGCGGGATTCGCGTGTCGCCGAGCGTGTACACGACGCTGGAGGAGATCGACCGGTTTTGTGAGGTTGTTGAGGAGCAGATGGCAGCGTCATGATGGCTGGAATCGACGCATTCTGGACGTGGTATCACCAGCCGGAGCGGTTTGATACGACGAGCTGGTGGCTGCTCAACGGGGCGTTCGGGTTGCTGTTCCTCCGCGTGTTCTACATGGCCACATTGGGAGACTCGCTCAAGTATTGGAAGTCGGCTCGATCGAAGCGTCGGATGCTCGTCTTTGGCACGCTGGTTCTTCTTTTGCAGCTTGGGCTTGGGTTCACGCTCTTGCGATTCTACGAGTTGGAGGATCCTCGCCAGGCCGATGCGCGGTTTGAGGCGATGCGAAGCTCGGATCGCGAGAGCACATTTGAGCCGGCCTTTCTGGTGTTCGTTGTCGGCCCATGCTTGACGGCCTTCGCGGTTGTCAAGGGTGCGCGTGCGCCGGTGGAGTCCGACCTGCCTCATTGGGACAGGCGGCTCAAGGGTGGGCAGTTTGATGAGGATCAGAGCGAGTACTAGAGGCTATCGCGAAACCGCTGATTCACCACAGAGGCACAGAGGGCACAGAGAGATGCCCCTTGGATTTCAGTCTCTGTGGTCTCTGTGCCTCTGTGGTGAACCGGTTCATCGAGGTTCTGGAATAGGTTCTAGTGTGTTGCTATGACATTGCAGCATCATGTTTCAACGCTGGAGTCGACGGTGGGCGTGCTCCGTCCGCTTCTCTCGGGTCACGACGAGCGGCTTCTTCACGCCAACTACGGCCCGCAAACCTGGAGCCCGTTCGACATCGTGGGCCATCTGATCCAGGGCGAGATCGAGGATTGGGTGCCGCGGGCGCGGATCATCCTGGAGCACGGGGTGTCACGGGCGTTTGACTCGTTCGATCACCGGAGTGCGGGCGACGACTCGATGGGCACGACCGTCGCGGCACGCCTCGACATGTTCGAGCGGATGCGCGGCGAGAATCTCCGGGCGCTGCGAGGGCTTGAGCTGGATGAGGCCAGGCTCGCGCTTCGCGGCACGCATCCAGCACTCGGCGAGGTGACCATGGCCAACCTCATCGCCATGTGGGCGACCCACGACCTGCATCACATCGCGCAGGTTTGCAAGGCGCTGGCGTTTGGGAATCGCGAGGAGGTCGGGCCTTGGCGCGACTATGTTGGGATACTCCCGAAGGAAACGCCTTGAGTTCAAGTAGACTCCCCAGTAGTGCGGTCGAGATCGTGCGTGCCGGGACAGCGGACGTGGCGGAGGTGGGGCCGCTGTTCGATGCGTACCGCATGTTCTACAGCAAGCAGAGTGACGTGGCGGCGGGCGAGGTGTTCCTGCGCGAGCGGCTTACCAGGGACGAGTCGGTGGTGCTGCTGGCGAGGGTCGATGGTCGAGGTGTGGGGTTCTGCCAGCTCTATCCGATCTTCAGCTCGGTCGCGCTGACGCAGCGTTGGTTGTTAAACGATCTCTATGTGCATGAATCGGCGCGTCGGCGGGGGGTGGCCAGGGCGCTGCTGGACGCGGCGGTTGCGCACGCGCGCGAGAGCGGGGCGGACAAGCTGGAGCTCAAGACCGAGCGGTTGAACGCCGGCGCGAAGGCGTTGTATGAGCGGGAGGGGTGGGAGTTGGACGATGTGTTCTTGCGGTATACCAAGGGCGTCTCGGATTCGCCGTGACGCGGCGCACGCAGATGGCTCAGGGCGCAGCTCAGGAGCTGTTGCGAGCGGGCTGTGCCGACGGGGTGAGCGAAGAGTTGTTGCAGATGCCCCGTTCGCCCCTTCAGGGCGATCGTCATATCGGGCCCAAACCCGGGGCTGCGCCCCGGGCTACCAGCGCT
>CBDVAM010000144.1:0-8867 GCA_965371965.1 uncultured Phycisphaerales bacterium
GGATCCGCATCTTGATCCCCAGTGTCGCCGGGGGGGTGGCGATCCAGCGTCACGTGGGGCTGGACCGGTAACTGGTGGCGGGGCTGATGGGGCTTGGGGTGGGCCAAGGCGGGGTTTCTGGGCGTGCGGGGATGACAGGGGTGTGGGCCTGAACTATCCTGCTAGCCGCACATTGGGCGTGTAGCTCAGTTGGTTAGAGCGCGCCCCTGATAAGGGCGAGGTCGCAGGTTCGAGTCCCGCCATGCCCACTAGGTCAGCGTTAGGAGTGCCCACGATAGCATTCCACCGGAGTTGGTGAGCGCGTCCTCGACGGTGGATTGAGCGCTTAGCCGCACCCCGCAGCGAACAGATCCAGATACGCAAAGAAGTCCTCGGCGTCGCAGTCGCCGTCGCGGTCCACGTCGCAGAATGACAGATTGCCCTGGCTGTAGCGGTCGAGGAAGAGGAAGAAGTCGTCGGCGCTGAGCACGCCGTCGCGGTCGAGGTCGGCCGCGCAGCGGCACATGACGTTCTCGAGCATCACGATCGGGGCGGGGTCCGAGCCGGCGCTGCTGATTCTCGGGCTGATGATGTCGATATCGCCGTCGAGGTCGAAATCACCAAGCGCCAGATCTATGGCGGGCGCGTTGGAGGCATACCACGCATTGTTGGAAAAGTCGCCGAGGCCGTCGTTTAGGTACACCATGACGCCCGAGAGCCCCGCGGGACAGATGAGATCCAGATCCTGATCGGCGTCGATATCCAGGACATGCAGCGTCGAGGTGACCCGCTCTTCCACCGCCGTGATGGTCTGGGTGACCGAGAAGTGGGCGGTGCCGTCGTTCTCATAGATCGTGAGGTTGGGGATCTCGTCCTTGACGAACCAGTGGTTGATCGCGGCGTCGGGATCGCCGTCGCCATCGAAGTCGCCGGCCGCCACGCTGTACCCCAGCGCCGTGGTCACAATCCTGTGGTCGATCGTGAGCGTGCCCGTGCCATCGTTGAGCATGACGACGAGGACGCCGCCCTCGTCCGTGCCCGAGACGCCGAGAACATCGAGGTCGCCGTCTCCGTCGAAGTCGGCGACGGCGGGGTTGCCGAATGGAGTGCCCCTGAATGGGGGAGGTGCGTCCATGACAAGCTCCTGGTGGATGGTGAGGACGCCCTCGCCGTCGTTGAGCAGGACCGCCATGCGCCGATCAACCGGTTGCGGATCGTCGGGAAAGAACAGGCCTTGCAGATGCGCCAAGACATCGTTGTCCCCGTCGCCGTCGATGTCGGCTATCTCGATGCCACTCGGGCTGGAATCTTCGAAGCCGTAGCGGACCGGATCGTCAAACTGCAACCCAGGCAAGCCGAAGGCCACCCAGATCGAACCGGGATCGTCCAGGACGGACCGCTGCTCATCGAGCGAGAACACCAGATCAAGCCACCCGTCCCGGTTCATATGTGCAAGCCGAATGTCTTCCGGCTGGGAGATGCGCTCTTTGCCAACCAGTGCCTCCCAGGTCTCGATCATGGTTCCCGTGCCGTCGTTCTCCATGGCGCGCAGGTTGACCAGGGTGCTGCCGCCACGGTTTCCCAGAACCACGTCCAGATCGCCGTCTCCATCGAGATCCGCGTGATCGATCGATCCGTAAACGGAATCTTCGGGCTTGCCCGTCTCCGAGTTGCGGGGGCCGTGGGGCACGCCCGCGCCGTCGTTGAGGTTGACCACCACATTTGATTTCGCGTTGCGGTCCGATGGAACCGAGACGACATCTGCCCATCCATCGGCGTTCATGTCCTGAATATCCACCAGCCACGGCCCCTCGTTCACCAGGTACGACTCGAACGGCGCAAACATGCCATCGCCGTTGTTGCGCAGCAGCGCGTACAGCCCGTGGAACTCGTTGCCGATCGTCGCGTCCAGATCGCCGTCGTTGTCGATATCGCCCAGGCCCAGGCTCGTGCTGAAGTGGAACGCCGAATCGCCCACGACCGCGGCGTCGTAGAACTGGAACTCGCCGAAGGTTCCGTCGCCGTTGTTGAGCCACACGCCAAGACGTGACTCGAAGCCGTAGAGCGCGGCCGCGATATCCGGATCCCCATCCGCGTTCAGATCGCGCAGCTCGATGTCGTACACAAGGAGAAAACTCGTACGCGGGTTGTCGCCCCGCGGCGTGAACCGCCCGCTGCCGTCGTTGTCCAGGATCTTGGCTTCCCGGCGCCCCGGCACGACAAGGTCCATGTCCCGATCGCCATCCAGATCGGCGATCGCCAGGAACGGTCCGGGGTATGGAAAAGTCCTATTGCCCAGGCCGCGCGCCGTCGTCCCGCCCACCGGCACGCGAACCTCCGGCTCGAACGTCCCGTCGCCGCGATTGAGCAGGATCGACACGTCCTGGCTGATGACATTGAGATAGGCCAGATCTTGATCGCCGTCGCCATCGAGATCGCCCGCGACCAGCGAGCGGGGCTCGTCACCCAACGGGTATCGAGGACCACGCGTGAAGTTCGCTTGCCCGTCATTGAACAGCATCGTGCAATCGTCGGCTCGCGCGTTGGCCGTCGCGATATCCAGATCGCCGTCGCCATCCAGATCCACCGCCCATGCGTCGCAGGTCTCGAGCTCGTCCTCGTCGCCCGCGCTGATGATGATCCGACGCTCGAACGTGCCGTCGCCGCGGCTCAGCAGGACCGCGACGTACGAGTCGGTTATGGAAACCCCCAAGATCAGGTCCTCCAGCCCGTCGCCATTGAGGTCGCCAAACCGCAGGCTCGTCGCCTCCCGGCGGATTGTTTCGGTGAACAGATCCGGGCTGCTCTGGGTCGCGCCGAACAGGGGGTGCCCGTTCCAGTTCTGGTCAGGGGGGCAGGATTGGGCGATGGCGCCTGAGCCGACAAGCAGCAGCGACAAGAAAGCACAAATATGAGCCATCTTGCCCCCCAAAGAGCACAAAACTGAGTCATCGCGCTGGCAAAAAGCACAGTAATGAGTTTTCTTGCTATTCATGCGAACTTCCAACATTACCTCTTGACACCCGGGTAGACTACTCCATATTGGCACTGGATTCAACGGAAATCAGGGTCTGATCCGCAAACGCGTGTTTCTCCGCTCAGAGCCGCTCTTGCACGGAAGGAAGAAGCGATGCGAGTAGTGACTGCAGTTGCGGGTGTGTTGTTCGCAGTTGGAACGTCTTTCGGTCATGTGACGATCACGTGGGTGGGCGGTGGCGGAGACGATTTCTGGACAAACGCAGACAACTGGGACTTGGATCGCGTTCCGGCCGCTACCGATCGGGTCGTCGTCACCAGTGGGACCGGAAGCCCGATCATTGAGGCCACCGATTCGATTACCGTCGAGACTGTCGTGATCGGCAAAGACCTCCTCATCAAGGCCGATGCGACAAACGTGGGTTCGCTTACCCTCACCAATCACGTCTGCGTGCTCGTCCCAACCTGCACGTACTTCAACTCGGTCGTTGACGGCACGATCGAGCTTGAAATGAATGCCACGCTGGCGTTTACCGAAAATCACACCGTCAAGGGCGATGGGTACATATTCTGCATCGAGAGAGGAGGCGCCGACATCGATATCGCTTCGGGCAAGTTCTTCCGTAACGAACTCGACCACTGGGACACGATCACAGATGAGTACGGCGGCATCCGGGGAATACTCAGGATCAACGGGCCGGGCAAGATCATCAACGATGGGAACATCGAGGCCGTAGGGGCCAGCTCGGGCGACGCGTTGTATGACAGCATCGTCGTCGACGCGATCACCGAGGACACCGCCGATGGTCGATGGATCGTAAACTGTGAATCGATCCTGGAGTTCAAGCAAAGTGCCTGCTTGGAGGGGGACTTTGAGGTCACTGGTACACTCCTGGAAGTCCACGACATCGACATTGGCGGAACATTCGCCTTTGACAATGACGTATTGGTCTACACGTTGGGGTACTTTATCCATGAGTGCACCTTTGGACTCATCCTTGGGCCGGACGCCGAGTTCGGATTTGCAGGGCAACCGGGTGATTGCGATGTAGGTATCACGTCGGCTTCCGAATGCGGCGATACGCTCGACGTAACCGATGAGAGTCTGGGCCTCGGCGCCACTTGCGTAGACTGATAGCTTGGCCAGAACTCGTGAAGTGACATGACAGCGAACTTGACGACGGCACGGGTAACACTCAGAAAGCCCGTGCCGTTGTTTCAAGTGAACGCCGCGCCCTACACCGTCTGCGGCTGGCCGGCGAGGCGGGCGTCTTTCAGAACGAACACCCCGCTAGCCCTCACCCACCGCGAACACCTGGAAGCGGTGCCCCTTGGCCTTGAGCCCGCGCTCGCCACACAGGCGGGCTTGGGCGAGCGGGTATGGCGTGGCCCTCGAGCGGGCACTCGGACCACGGCGGAAACTTTCACAGAATCGTCTCAAATGACTTGTCTTTGTTCGGGTATTCGGTTACCCTAACATTATGCGATCATCTGGCCCGCTCCAACCGGCACGAGCGTCGCGGCTGTGTGCCCTGCGCGCTCGCATCCGCGAGATCGAACGCCACACCGATGGCGAGGCGGATGTGCTCGCGACCGGGCTGGGCGAGATCGATCGTGCCCTGGGCGGCGGGCTGGCGCGAGGGGCGATCCATGAATGGCTCGGGCTGGCTGGGGACAACCTGTGGAAACCTCCAGTCCAGATCCTCGCCCATCTCGCGTCTCAGGCACGCCTGGAGGCCCGCCCTGCGGCTCAGGCCCGTCCGGTGCCCCAAGAGAGTCCCCCGGTGATCTGGGTCGGCAGGCGGATCTGGCCCTCGGGCTACACGCTGGTGGGGATGGGTTTGCTGGGGCGATCGCTGCTGATCGATGGCGAGGGCGTGGACGAGCGTCTGTGGGCCGGCGAGCAGGCGCTGCGGAGCGGCGCGATCGCGGTCGTGGACGCCTCGGGGGTGGACTGTGCCGGGACCCGGCGATTGCAACTGGCAAGCGAGAGGGGCGGCTCGATCGGGCTGCTCACGCGACCCGCGGGCGAGCGTGGCGAGCTGTCGGTGGCGGCGACGCGATGGCTGGTCGAGCGAGCGCCGTCGGTATCTGAGTTTCCCCGTTGGACCGTCCGCCTGCTGCGCCGCAAGGGGGCGGGCCTGAGCGAGCGGTCGTGGACCCTGGAGCTTTGCCATGCGACTGGCTTTACATGCGTACCTGCCGATGTGGTCTGTGGATCTGGCTCGCAAGCGAGCGGCGAGCGCGCGGTCGGAGCAGGATCGCCCTGCGCACACGCCATCGGATCGGGCAATCCTGATCGCCCGGCCCGACAATCAGCGTGAGATCGTGCACGCGTGCTGCCCTCGATCGCTGCGCGCGGGCGTGCGGGCGGGGATGACCGTCGCCCATGCGCGCGCACTGCTGCCGGTTGATAGCGTCGAGGTGCGGGCGCACGATCCGGCGGGCGATGCACGGGCGTTGCGGGCGCTGGGCGAGCGGCTGTGCGAGAGCGTGCCGGTGGTCGCGCTGGATCCGCCCGACGGGCTGCTCATGGACGCCAGCGGGTGCGAGCGGATGTATAGGGGCGTCGAGCCGATCGCCCGGCGGGTCCACGACGCGATCAGTGAGCTGGGGTTTAGCGTGCGGGTCGCGCTGGCGCCCAGCCCGAGCGCGGCGTGGGGGCTGGCGCGGTTCTGCGAGGACGCGATCACGATCGTCGATGAGGCGGCCTTGTGCGCACGGGTCGGGGCGCTGCCCGTGCGAGCCCTGCGCATCGAGGACGAGGCGGTCGAGGCGCTGCACGAGCTGGGGTTCACGAGATTGAGCGAGCTTATGGATCTGTCGCGGTCGTCGCTGCCGGCGCGGTTCGGCGATGAGTTGCTCCTGTGCCTGGACCGGATGCGGGGGCGGGCGATCGAGCCGATCACGGCGATGCGTCCCGAGGCGACGCCCGCGTGCGAGCGTCTGTTCGACGGGCCGGTCGCGGACCTGGGGATCGTCTGCCACGTGCTGCGCGAGCTGCTGGATGAGCTGGGCGCATCGCTGGCGTCGCGTGAGCTGGGGCTGACGGGGCTGGAGGTGCGGATCGAGCGGGCGGACCTTGGGCCGGCGCGGATCCTGATCCCGACCAGTCGCCCGACACGCGACATGAAACACCTCTGGAAGCTGCTGGAACACAGGCTCGAGCGGCTGAGCCTGGGCTCGGGCGTCGAGCGATTGCGGGTGATCGCGCGTCGGCGGGCGAGACTGGCCCACGAGCAGGCGTCGGCGTGGCGCGGGCGCGAGGGCGGCGACATCGCGGGGCTCATCGACACGCTGTCTGCGAGGCTGGGCCCGGCACGCGTGCGCCGGATGGGCGAGCGCGACACGCGCTGGCCCGATCGACGGTTTGTGAGCGTGGCGGCGATCGCAGGAGAGCGTGGCGCGACGGTCGCGGATGCGCCGAGTGCGGAGGAGGAGGAGGCGCCTACGGATCGGCCCTCGCTGGTGTTTGCGTGTCCGATCGCGTGCGACGTGGTGCTGATGGCTCCCGATGGGCCGCTGATGCGGGTGCGCTGGCGGGGGGCGTCGCGCGAGGTGCTGGTGTGCGTGGGGCCGGAGCGGATCGAGCCGGAGTGGTGGCGCGATGGGTCATCGATGCGCGAGTATTTCAGGGTACAGCTGGCGGGTGGGACGTGGCTGTGGTTGTGCCGCGAGCAGGAGCGGTGGTTGGTGAGGGGGGAGTGGGTGTAGGTCGAGAACACTGGCGGGCAAGCCGCCAGTGGCACGGGAGAGTGCCACCGACCATGGCTTTGGATGGTTGGTGCTCTTTGAAGAGCACCAACCGCTCAAAGCAGCGGTTGGTGGCACGGTGAGAGGGAGTGGGAGGAGTTCGAGAACACTGGCGGGCGAGACGCCAGTGGTATGGGTGCGCACGGGCGGGACGCCCGTGCCACTGGGGAGCAGAGTGAGGCATGCCGGAGGATCCGAATCCCAAGGTGCATCCGCATCCGGTGCGGGCGAAAGAGCTTGCCCCGTCCAAGGCGGGGGCGGCGGAAGACACCTCGCTTGCGCTTCGGGCTCGTACGGCTCGTTCAAGGCGAGAAGCGATCCGCTACGCCGAGTTGCAGGTGGCGAGCAACTTCTCGTTCCTGCGCGGGGCGAGCCATCCGGACGAGCTGGTCGAGCGAGCCGCGACGCTGGGGCATCACGCGATTGCGATCACCGATCGCAACTCGCTGGCGGGGATCGTGCGGGCGCACGTGGCGGCGAAGGAGGCGGGGGTGGGGTTGGTGGTTGGGGTGAGGGTGGATTTCAGAAGCGACGGAGGGGGGGTGAGCAGCGACGAAGCGACGGAGCGACGAAGCGACGGAGGGGGGGCGAGGAGCGACGGAGCGAAAGAAACAGATGAAGAGACGGAGAGACGAAGAGACGGGGTGTGGAAAGATGGCACGGAGCTTCGAACCGACCAAGGGTGGGACTCTCCGAACCCTTCGTCGCTTCGTCGCTCCGTCGCTCCGTCGCTCTCTTCTTCGTCGTCGCTTTCCGTCCTCGCCTACCCCACCGACAAGTCCAGCTATGCCCGTCTGTGCCGGCTGTTGACGATCGGCAAACGCCGGGCGCCCAAGGGCGAGTGCCACCTCGTGCTGCACGACTTGCTGGAGCACGAGGAGGGGTTGATGGTGGTGGCGGTCCCGACGCGGGTGCTCGACTCGCGGTTCCTGGAGGAGTTGCGCGGGCTCAAAGGCGTGTTCGGCGATCGGCTGTCGCTGGCGGGGCAGATGCTGCTGGATCGCGATGGGCAGGCGCGATTGCGCCAGGTCGCGGCGCTGGGCGAGCATGTGGGCGTGCCGATGGTCGCGACCAATGACGTGCATATGCACGTTGCGCAGAGGCAGCGATTGCAGGACGTGCTGACGTGCATCCGCTGCGGCTGCACGCTGGAGCAGGCGGGCTCGCGCCTGCTCAGTAATGGCGAGCGGTATCTGAAATCGCCCGAGGAGATGGCGAGGTTGTTTCGTGACTATCCCGGGGCGATCGCGCGGACGGTCGAGATCGCCGATTGCGCGCGGTTCAGCCTCGATGAGCTGAGATATGAGTATCCCGATGAGGTCGTGCCCGAGGGCTCGACGCCGATGGGCCATCTGATCGAGCTGACAGGGCGGGGTGAGCATGAGCGGTATCCCGCGGGCGTGCCGGCGAAGGTGCGATCGCAGATCGAGCACGAGCTCAAGCTGATCGAAGAGCTCGAGTATGCGCCGTATTTCTTGACGGTGCACGAGCTGGTGGCGTTCGCGCGCTCGCGGGGGATTTTGTGCCAGGGACGTGGTGCCGCGGCGAACTCGGCGGTGTGCTATTGCCTGGGTATCACCAGCGTCGATCCCGATCGGGTAAACCTGCTGTTCGAGCGGTTCGTGAGCAAGGAACGCGACGAGCCGCCGGATATTGATATCGATTTCGAGCACGAGCGAAGAGAGGAGGTCATCCAGCACGTGTACGCGAAGTACGGGCGCGATCGCGCGGCCCTGGTGTGCGAGGTCATCAGCTATCGGGGGCGCAGCGCGATCCGCGAGGTGGGCAAGGCGCTGGGATTGTCGCTGGATCTGGTGGATCGGATGGCCAAGAGCGCGGACTGGTGGGATTCGGAAGTGCGCGCCGATCGCCTGCGCGAGATCGGGCTGAACCCCGAGGATCGGACGATCCGCCTTGCGATCGAGCTGGCGGGTGAGATCCAGGGGTTTCCGAGGCATCTGTCCCAGCATGTGGGCGGGTTTGTCATCACGCGCAAGGCGCTCAGCGAGATGGTGCCGGTGGAAAACGCGGCGATGGCGGACCGAACCGTCATCGAGTGGGACAAGGACGACGTTGATGCCATGGGAATGTTGAAGATCGATTGTCTTGGGCTTGGGATGCTGACGTGCATAAGGAAGGCGTTGGAGTTTATTGAAGAA
>CBDVAM010000145.1:0-8832 GCA_965371965.1 uncultured Phycisphaerales bacterium
CCAACAAAGACGTTGGCGACGAGATTCGCGCCCGCGCCGATGCGTACCTCGCTCTCGATGGTGCAGTTGGGGCCGACGCGGGCCGAGGGGGATATCTCGGCGTCGGGATGCACGCTCGCAAGGGGATCGACCCCGGCCTGATGCGCGGTCTCGGTCGGCTCGACGAGGTTTAGCACCTTGACCAATGCGAGGTCGGCATCGTCGACGTAGAGCAACGCCCGGCGGGTCGGGTCGTGATCGGCGATGCTGACGCTCTTGCTGACAAGCGCCGCCGAGGCGTGTGAGCCCTTCCAAAGGTCCGCGAACTTCGCCGAGCGGATGAAGGTCATGGAGCCGGGCGATGCCTGTTCGATGAAATCGAAGCCGTGGATGAGCAGCTCGGCGGGCCCGTCAAGCACCGCGCCGACGTGCTCGGCGATCTCGGCGGTCGTGCGCGCGGTCGCGAGAGGGGTCACGGATCACCGCCCCACCGCGTAGTCGTTGTTCATCCGTTGCACGACCCGCCGGGAGATGTCGATCGCCTCGCCGGCGTAGAGGATCTGGCGAGCGAGGATCGCGGCGTCGACACGAGCGCTGGCTTCTTCTTTCACCTCGATGGCTTGGTCGTCGAGCAGAACGAGGTCGATCCCCTCCGCGAGCGCCGTCGCCTCGATTGCCAGGAGCGACTTGAGATAGATCTGTCGATTGATCCGCCCTCTTTCGAGACCGATGAGCTGGTTGGCGGCCTCGACCAGAGCCTTGTGCTGTGCGTTGAGGACATAGAGCGTGGCCCGATCGTTCAACTCCTCATCGGGTGTTCGACTGAGCTGATCGAGGTTCTCGTTGATGCGCTTCATCTCTTCGATGATCCGATTCGGCTCCTTGGCGAGTTCATCGCCCTTGGCTTTCAAGGCCGCGCTCAGATCCTTCAACTCGTCCAGGCCTTCGTCCCTATTACTGAAGAGCACTCCCAGATCGACCGTCGCGACCGAGGTCGGGGCGGCGCGCTGGGGCGCGGGCACGCCGCTACCGGTGGCGGTCATCGCCAGGGTCCAGCCTGTTCCCAGAACTGCGGCTGCTATCCACGGTGCGGAGCGTCGCATGGTCATCCCCTCTATTGGCGGTTGTTCGGTCCGCGAGATGTGATCGTGAGTATAAGGCCGAACCTCTGGCGATGCGAAATGTATCAGGGCGGTTGCTCTGAGAGGCCGATCGGCACGGACGTGCTAGTTCCACGGCAGGTCGATGGTGAATGTGATCAGGCGTTCCTCGTCGAACTCCTCGCTGAGCAGCGGGAAGCCGAAATCCACGGCGATGGGTGCGGGGCTGAGTGGTGTGGTCAGGCGGATGCCCGCGCCGACCGAGACGCGAAACTCATCGAAGCCGAAGTCTTCTTGCACGGTGCCGGAGTCGACAAAGAAGGCGATGGCAAAGATATCCTCGAAGATGGGCTGGGTGAGTTCTGCGCCGAGGAAGAACTCCCATGAGCCGCCGATGGGCTCGTCGCTGGGCTCGCCGTTGTCGTTTCGGACGCCCCTGGGGCTGATCGAGCGGACCTCGAAGCCTCTGAACGATCGCCCGCCTCGATACAGGCGTTCGAAGACCGGTGCCTCGTCGTTGCCCTGGGGGATCCACCCGACCTCGCCGCGCAGCTCGAGGATGGTTCTTCTCGTGTCGTAATCTTCGTAGAGGGTGATGAACATGGCGTGCTCGGCGCGCAGCTCGTTGAAGGCGTAGTCGCCGCCGAACAGGCCGACCTGTTCGAGGGCGAGCTGGGTGCGCGAGCCTCTGGAGGGGACGATCCTGTTGTTGGTGGTGTTGCGGGTGAGTTCGAGGGTGAGCCCGGTGATGATGTTGGTGCCCTCAGACTCGAAGAAATCGACGGGATTGTCCTCTTCGATATCGAAGATGCCGACGCGTTCGGCACGCACGACCGCACGCCCCGACCATCGCCTGCCGAAGCTGCGTCCGAAGCCGAAACGCCCGATCAGGCGTTCCTCGTCGAACTCTCGGAACTCACGCTGGCGGAACTGTAGCGAGCCGCTGGCGGCGTAATCGGAATCGAAGACGGTCGGGTCGGAGATGCCGAGGGAGTAGGTCTGGAGCTCGGTTCCCGGGGCCAGCGTGAGGTTGAAGGTCTGTCCGCCGCCGCGGAACGATCGCTGGCGGATGAGCTCGTCGAGGCTGTCGGGGAAGTCGAGCAGGTCGAAGTTCTGCTCGGTGATGCTGATGCTCGCCGTTGCGCCCAGGTCGGAGCTGACCGCGCCGCCGAAGCTGAATCGGCGGGTCGTGGTCTCCTGGATTTCTACCAGGGCGTCGCGATAGCCGGGGAACAGCGGGTCTTCGTCCTGGATGGTGATGGTGGGAAGGGGGCCTATGCGGGGATCATTATTGAATATCCCGCGACGGATCAGGCGTTGGGTGCTGCGCCGGATATCCGCCGAGCTGAGCGGGCGGTCGGGTCGGAGCTCGACGTCGTGGAGGATGACGTTGGTCTTGGTCTGGGGGTTGTTCTTGGTCTCGAGAAGTCCGGTGCGGTATCGCTTGCCGGGGATGACATCGATGCGCAGGTCCATCTGGCCCGGCTGGTCGGGCACGCGCAGCTGGTGAAACTCCAGTGCCTGGGTGCCGAACCGCACGTTGACGTGCCCGAGCTCGCCGAAGGCATTCTCCAGGCGACGTAGGCCCTGGCGGACCGCCGACAGGGCGAAGAGGTCTCCGCGTTTGAGCGGGACGAGTCCGGCGATCTGGGCGGAGGAATAGGGCTCGGGGCGGAAGACCGCGTAGCGGGCCGGGGCGACCGCGACGACCTCTTCACCCGGGGCGGCGTCGGCTTCTGCGAGCTCGCGGGTCTCGAAGATTCGCTGCTCGATCCGCGGGTAGTAGACTTGGATGTTCCGCAGGGTGTAGCGCGGGCCTTCCTCGACGAGGAAGGTCACGATGGCCTCGCGTCCGTTGGGGCTGATGCGCGTCGGGAGGTTTTCCACGCGCACATCGAGATAGCCGCGATCCTGATAGAAGCGAATCAGCGTGCTCGCGTCGCTGATGAGCAGTTCGTCGTCGAGCCTGCCCTTGCGCAGGATGCCGACGGTCTCGGTCTGGATCTCGCTCTTGAGTTGCGCGGGCGTGAACGACTGGGTCTGCTCGAACACGAAGCGGATGTCCGAGACGGTGACCCGCGAGCCCTCGACGATCTTGAAGAACACGACTCCGGTCGTTTGGAGCTCGGACTCATCCCAGGTCACCGTGACGTTGGGATAGCCCTTGTCGCGGTAGAGGTCCTCGATTGCGCGGGCGGCGCGATCAAGCTCCATGCGGTTCGCGGGCGCACCCTCGAGAAGGCCCACCACCTCGTTTATTTCCAATGCGCTCACGGTCGTGTTCGCGGGGATCTGCACGTCCGTGATGATCGGTGCCGGCACGATCGTGTAGATCAGGTGCAGGCCCCCATCGTTCAGAATCGTCCCGATGGCGAAGATCTCGCCGAAGCGCCCCAGGCGGTTGAGTGTGCGGATGTCGCTCTGGACACTCTGGTGGTCATAGATCTGACCGACCTTGGTCTTGACGAAGTTCTCCGTGTAGCCGAGGGCCTCGCCGGAGAGCGGCTCGTACCGGACGGGGTCGGACCCCGGGACGGGCTGGCGAAACGTGATCCGTCGGATCGGGCGGTCGGCGAGCTGGCTTTGCGTGAGCGGGGTGTCCTGGGCAAAGCCCTGGGGCGTGCCCGCCAGCAGCGCGAGCGCCAGCAGCGGGGCTCGCAGGCTCATTCGGCGGCTGGGATGGGTGGTGGGGCGGCTCACGAGTCGCGGACGATATCGCACCAAGTCAGTATTCACAAACTTGGAGCCTCAAGACTCTGGTGCTGGGGGCTCGGGTGGACGGGACGTGGGCAACCTGTGGGCTACTGGAGATTCACGGGCATTACGACGTACAGGAACCCGTCGTCGCCCTTGAAAAGCCCGGGCATGTTCGGGCCCTTGAGCTCCAGGGTCACGCGGGTCTGCTCCAGGATCTTCAGGGCGTCGAGGATAAAGGTCGGGTTGAAGCCGATCTCGATGCTCTCGCCCTTGTACTCGGCGACGTCGATCGTGATCTTGGCCTCGCCCATCTCGGGGGCCCGGCTCTCGATGGTCAACTGCTTTTCCCCGGGATTGAAGCTGAGTTTGACCCCGCGGGTCTCCTCGCTGGTCAGCAGGGCCGCCCGGCGGACGGCGCTGCTCAGCACGTCGCGATCCAGCACGACCACCTTGTCCTGGTCCTTGGGGATCACGTCTTCATACGGCGGGAACGTGCCCTCGACGAGGTTGCTCGCGAGGACGGCGCGGGGTGAGTCGCCGCCGAGGATAAACACGATCTGATTGTCCGTAATCGCAATCCTGACGATCTCCTCCGGATCGCCCGCGAGCCTCTGGAGCGTCGAGAGCGCCTTGGGCGGGACGATGCACGCGGTGGTCGGATCGTCCTTGTTGGCGTTTGGCAGGGTCTCGCGGGCGAGGGCCAGGCGTCTGCCGTCGGTGGCGACGAACTCGAGCTTCTTGCCCTGGCGTCTCAGGAGCACGCCGTTGATGGCGTATCGAGAGTTGTCGCGGGCCTTGGCGAAGAGGGTGCGGGTGATGAGGCGATCGAGCGAGGCGAGGGATTGCTCGAAGGTGTCTTTCGCGCCGTTGGCGGCGGACTCGTCGGGGATGGTCGGGAAGTCGCCGGCGGGCGGGCCCATGACCTTGAACTGGGCGTCTGCGCCGCGGATCAGAAGGGAGTCGGCGTCGCTCTCAAGGGTGAGCGTTGCGTCGCCGTCCTCGGCAGAGACGATCTGGCGGAGTTTGTCTGCGGGTACCAGCGCGTTGCCCGCCTCCTGGACCTCGACCCGATCGAGGCGGAGGCGCAGAGAGATCTCGGCGTCGGTCGCCGAGAGCACGAGGGCATCGCCGTCGGCTTGGAAGTGCACGCAGCGGAGCGCCTCCTTGGGGGTCCTCTGGGCGACGACGCCGGAGACGGTGTTGATGGCGTCGAGCAGGGCGGTTCGGTCACATAAGAGCTTCATGGTTCACTTCCGGGAGAGCGGACCGACGGCCCGCGGATTCGGCTAAGAGTGTATCGGGGTCGGGGGTCCGGGTCGGCCTGTCGGGGGTGACAAGAAGCCAGGAAGGCCAGAATCTCGCAAATGACCAGCAAATAGCGTTCCAGTTGCATCCCTGGCGGTCGGGGCCTTGTCTCGGGGGTCAGCAGCGCGAATACTCATCTTTCCCTGCGTCGGCTCTCGCCGGCGATCTGTCGCATATCCCCGGCAAGAAGCCGGTGTAGGAAAGGAAGGCTGCCCATGTCATTCGAAGCCGCGGTTCATGCTCAGGCGATCGAGTTGGGGCGGCTGTCGCTGGAGATGTGCGCCGAAGCGGGCAGCGGGCACCCCTCCAGCGCGATGAGCATCTCGCACATCGTCACCGTTCTCATGTTCCACAACATGCGATGGAGCCCGGACTATCCGGATTATCCCACCAGCGATCGCCTGGTGCTCAGCGAGGGGCACGCGGTGCCGGCTATCTACGCGGCGGCGGCGAAGCTCGGGGTGATGGTGGGGGTAGATCCTGATAATCGCGAGCGGCTCTCGGTGGAGAGCCTCATGTCGCTGCGTCAGGGCGATTCGATCCTGGACGGACATCCGAACCCGCAGGTCGGGTTTCCGTTCTTTGACGCGGCGACGGGTTCGCTCGGGCAGGGGCTGAGCGTGGCGGCTGGGCTTGGTGAGTCGGCACGCCTCGACGGGTTCGACAAGAGGATTTTCTGCATCATCGGCGACGGCGAGGCGCGCGAGGGGCAGGTCTCCGAGGCGCTGGACTACGTCATCGATCGCAATCTCAACAACGTGCTGGCGATTTTCAACTGCAACGGCTACGGGCAGGCCGATCGCGTGAGCGAGCAGCAGTCGCCCGATCGCATGACCGCCAAGCTCGAGGCATACGGGTTCGACGTGCGGGTGATTGACGGGCACGATCCGGCACAGATCACACAGGCCTTCGACGCTTTTTCTGATATCTCCGGCGATGAGAACGCCCGTCCGATGGCGATAGTCGCCAAGACGGTCAAGGGCTGGGGCGCCCCGTCGATCCAGGGTGGGGGCTGGCACGGCAAGCCGCCGACGGGCGATGCGCTGCGCAAGGCGCTCGAAGAGCTCGATGATCGGCGTGTGGAACTGACCAGCTCGCTGGTCTCGACCGACGCGTTCACGATCCAGATGCCGATGGACGCGCCGGCCCGCGAGATGGGCGTCGGTGAGATCCCGTCGCTCAGCGCACTCATGCGAGAGCTCGACATGGAGAGCCTGCTTGCGACCGGACGCCTGTCGACGCGCAAGGCCTACGGGCTCGCGCTGCGGGCGCTGGGGGGCGTGAGCGATCGGGTGGTCGTGCTCGACGCCGACGTGAGCAACTCGACGTTCGCCGAGACGTTCGCAAAGGAAGCCGATCTCGAGAATCGTTTCTTTGAGTGCAAGATCGGCGAGCAGAACATGATGTCGATGGGCGTGGGTTTCAGTGCGGCCCAGCGGATCCCCTTCTGCTCGACGTTCGCGAAGTTCGTGACGCGCGCGTACGACCAGATCGAGATGGCGCTGTACTCGGGTGCGAACCTGAAGATCATCGGCTCGCACGCGGGGATCAGCCTCGCGGCCGACGGCCCCAGCCAGATGTCGCTGCCCGATATCAGCTGGTTCCGCTCGCTGAGCACGGTCAAGGACCACCGGGGCAACCCGGGAATCTATATCCTGCAGCCGGCCGATGCGTTCGCGGCGTACGCGCTGACGCAGGTGATGGCCGAGTACGAGGGGATGGTCTACATGCGGACACTCCGTCCCGAGACCGAGTTCCTGTACACCGAGCACCAGCTCTTCAACCTGGGGGCGTTCGAGGTGCTCAACGAGGGTCGGGATATCGTTCTGTGTGCCGCGGGCTATCTGGTGCATGAGGCGAACAAGGCTGTGGATCGGCTCGATGAGATGGGGATCAGCGCGACGCTGATCGATCTGTACTCGCTGCCGTTCGACAGGGACAAGCTGCTGGATATCGTCGGGGCCAACGGCGGGTATGTGATCAGCATCGAGGACAACTTCGGCGGGGGCATCGGCAGCGCGATCGCCGACGCCCTGGTCGAATCCGGCGACGGGTTCACGCTCGAACAGATGTTCGTCAAGCGCATTCCCAAGAGCGCCCGCACGCCAGAAGAAATCGTCAAGATGTGCGGGCTGAGCGCGGACGACATCGTCGCGAAGGTCGCGGCGATGCTCCAGATCGCGTAGGGCACGGGCGGAGTCTCGCGGGGCCATGAAGGAAGAGACTGCGCCGAAGGCGACGCGGTATCGGCGCGCCCGATGCCGCCGGTTGCAACCCGAGCCAGCGCCATGGTCACGGGCACGTTCGCGTGCCTCGGCGGGAGCCGTCCACGCGCGTCCGGGGCTCGGGCCTCCGGCGCTATACTCCCACCCACTTCTAGAAAGCGAGGCTCCGCGTGGCAAAGACGCCAAACCACTTCGATCTGATCGTCATCGGCGGCGGGCCCGGCGGATACGTCGGCGCGATCCGGGGCGCACAACTCGGCATGAAGGTCGCCTGCGTCGAGCGGGCCAAGCTCGGCGGGGTCTGCCTCAACTGGGGCTGCATCCCGTCCAAGGCTCTGCTGTCAAACGCCGAGCTGATGGAGAAGCTCAACGAGCGGGATATCTGGGGCCTGAAACTCAAGGGCGAGATCGAGTTCGACTGGTCGAAGGTCATCGGGCGCAGCCGCGACGTGGCGAGCAAGCTCAACAAGGGCGTCGAGTTTCTGCTGAAGAAGAACAAGGTCACGCACTTCGAGGCCAGCGCCAAGATCGTTTCTGCCGCGAAGAACGGGCTGTGCAGGGTTGAGATCCAGGACTGCGAGGTCCAGGAAGAACTCACCAGCGCCCCGGCGACGCCCGGCAAGACCCGCGAGACTATCACCGGTGACAACGTCCTCATCGCCACCGGCAGCGTCGCGCGCGATCTTCCCTTTGCAAGGTTCGATGGCGACCGCATCTGGGGTGCCCGCGAGGCCATGTTCAACAAGGAGATGCCCAAGAAGCTCGTCGTCGTCGGCGCGGGCGCTATCGGCATGGAGTTCGGCTACTTCTACCACTCCTTCGGCACCGAGGTCACGATCGTCGAGATGCTCGATCGTCTCGTGCCGATCGAGGATTCGGAAGTCTCCGCCGCGATGACCAGGCTCTACAAGAAGAAGGGTTTTAATATCAAGACAGGGCACCTGACCACCGCTGTTGAGAAGACCAAGACAGGTGTCAAGGTCACGATCGCGCCGGTGAAGGACGGCAAGGCCGACGAATCTAAGAAGGAAACCATCGAGGCCGACCGCGTGCTGCTGGCTATCGGCGTCAAGGGGCGCTACGACGGGCTCTTCGACGACAAGCTGGGCCTGGAGACCGTCAAGGATCACATCAAGACCGACTATGTGGCGGGCGATCTGGCCAACCCTGCCAGGGCGCTAGATTACAAGACGAACTTGCCAGGGGTGTATGCCGTCGGCGACGTCATCGGCCCGCCGTGGCTTGCGCACGTTGCGTCAGAAGAGGCCATCCTGTGTGTCGAGCGGATCGCCTGGCGTGCCGGCAAGCTCGACCACGAGCCGATCCCGATGGATTATTCGGTCATCCCCGGCTGCACCTACTGCCAGCCGCAGATCGCGAGCGTCGGCTATACCGAGGACGCGCTCAAGGCCCAGGGGCTCAAGAAGGGGACCGACTATTCGGTCGGCAAGTTCCCCTTCACCGCCCTTGGCAAGGGCCAACGCAGCCCACCCCACCGCCGGGTTCACAAAGATAATCCGCGGCCT
>CBDVAM010000146.1:0-8782 GCA_965371965.1 uncultured Phycisphaerales bacterium
CGCTGGTTGGGGCCCCCTCCTCGCTCCGCTCGTCGGCGGCCCCAACCAGCACTCCTAGACGAACATCTCCTATTCTTACCAGGAACATACAAGGCACAGAGCCCGAAATCCAAGGTTCTTTCTCTGTGCCCTCTGCGCCTCTGTGGTGAATGTCATCTCGGATTGTGGCGCCATACGCATCTACCCTGAGACGTGACCACGCCAGAAACCGAGTTGAGTTTGGTGTCGCGCTTGGCGGCCGCCGCGGGCGATATCAAGCTTGCGCACTCGATCTTCGCGTTGCCGTTTGCGGTGCTGGGCGGGGCGATGGCGATCGAGGCGGGCACGTCCCCCACTGCGATCGCGGGGATGCTCGGGCTGGTCGTCGTGTGCATGTTCTTTGCGCGCACATGGGCGATGATGGTCAATCGGCTTGTGGATCGGCGGTTCGACGCTCAGAATCCACGCACGGCGGGGCGGGCGCTCGCCGGCGGGCGGCTGCGCGTGCGCGACGCGTGGGCGATCACGCTGGGGGCAGGTCTGGCGTTCTGGCTCTGCGCGGCGATGTTCTGGGCTTTCTTTGACAATCCCTGGCCGGCGATGCTTGCGGTTCCGGTGCTTGTGTGGATCGCGTTCTACTCGCTGACCAAGCGATTCACGGCGTTGTGCCATGTGTTCCTGGGCGGGGCGCTGGCGGCGAGCCCGCTGGCGGCGGCGCTGGCGGTGGATCCCGCGAGCCTTGCCAACCCAGCGATCTGGTGGCTGAGCGCGATGGTCCTCTGCTGGGTCGCGGGGTTCGACGTGATCTATGCGATGCAGGACATCGAGTTCGATCGCGGCGCGGGGCTACAGAGCGTGCCGGCGAGGCTCGGGGCATCGGGGGGCGCGTGGGTGAGCCGGGGGCTCCATGTGGCGGCCCTGGCGGCGCTCGTCCTGGCGTGGGAGAGCGACGGGCGATTCGGGCCAGTATTCGGCGTTGGCGTCGTGCTGATCGGGCTGCTGCTGGTTCTTGAGCATGCGGTTCTGGCCCGGCGGGGCGAGGCGGGGCTGGATATGGCGTTCTTCACGCTCAACGGCGTCGTGAGCATGGTGCTGGGCGTTGCGGGGGTGTTTGATCTGTTGATCTGATCGAGGCGGCGGGTGGAACTGCTGGGGCGGGTGGAACCGTGGGGGCGGGTGGGTCATACTTCTTGAGATGCCCGAGGGATCGACCGACAAGCTGAGCGAGACCCAGGAAGATTTTATTAGTCTCTGGGGGCGGATGGCCAGCGCCTGGGGCATCAGCCGGACGATGGCCGAGGTGCACGCGCTGCTGTATATCACCGGCGACGAGTTGTGCGCCGACAACGTGATGGAGCGGCTATTGATCTCGCGGGGCAACGCGTCGATGTCATTGCGAGCGTTGCTCGACTGGGGCGTCATCTTCAGGGCACACAAGCGGGGGGATCGCAAGGATTATTTCGTCGCCGAGCAGGACGTGTGGACGATGTTCCGGGCAATCGTGCGGGGGCGCCTGAAGCGGGAGGTCGAGCCGCTGGTGGCGTCGCTGTTCGAGCTGCGGGACCTGGCAAGGCGGGACGATGGGCACGATGAGGCGCACCAGGACCAGGATCGGCGCCTGGGCGAGCTTCTGGAGTTCTTCCAGCTCTTGAGCACGCTGGCGGCAAGGTTCGCGGGGCCGTCGGGCGAGGGGCTGCGTGCGGCGGCGAGTTTGCTGCGCGAGGTCGAGGACGGCGTGGATGTGGGCGACGCGGACTGAGCGCCTTGGGTGTTCCTGGTTGCCGGCTGCCTGACGGACGATCTGGCGCTTCCCAAAGAAACAGCGACCGCTCAGAGCAGCGGTCGGTGGCACGTTGTATTCACCAGTGGCGTTCTTGGCTGGATCAGGCGTTCTTGCGTCCGCCGATGACGAGTCCGATGATGAAGAAGACGAAGATCGCGCCGGCGAGCCCGCCGCCGATGATCATCGGGTTGGGCGGGAGTTGGGAGAGCAGGCCGCCGGTGGCGGCGTCCGCCGAGACGCCCTTGGACTGGCCGATCATTACCAGCGCGACCAGGGCGATGGTGGCGAGGATGCCGATGGCCATCATGAACGACGCTGCACCGACAGCGGCGGACCACTTGGAATCCACGGCCTCGGCGGGGACCATCAGGGCACTTGGTGCCGTGGATGCGTCGGCCTCGGTCTGGGCGGTGGTGGCCTCGAAGAGCTCGCCGGCGGCGGCTTCTTGGCCTATGCCGGTGTCGCCCGCGTCGCCGTAGACGTCCTGGAGCAGGTCGGCGCCCAGCGAGGTGTCGTCGCTCTCTCTGGTGAGATCGAGCAGGCCCGAGCCGGAGGCCGCGGGGTCCATCGCCGAGAAGTCCGGCGCGGTCTCGCCGGCGGTCTCGGACATCACGGTCTGGGCGCTGGGGTCGGCGACCTCGGTATCTTCGGCGTCGAAGATGCTGACGCCGGTGCCTTCCTTGGAGTCGGCGAGGCCGATGCCGGTGCCCGAGCCGCTGGAAGCGAGGCTGATGGGTTCGAGGTCGTCGGCGATATCGAGCGAGCCGGCACCCTCTGCGAGCAGATCGACCTGCTCGATCTTGAACATGAGGCGGTCGCGATCGCGGAACTCCTGGAGCTGCCCGCTGCTGGCCAGTTTTTCAACGTCTTCGACCGCCCTGCCGAGCTTCTCGGCGGCCTCCTCGAGCGTGTAGAACATCTTCGCCATAGCCAGTTGCCTCCCGACACTGAATCCCACCGAGCGAGAACCCTATTCTAGGCTTGTGCCGAGACATCCGAACCAAACGCGGGCCCGGTTCCGCAGGCCACTGTGCCCGAGCCCGATCGAGGCCTTTGAGCTGCCCCATCCGGGCGTCAGGGGCGATATTTGTGGGTCGCGGGTGCTCGTGATCGCGGATCTGCACCTGCGTCGGCGTCCGGGCGAGCGGTCGGCGGTCGGCGAGCTGATCGACGCCGTGGCCCGGACGCCGGTGGACCTGGTCCTGCTCGCCGGCGACTACATGCACCATCCGGGGCATGAGGATGTCGCGCTGGACGTGCTCGGGCGACTGCTGGAGGGCGTCGATGCGAGTTTGGGGGTTTTCGGCATCTTCGGGAACCATGACTCGGCGGAGTTTCGTGAGCGTGCCAACGGGCTCAAGGGCGTGCGCTGGCTTCTCAACGAGACCGTGATGGTCTCAAAGGGGCTTCGCCTGGTCGGAGCGAGCTTTCCCGAGGATCTGACCCGGGCGGTCCTGGATGGACCCAGGGCGCCTCGCGGTGGGCGAGAACTGGTGCTCGGGCTGAGCCACTATCCCAACGAGCTGATCGCGGCGAGCGAGCTGGGCATCGACATGCTGTTCGCCGGGCACACCCATGGCGGGCAATGGCGGATCGGCAGCAGGCTGTCGCCGCACACTTCGTGCGATCTGCCCTGGCACCAGGCGTCGGGCGTGCTGCGGTATCGCCAGAGCCTGTGCGTGATCTCGCGGGGGCTGGGTGAGGCGGTGTTCGAGCAGCGGATCTGCTGTGCGCGCCACGCGCCGCTGGTGACCCTTCGCCAGGGGGCGATTCCCGGTGCGGTGGATGCGCGGGTGGATGAGGTTCGGCGGGTGATGGCGTGGTGAGGTTCGCGGGCGTGGGCACTTTCATGCGAAGCGACTTGACGCGGACGCCGAAGACCCAAGGAAGTCACCCCACCATGCGCAGCACACTCACCGCCGGGTACAGCCCCGCGACGCCCTCTCTGGGCAAGACTCTGGGCGAATAGGTCATGTTCAGGGGTTGGAGGCGGATGAGCTGTTCGTTGTTCGGGCCGCGCTCGAAGTAGACGCGCTTGAAGGTGGATTCCTGGTCGCGTTCGAGTCGGCAGAAGCAGTCCTTGCCCTCGGTCGCGTCGCGCGCGGGGCTGAAGATGACGATGTCGCCCTCGATGTAATCGGGGTTCATCGAGTCGCCGACGACGCGCGCGCCGAAGGCGTCGGGGTCGTGCAGGTCCGGGCAGCGGACGTACTCGTCGGCGACCCGCGCGGGGTAGCCCAGATCGGTGAACTCGGTGGGATAGCCGGCGGCGACGGAGTTGATGACCGGGACCTCCAGGGGCAGGCCAACGAGTTCGGGGGCACCTCCGGGGTCGAGGGTTTCGATGAGCGATTGGAGTGTGCCCTCGCGATAGGCCTTGTCGAGGTCGCCGGTCTGAAGCAGCTTGTGCAGGCGGCGGTCGCGGGACTGGTAGGTCTCCAGGCGCTTGCGGATGGGGTCTGGGGTGCGTTGCAGGCGGGCGAGGTCGAGCAGCTCGCCGGCGGGGAGCAGGAGCGCGTGCTCCATTGAGACCAGCAGGTCCTCGTTGGGCGGGGGCTTCTTGGCGGTCTCGATGAGCGAGAGGTAGGAGCGGGCACAGCCGACGGCCTCGGCGAGTCGCGCCAGGGACATCCCCAGTTCCTGGCGTCGTTCGCGGATTCTCGAGCCCAATTTGCTCTGCATGACCGTCCCTCGTGCGCTGATTCATGACTATACCAAACATTACCCTTGCAGAGCGTTCTCTTTTTGGTAAACTACTCAAAATCTGTTCGTCGGGGGTGACGGGCACGGGATCAAACGTGAAGGGGCTGCGATGGCGGGCATCGATCTGAGGCGGCGGGTGGAACCCGGGCTGGTGGATCTCATCCTGATGCGGGGAGAGTTCCTGCCCAGGGCGGATCGGGCGCTGTTGGAGGCGTATTTCCGCCAGGGGGGTGTCGGTGGAGGATCTGGCGGCGCTGGACGGGCGGGCACCGAGGACCATTCGTCGGCGGATCGCCGTGCTTTCTGATCGGGTGCTTGATGAGATGTTTGTGTACGTGATGCGTTCGCTTGAGCGGATGGGGCCGGTGCGTGGGCGGGTCGCCGAGGCGGTGTTTTTGTGGGGGCAGAGCAGGCGGGTCGCGGCGAGTTGCCTGGGGATGAGCCTGTACACGGTCCGGCGACATTGTGACGCGGTCGAGGAGTTGGCGCAGGTCGCGGGCGCGGGGCGGGCGGCGTGAGGTGTGGTGGGGGTTCTGGTGGGGGTTGTGGGCCCGATGCGGCGCGGGTCAGAGAGGTTCGTTGCATCTTCGGGTTGTCGGGCGACACCGTGGGGTCGATGGACGAGGTGCGCCGTGTGCGCGCGATGGGCGGCGCGCGAGGAATCGTCGAGCGATTGGCAGCGGGAGAGGTCGGGCTCGTGACCGGGACCAGCGGCGGGGGCAAGACGTCCATCGTCAATTCGATCCAGCATCTGGCAGAGCGAGATGGCGTGCCGGTGGTTCGTGCGAGGGTTGGACGGTGGCGCTCGGCGAAGGCCCCGGTGTCGCTGGTCGGCGGGTCGGTGGATGCGGCGCTGGCGACGCTCAGCTCGGCGGGGTTGGGCGATGCGCGAGTGGTCACGACGCCGGCGAGTGAGTTGTCCGATGGCGAGGTGTTTCGCCTGGCGCTGGCGCGCGCGATGGGCGCATCGCGTTCGGGCGGGATCGTGCTGGTTGACGAGTTCTGCTCAACGCTGGATGGCGTGACGGCGATGGGCGTCGCGCGGATGTTCTCGCGGTGGGTCGCGCGCGAGGGACGGCGCACGGGACTTCGTGCGGTCGTCGCGACGGCCCGCGATGAGATGATCGAATGGCTCTCCCCCGATCTCGTCTGCTGGCAGGGGTTTGATCTAGACCCCGTGCTGGTGTGGAGAGGGGCGGATGGACGGATTCGAGTTGGCGGCGAGGCTGGAACGCGCGGGACGGGCGCCGGAAGTTCGTATCGAGATCGAGCCAGGGTCGCGTGAGGACCTGGCGGCGCTCGGGCGATTTCACTATTGCGCGGGCGTGCCGGCGACGGTGGATCTCGTGTTGCGGGCTCGGGTGGCTTGTGGAGCGTGGGGTGCACCTGGGGCTCGCCCCGCGGGCGTGCTGGTTGTCAGCCGGGCGGTGCTCAACGGGGCGTGGCGGGAGATCGCGTGGCCCGGGCGCTTCGCGAGCGGCGATCGGACGCGCGATGCGCGCGCGATCAACGCACACCTGCGGTGCATCTCGCGGGTGATCGTTGAGCCAAGGTTTCGGGGGCTCTCGATCGCGCGCCGTCTTGTGCGGGCGTACCTGGACGAGCCGCTGAGCGAGGCGACCGAATCGATCGCGGCGATGGGCGGGTACTGCCCGCTCTTTGAGCGCGCGGGGATGACGCGGATCGAGCTGGAGCCGACGCGCAGGGATCGGCGGCTGCTCGATGTGCTCGGGTCGTTCCAGAAAAATGCGGTCGATCTGCTCGCCATCGACTGGGACGAGGCGCGGACGGGAGAAGTCGCGCGGGCGCTGCGGGTGTGGGCGAGGGGATCGCGCTCGACGCGAGCGCACGCGGGTGCGAGCGAGGGCGAGCTGGCGTGGCTGGCGGCGAGGCGCCTGGTGCGCCCCAGGCGGGTGTTTGTGCATGGACGAGGGGATCTTCAACCGAGGTGCGAGGAGGGTGTGGATGGGTGAAGGGCATGGGTTTGGGACGATTCGAGAGCCTCGTGAGCTGCACGAGCTGCTGGCGCGGGAGTTTGGGATCGAGGTGCCGACGACGGCGCTGATCGCGGGGCACTCGTCGCCGTTTGAGTATCTGGTGCACGCGTTCTTCGAGGAGGGTGAATGGCATAGTTCGTGCGGCGCGTGGGGCGAGCGGCGCAGCGCCGAGCAGGCGGTGCGGGATTGCGTGGTGTGGGCGAATCGTGGCGGGGGCAAGACGTATCTTGGTGCCGTCGCGACGATGCTCGATCTTGTCTTTAAGCCGGGGATCGAGGTGCGGATTCTGGGCGGGTCGATGGACCAGAGCAAGCGGATGCACGCGCACCTGAGCGGGTTGTTTCGCCACGGGGCGATCGCGGGGATGGTCGATGGGAAGATCACCCAGACACGGGTGCGGCTCGCCAATGGCTCGGTGTGCGAGCTGCTGGCGCAATCTCAGACGTCGGTGCGCGGCACGCGCGTGCAGAAACTCCGCTGCGACGAGGTGGAGTTGTTCGATCCGGACGTGTGGGAGGCGGCGCAGTTGACGACGAGGTCAAAGCAGTGCGGGGATATCTACGTGCGCGGGGCGATCGAGTGTCTGAGCACGATGCATGTGCCCCACGGGATCATGTTCAAGATCGTGAAGGAGGCTTCGGGGGGCTCGCGCCGCCTGTTCAAGTGGGGTGTCGTGGATGTGCTGGGTTCGTGCGAGGATGCGCATCGGTGCGTGGACGCTGACGGCGAGGGTCTGTGTTCGCTGTATCCGGATTGCGCCGGGCGGGCCAAGGAACGCGATGGGCGTGGCGAGGTCGGTGGGCATATCTCGATTCAGGACGCGATCGATCTGCACGGGCGGGTGAGCGACGCGACCTGGCAGAGCGAGATGCTGTGTCTGCGTCCGAGCCGCAGTGACACGGTCCTGCCGGAGTTTGATGTCGCCCTGCACGTCGTACGAGACCTGCCGAGGGATCGCTCGGCGTGGGTATGGCTGGCGGGGATGGACTTCGGGTTTCGCGCTCCGACGGTCGTGCTTCGTGCGGCGGTCGATTGTGCGGGCGTGCTGTGGGTTGTGGATGAGCATGTGGTGAGCGATGCGGTGCTCGACGTGCATGTGCGGGCGATCAAGGACGAGTCGAGGTGGGCGACGCCGAGGTGGGTGGGCGTGGATCCGGCGGGTCGCCAGCGGAACGACCAGACGGGGCTGAGCAACATCCAGCAGATGCGCCGGGCGGGGCTGGATGTGCGCAGCCGGGTGATGGGGCTCGGCGAGAGCCTGATGCTGGTGCGGGCGCGACTGAAGCCGGCGAGCGGGGAGGCGCGGCTTCGAGTGCATGAGCGATGCGAGAAGCTGATCGAGAGCCTGGAGCGGTACCACTATCCCAAGGACGATCCGGAGAGTCTGACGCCGGTGAAGGACGGGTTCGATCACGCGGTGGATGCGTTGCGGTATCTGATCGTGAATCTGGATAGGCCGGTGACGACGACGCGGGGGAGTTACCTGTGAGAGGAATCAACCACGGAGGCACGGAGAAGAGAGGATTCACCGCGGAGGGCCGCGGAGGGGCGCGGAGGGGGGAAGAGGGTTGAACCACGGAGTTGCACGGAGTGTCACGGAGTTGGAGGATTGAGAGTTGGACTTTGGAAGGGCGTCAAAGAGCACAGGAGATCGGGACATTTGCTCCGTGGAACTCCGTGCAACTCAGTGGTGCGGCGTCTCCGTGTCTTTGTGTCTCGGTGGTGAATCCGGATCACATCGGCGTGGGTGCGATGATGGGGACGAGCCACTCGATGACGACGTAGAAGGCGGTGCCGAGGGCGACCATGCCGACGATGATCTGGGCGGTCATCCAGAGTGCGGCGGGCCAGAAGGTGCGCATGTCTTCGACGCGGACGGCCTTGTAGGCGATCGAGATGAGCAGGGCCATGGGAATCAGCAGCAGGAACCAGGCGTCGTGCAGGTCCAGCGGGTCGATCAGCGGGCGGTAGGCGAGCAGGCGGGTCACGGCGCGCCTTTCTTGAGGACCGCGTCGAGTGCGCCCGTAGTGCGGATGGGCTCGGCGTCTTCTCGCTTGTTCTCGCGTCGGGCCGACGGGAGCAGGGCGTCGAGGAAGACGATGAAGTTGAGCATGCCGGCGATGACGGTGTAGAGCACGCCGATCTCGTTGACCTTGCCGAGGCTGAGGTTCATGCGGTTCTTGCCCGGGGGCGCGATGACCGGGGGCAGGGGCTTGCCGTTGCTGGTGCGGTTGATGGTGGTCTTGAAGGAGCTCTGGTGGATGTAGTCGGTGGCGAAGGCGATGGGTCCGACGAAGGCCTGGGCGATGAAGCTGATGCG
>CBDVAM010000147.1:0-8742 GCA_965371965.1 uncultured Phycisphaerales bacterium
GGCGAGACGTTCATGTCCACATCCCCGGAGGGGCTGAGCACGGCGACGCCGTCCCTGTCGTCGATGTTGACCTGGAGCCCGTCGGTGTTGCTCATTGAACGTCTTTCTGTTGGCGAGTGGATGTTGCGTTTGATTCTCGGTTGCCCGTGCGTGTCATGGTGAGGCGCATGCCGACGTTGGCGCGTTTTTCGTACACGACGTCGTCCATGATTTCCCTGATGATGTGGACGCCCAGGCCTCCGGGGCGGACCTCGTGCAGATCTCGCCCCTTGATCTGGTCGCACTCGACGGGCGGAGCCTCGTCCTCGATCACGATCTTGACTGCGGGTTGGTCTGCCTGGAGTTCGTGGATGCTGATCCAGATGGGGCAGTCCGGGCAGCGGGCGTAGCCGTGGCAGATGACGTTGGCCAGGGCCTCATCGACGGCGAGGGCGATCTGATCCGCCGGGGTTTTTTCGAAGGTGAGTCGCCGGCAGAGGGCGGCGACCAGCTCGCGCACGCCGCTAAGCACGCGGGGATCGCTCTTGAGCTCCATTTGGATCAGCGGGGAGGTCATGGGGTGGGGCCTCCGGTGTCGGGGCTTGCGGGGTCGCGCTGGGCGGCGAGCCACTGGACCCAGTTGTCGATGGCCATCTCGCGGGCCGCGGGCGAGTCGGCGTGGTGGTAGCCATGCGTCTGGTCGGTCAGGAGTTCCAGGGTGCGGATGGCGAAGAGGCGGACGGCGGGGTCGTCGGAATCGAGCTGGGCGATGAGGTCGGGGATCTTCGCGGTATCGCGGGTTCTGGCGGCGTCGATGATGGCGTGGATCCTGCCGTCGGGGGCCTCCTCATCGAAGCCCACGGGCAGAGCCGAGGCGCAGGCGGGGATCTGCGAGGCGATTGCCGCCGCCAACAGGGCCTTGGTCGAACGCCACGGGTTGCTCCATCGAGCGGGGTCTCGCATTCGCGCAATCGTATCTGCCTTGGACGGGCCTGGTGACAATCGACTCGGGGGGGGGCTAGCCTTACCGCTTCGCCCCATGAGGAGGCGCATGAGCGAGATTGGAACACAGATGGCCAGCGGGCATGAGGTGGTGGCGATTCTGGACTTTGGGTCGCAGACGGCCCAGCTGATCGCTCGGCGGATCCGCGATGCGGGGGTCTACGCCGTGCTTGTGCGTCCGGATATCCCGGCGGGCGAGCTGGGGGCGATGGATCCCAAGGGGATCGTGCTGTCGGGCGGGCCGGCGAGCGTGTTCGATGAGGGTGCGCCGGTGTGTGATCCGGCGATCCTGGACCTGGGCGTGCCGGTGCTGGGGATCTGCTACGGGATGCAGCTTGCGTGCAAGCTGCTGGGGGCGCGGGTCGAGGCGGGCAAGCATCGTGAGTTCGGGCGGGCGTCGCTGGAGATCGCAGACACGGCGGATCTGTTCGCGTCGGTGGCGGATCGGACGACTGTGTGGATGAGCCACGGGGATCAGATCAGCGAGCTGGCGTCGGCGGGCCTAGAGACAATCGCGAGCACGGACTCGTGCCCGTACGCGGCGGTGCGCGATCGGAATCGGCGGTTCTGGGGCGTGCAGTTCCACCCGGAGGTGACCCACACCCCCCACGGCTCGGACATGCTTCGCAACTTCCTGTATGACATTTGCGGGTGTGCCGGAACGTGGCGGATGAGCAGCTACGCCCAGGAGCAGAGCGATGCGATCCGCGCGAAGGTCGGCGAAGGGCGGGTGATCTGCGGGTTGAGCGGGGGCGTGGATTCGGCGGTCACCGCGGCGCTCTTGCATCGGGCGATCGGGGACCAGCTCTCGTGCGTCTTTGTGGATACCGGATTGCTGCGCCAGAACGAGCGGGACCTCGTAGATCGGACATTCCGCGATCACTTCGCGATCGATCTGCGCGTGGTCGACGCGTCGGAGGCGTTTATCTCGGATCTGGCGGGCGTGGTCGATCCGCAGGAGAAACGTCGACGGATCGGGCATCGGTTTATCGAGGTGTTCCGCGAGGCCGCGGAGGGGATTCAGGGGGCGGCGTTCCTGGCCCAGGGGACGCTCTATCCCGACGTGATTGAGTCGGGGCATGGGTACTCGGGCAAGAGCGCGGGGATCAAGCTGCACCACAATGTCGGAGGATTGCCCGAGGACCTGCCGTTCGAGCTGATCGAGCCGCTGCGGGAACTCTTTAAAGACGAGGTTCGGCGGCTGGGCGAGGTGCTGGGTGTGCCCGAGGCGATGGTGTGGCGTCACCCATTCCCGGGGCCGGGGCTTGCGGTGCGGATTCTGGGGGAGGTGACGCGCGAGCGTCTGCGGATCGTGCGCGAGTGCGACGAGATCGTGCTCGAAGAGATCGTCGCGGGCGATCTGTATCGCAAGACGAGCCAGGTGTTCGCGGTGCTGCTGCCGATCCAGAGCGTGGGGGTGATGGGCGACGGCAGGACGTACGAGCACGTTGTTGCGGTGCGTGCGGTGGAGACCCAGGACTTCATGACCGCGGACTGGGCGCGGATCCCGTTCGAGGTGCTGGGGCGGATGTCGACGCGGATTATCAACGAGGTTCGCGGGGTGAATCGGGTTGTGTACGACATCTCGAGCAAGCCGCCGGCGACGATCGAGTGGGAGTGAGGGGTTGTTGGTTGCTCTTGGGAGCGGGCGGGCGAATAAACCCGGCGTGAGCGAGACCGTCCAGTTTGAGGCATCGGCGGAGTTGCGGGCCCAGCTCGAGCGCGAGGCGTCGCGCCTGAATCTGTCGCTGTCGGCGTACATCCTGTACTTACACGCGAGGGTGTAGCCGGGGACGGATAGCAAGCAGTTGGACAGGCACGTCGAGGAGGTCTTTGGCAAGCACGGCGAGCTGATGCGAAGGCTTGCCAAGTGACACCGAGATTCTGACGGTCGAAAACATCATCTTTCATGGACGATCCCTGAGCATGTTCGCGGCGGCGCTTGACGGGGCGGCTGGGGCGCGGATGATCGATTGCCATGACGGCGGGGGATGAACGCAAGACGCTGGTCTATCGCGGCACGGGCGTGCTGCTGCGGTATCCCGTGGAGGGTGATCGCGACGAGTTTGTCGAGCTGCGCAGATCGAGCCGGAGGTTTCTGGAGCCGTGGGAACCGATCGCGCCGGAGGGCTTCGACGCATTCGGGAACGACAGCTTCGATCGCGAGCTTGGGGGCTGTCAGACGCCCAGGCGCGAGGGGCTCTTGATCTGCCGATGCGAGGATGGGCGCATCGTGGGACGGATCTCGTTCCAGGAGATCATCCGCGGGCCGTTGCAGCAGTGCTTCCTGGGGTACTGGATGGGCGAGCGGTTCGGCGGGCGTGGGCACATGAAAGAGGCGATCGGGCTGGCGCTTTCGCACGGGTTCGAGAGCCTTGGGCTGCATCGGATCGAGGCGAACGTGCAGCCGGGCAATGAGGCGTCGCGTGCGGTGGTGCGGGCCAACGGATTCGAGCTCGAGGGGTTCAGCCCGAGGTATCTGAAGATCTACGGGCACTGGTGTGACCACGAGCGGTGGGCGATCCATCGTGAGGCGTGGCTGGCCAGGGTGGGGCGCACCACCTAATTTCAACCTCGGATGGCCTCGGCGAGCCGATCCCGAGCGTAAGCGACCACTAGGGGGAAAGTCCTAAGCAGAATTACTGGTCCAATAGTATCTATTATCTAATTCGGCCCCGTCTGTTTCAGGGATTGAGCTCAATACCCGCCATGGAGGGATGTCGTGAAGTCTAACAAAGAAATGACAAATCGGATCTCTGAGCACTGCGACGCGGTCTGGAGTGCCATGACGAGCGCGCCGGGCGTTGGGATTGCGATCGTCGAATCGGACGGGACCATCGTCTATTTAAACGCGGAGACCAACCGCCTGTTGCGCGGCGAGGACGCGGATGATCCGACCGGGCGCAAGCTGCATGAGGTCTTCCCGACAGATTATGCGCTTGAGCGGATGAAGATCATGAGGCAGGTGCTGCGGACCGGCAGGCCGACGCTTTTGCGCCACATCTGCCATGGCATCCAGGTCGAGTCGGCAATACACCCGGTTGTGCCGGGCGAAGACGGGGGTCTGGTCATGGTGATCACGCGCCAGGGCGAGTCGGATGAGGACCACGGGCGCTTCGAGATCGTCGAGTCGGAGTTTACGGGACTCGGTCCGCTCAATATTCTGTCGCCCAGGGAGCTCGAGGTGCTGGCGTTGATCGGCAAGGGGCTGCAGATCTCCGAGATCGCAAGCACGCTGTTCCGCTCGCCGAAGACGATCGAGAATCACCGTTCGTCGATCGGGCGGAAACTCGGCGTGACGCGGCGCTCGGAGTTGGCAAGCCTTGCACACCGGGCGGGGCTGGAACCCGAGGACGCGAAGCGGCGGCGGTACTCCCAGGCGTCCTGAGGGCTTGTCTCAGGCCTTGCGGTCGAGTTCTTCGAGCAATGGCGCGAGGTGGCGTTCGTAGTTCTTCCATCGCCCCATCGCGGTCTTGTAGATGGGCCTACGGATCTGCTCGTAGCTGTGGGTGAGCGCGACGCGCCCGGACTCATGGAAGCGCAGGCAGGCGTCGTCGAAATCGAGACCGACGAAGTCGATGATCTTGCGCGACCATGGCTCGGGGTCGTTGACGAGTGATTCGTAGGGGACCTCGAGGATCGGGTATTCCAGGCGGTCGATCCATTCTCGCATGATGCGCATGTGCAGCTTGTGGACACGGGCGAGCAAGCGCAGATCGACGGCGTAGGCGAGCGTCTTGGGCGTGAAATGCTGCATGTAGATGCCCAGGCAGTTGTCGCGCGGATCGCGGTGGATCCAGATGACCCGGGCCCCGGGCATGACGCGGGTCATGAAGCCGACCTGGAGCCAGTTCTGGAGGTGTTTATTCACGATGACACTGGCGCCGGGGGCGCGCGAGGCAAAGTTCCTGTCGAGCTCGCGGGCGAGGCGGTCGATCGTGGGCTGGTCGAGGTGGCGGGCGACCTGTGGGTAGGGCTCGTGGATGTTGAGGGTGAGAGGGAGGCGGACGATGACGCGGTCGAGGTCGGCGGACTCGCCGATGCCCCGGGCAGCGGGGTGGGCGTCGATGATGGTCTCGATGAGGGTGGTGCCCGAGCGGGGCATGCCGGCGATCATGACCATCTTGTCGCCGCCCTTGTTGGCGGTCGGGATGGTCTGGGCGCTCTTGTTCGCGAAGTGCTCGACGGTGTCCATGAGCCATCGCTCAAAGGCGTCGTAATCGAAGGTATCGGGTTGGTAGGAGTTGGCCTGGGTGAATGCGTCGAACGCGTTGTCGTAGTCCTCTATTCGGTGGTAGGTCTGGCCCAGGAGGAACGTGAGCAGTTGCTTGAGGCGTCGGGTCTGATCGGGGCGTTCGATCTCGCGCTTGCAGACATCGATGCAGGATTCGTTGTTCTTCTCGGCGTGCTCGATGCGGGCGAGGATGTGCCCCATCTCGGGGTCGAACTTGGGAGAATCGAGGTAGGGCTCGATGAGCTTGCGGGCGTTCAGAGTGTCGCCGGAACGTTCGAGCAGGGCTGCTTTCCAGGTGATCGCGGGGATGTAGTTGGGATCGAGGGTGAGTGCCCAGTCGTATCGTGGCAGGGCCTCGTCGCCTCTTGATGACATGGCGAGCATCTTTGCGATGAGGAACTGGAACTGGGGGTCGTTGGGGCGCTCTCTTGCGCACTGCTGGAAGCAGTCGATGGCGAGGTCGGGTTGTTCTCTGCGCATGGCGACGAGGCCCAACATGTGCCAGGCTTCGAGGGGGGCGCGTTTGCCCTTGACGAGGCTCCGGCAGAGTTCCTGGGCGAGTTGGAGGCGACCGTCCTGGTAGTGCTGGGTGGCCTGGTCGATGACCTGGCGCTGGCGTGGCGTGAGCAATCTGGGACTCCGGATGAGAAGCGATGTTATCCCGGAATGTGCCGGCACGACCTTGCTCTTGAGGTCGATTGAGGGTCTCGCGCGCGGGTGGACATGTTTGTCGTCGCGAGTATCGCGCTTCGGTTTGGTGGGTTCTGAGCCCAGGCTTGCGCCAGGGCCTCTTGAGCTCTCAGTGTCCGGCGTAGCCGGCGTGCTCGTCGCCGATGCGGTGCAGGGCCATGGTGTTGGTGCGTTTGGATTCTCCCAGGGGCTTGCCGGCGAGGAGGACGACCCAGTCGTCCTGCTCGGCCCAGCCGATCTCGCGGAGGTGGGCCTCGGCCCAATCGTTCCAGTCGCTGAGCCGCCCCGAGGCGGGCGGAGTTGTCACGATCGGGGTGATGCCGGGCAGGAGGGTCATGCGCCGGGTTGCGCGTTCGTCTGTGGAGCAGACGAGGATGGGGATGAGAAAGCCCATCTGGGAGAGGTAGCGGGCGGTGCCGCCGTTCTCGCTCCAGCAGGCGATGGCCTTGGCGTTGCATCTCTGTGCGGCGTGCCAGGCGCCGGTGGTGAGCGAGGCGGTCATGGTGTGGCCCTTGACGATATCGGTCGGGCCTTTGTATGTCGCGCCGATCTCTTTGAGGCGATCCTCGGTCGCCTCGATGATGCGTGTCATGGTCTTGACAACGAGGTCGGGGTGGCGTCCGATGGCGGTCTCGGCGGAGAGCATGACCGCGCCCGCGCCGTCGAAGATGGCGTTGGCAACGTCGCTTGCCTCTGCGCGGGTGGGCATGGCGCTGTGGATCATGGTCTCCAGCATCTGGGTGGCGACGATGACCGGCTTGCCTTGCTTGTTGCAGGCCTCGATGATGCGCTTCTGGGCGACGGGCACCGCGGCGATTTCCATCTCGACGCCAAGATCGCCTCGGGCGACCATGATCGCGTCGGCGGCCTGGACGATCTCATCGATGCGCGCGACGGCCTGGGGCTTCTCGATCTTTGCGATGACTTTAATCATGGATCCGCCCGCGTCGTCGGCATGCTCCTTGCTTGCGCTGCACATAGACCAGAGGCGGTCCTGGAGCTCGCGGACCTCGTCCGGGGATCGGACGAACGAGAGCGCGAGGTAGTCGAGGCCCTGGCCTACGCCGAACTCAACGCACTCCCAGTCGCGATCGGTGATCGCTGCGGCGGAAACGTCGCTCTCGGGAAGGTTGATGCCCTTGCCGCTGCTGATTGGCCCCCCCACCGTGACGCGGCAGATGAGTCGATCACCGTCTCGTTCGACCGCGAGCATGCGCAGTTCGCCGTCGGCGAGCAGGACGCGCTGGCCGGGCCTTGTGTCGTAGGCGATGCGGTCGTAGGTCGTGGGCAGATACACGCGTGAGACGCCATCGGCCTTCTCGACGCGTGCGGTGTCGATCGCGGGATCGAAGACGACGTCGCCGCCGACCTCGAGTTCGAGTTCGCCCTCGACGTGCCCGACGCGGATCTTGGGGCCGGGAAGGTCGCCCAGGCAGGCGATGCACTGGCCCAGGGCGCGGGCACGATCGCGGACGACGGCGAGGCGCTCTTCGTGCTCGTCGAAGGTGCCGTGGGAGAAGTTGAAGCGGAAGACGTTGACGCCGGCGAGGATCAGGGCCTCGACCATCTCGGGGGTCTCGCTGGCGGGGCCGATGGTGGCGACGATTTTGGTTCTCGAGGGGATCCGGCGTGAAGCGTGGTCGTCGCGGGGCATGGTGGGACCTCGTTGGCTCTTTCGGGGCAGGTCGGAGTCTGGTCAGGAGCGTTCCCGGGCAAGATCGACCACCCGGCGGTAGTTCTCGCGGAAGATCCGGGCGTAGATGATGTTCAGGCGGGTGCCGACGCGGGCGTTGCGCCAGGTGCCACGGATCGGGCGGTAGTTCTCGGGCGTGAAGTCTGTAAAGGCGGGCTCGGCCATTATTCGCAGGGGCTTGGCGTCGAGGTCGAGGTCGGCGGCGAACAACTCGTCCCAGAGTTCGGCGACCCGCTCGCCATCGGGGAAGGCGTAGATCAGGCGCTCCATCTCGGCGCGGGTCTGCTCTGAGACCCGGTCCTTGGAGGCGTGGTAGGCCTGCCAGGCTTTTCGGAGTTCGTCGCCGGTGTCGATGCCGAATGCGCCCATCATGGGGCCGATGGCCGAGCGCCAGCCGCGGCTTTCGACGGTGGAGGCGATGGCGTAGGGACGGACATCGTCCACGAACGAATCGCTGTAGCGTTCGTACATCGCGCGCCGGATGGGCATGCGCCGCAGCTCGTACTGCTCGGGACCCAGGGGCTGTGCGTGCTGGTTAGTCGGATTGGCCGAGCCCGCGGGCGTGGTCGTCGCGTGGAACTGCCAGAGGGCCTGGGCCTCATCGGTCAAGAGGAACACGAGGAATCGGCGAGCGAGTTCGGGGTCGGGTCCGCCGCGGATGATGCTGGCGGGGTCGGGGTCGATCGAGACGCTGCCTTCGGGGTCGACGTAGCCGACACGGGCGGTCTCGGGTGTCTCGCCATTACGCATGACGGCCTGGGCCTGGCTCCTGCCGTAGAAGTCGATGGCGAGCCCGGCGGTCGCCTCGCCCATGGCGACGTCGAGGGGGGGCTTGGTGGAGCGGTTGGTGAAGTAGCGTGTGTTTGCGCACAGGGCGCGCAGGACGCGCCAGCCGTCGAGCCAGCCATAGTTGTCGAGGATGGATTCGAACGTGGTGGTGATCGAGCCGCTCTGGCGGGGGTCGGCCAGCGCGATCTCGCCGAAGTAGCGTGGGTCGGTGAGATCGTCGAAGCTGGTGGGTTCTGGGAGTTGGAGAGAGGCGAGGCGGTCGCGGTTGAAGACGATGCCGAAGCTGGAGAGGGCGTTGCCGATCCAGTATTGCTCGGGGTCGTAGAGAGGCGAGCGACCGACGGTGTGCGAACCC
>CBDVAM010000148.1:0-8709 GCA_965371965.1 uncultured Phycisphaerales bacterium
GCGCATCGCTCTCGATCAGCTCGATCCGCTCGGAGAGTTCCGCGTCCTGCCCGACCTGTTCCCGCGCGATCGCGAGCGTCTTTGGGTGGTTGTCCACGCCCGTCACCCGCAGGTCGATCCCCTTGCGACTCGCCCAGCGGACTGCCGCGATGGGAAGATCCGCCGAGCCGGTCGCGATATCCAGCAGCGTGACCTGCTCGCCGGTCGCCCAATCGCCCGACCACCGCCTCAGGTGTCCCAGCAGTGCCCGCTGCCCGCCCAGAGCCCGGTTCACACCCCGGATATATCTCAGCGACCCCCGCAGCGCCGACTCATCGACGTTCGGATCGTCCATCATCTCGGGCGTCAAGGTTCTGGTCACGTTCGAGTGTATCGCCCGGGCGATCTATGATTCGCCCATGAGCCTCGAACGACCGCCCATGGCCACAGGCCCCAAGGACGCTGGGGGATCCTCGGGCCTCAGCGAGCCCAAGGCCAACGGCAAGCCCGCCAAGCCGATCACCATCAAGACCCTGCGCAAGATGGCAGATCGGGCGGAGCCCTTCGCCTGCCTGGCCTGCTACGACGCCATCACCGCCCGCTGGCTCGAACGCGCCGGCGTCCACCTCCTGCTCGCCGGCGACAGCGCAGCCGAGATTGTCCTGGGCCTGCCCCGCACCATCCACATGCCGATGGAGCTGTCCATCTGGCTCACCGCGGCCCTCAAGCGCGGCGCACCCAACACGGTCGTCATGGCCGACATGCCCTTCCTGAGCTATCACGCCAGCGAGGACGAGGCCCTGAAGAACGCAGGCAGATTCATGACCGAGGGCCTCGCCGACATCGTCAAGCTCGAGGCCGACGCCAGCTTCGCCCCGCTCGTCGAACGCTACACCCGTGCGGGCATTCCCGTGTGCGCTCATGTCGGCTCGCTCCCGCAACGCTCGGCGATGCGCGGCGGGTATGGCTCGGCCGGGCGCACCGCCGACGAAGCCCGCAAGATCGTCGACGACGCCATCGCGCTCGAACAAGCCGGTTCGGTCATGCTCCTCGTCGAGGCCGTGCCCGATCAAGTGTCCCAGGCGATCATGGATCGCACGGACATCCCGCTCATCGGTATCGGCGCGGGCCCCGCATGCCACGGACAGATCCTGGTCCTCCATGACCTGCTGGGCCTGACCGACCACGCACCGCGATTCGCCGAGCCCGTGGCAGCGATGGGTAAATCTCTCCAGGATGCCGGGGCCACGTGGGTCGCCAGCGTCGCGAAGCGCCAGATAGGCGGCAGACCGTACGAGATGCCTCCTAGCGAGGCCAAGGCGTTCCAATCTGGCCTTGACGATTAGCGACAGGTGCGTCCGAAAATCGCTTCCCCAGCCCGCCACCTTGAAACCGAGGGCCACATACGGCGAATCATCTCCTGGTGCCCGTAAACCTCGCGGGTGTTGTTTGGTATGCTGAATCGTGCCCCCGCGGGAACGAACGAGTCGGAAGGACACGACCATGCGCAGATTCGTCAGCTACGGCCCGGCGATCATCGTCAGCCTCACCATCCTCCTCGCACTGGCCATCGTGCCGATGACCGTCCGCGAGGCGACCTACGCCGCCACCCGCGCCAAGGTCACGCTGGCGCGCCAGGCCCTCCAGGACGGCGACCTGCTCAAGCAACTGGACGAGGCGTTCACCCGCATCGCCGAGGCAACCGCCCCATCGGTCGTCCACATCGACGTCCGCAGCCGAACCGGGCGTCGCAGCATGTCCGGCGCGACCGGCGCCGGGTGGGTCTTCGACGACCAGGGCCACATCGTGACCAATGCCCATGTGGTCAATGGGGCCGATGTCGTGCTCGTGCAGTTCTCCGACGGTCGCGTCGAAGAGGCCGAGATCAAGGGCGTCGACCCAAGCACCGACATCGCCGTTCTCAAGATCGACAATCTCTCGGGGCTATTGCCCTTGTCCCGCGCCTCGGGCGTCATCCCTCGCCAGGGCCAGCTCGTCTTTGCCTTCGGCTCGCCCTTCGGGTTCAAGTTCTCCATGAGCCAGGGCGTGATCTCCGGCCTCGGACGCTCGCCATCGGGCGCGGTCCAGTTCGGCGGCTCCACCAACTTCATCCAGACCGACGCCGCAGTCAACCCCGGCAACTCCGGCGGGCCACTCGTCGACATCTCAGGGCGCGTCATCGGCATGAACGTCGCCATCGCCACCGGGCGCGAGACCGACGGCACCACCGAGGGCCAGAGCGCCGGCATCTCCTTCGCTATTCCGCTCTCCACCGTCGAGTACGTCACAGAACAGCTCATCGCCGGTCGCGAACCCTCGCGGGGCTTCCTGGGCATTACCCTGCCCAGGCTCACGGCGACCCTCGTCCCAGATAGCACCTTCCAGGGCACTGGCGTCTACGTGCCCAGAGTGGAAGCGAAGGGTCCGGCGGACCAGGCCGGCATTCAGGTCGGCGACATCATCCTCCGCATCGACGGCGAACGCACCCCCCGCTCGCCGGTCCTCCAATCGGTCATCGCCTCGAAGCGTCCCGGGCAGGTCATCGACATCGAAATCTGGCGCGAGGACTTCGGCATCCGCACCGTGGACCTCCGCGTGGGCGAGATGACCGCTCGCCAACGCAAGGCCATGACTGCTGCAGGCGCGCTCGAACGATTCGGCATTCTCGTTGAAGACTCAGACGCCGGGCCGATGATCGACACAGTGATCCGAGGGCGCCGTGCAGCTCGCCTGGACTTCGAGACCGGGCAGGTCATCACCCGTGTCAACAACGACTCGGTCTCGACCGCCGAGGATGTCCACGTCGCGCTCGCCGACGCCGGCTTCCTCGTCGGCAGCGAGGTCTCGATCACGATCCAGGCAGCCGACGGTGAACGGCGCAAGGTCACCATCGACCTGCCTCGCTAACGCTCGTCCCCGCCCAACGCTCGGATCTGTACCCGCACCGGCGTGCCATACGCCGGCACAAGCTTGGCATTGGCAAGCCACTGCGGCTCCTGATACATCGCCTCGTGGCTGATGACCTCGCCGAACGCGATCGTCTCGCCGCCGAAGGTCGCCAGCCCGATCAGCGTCCCGGCGAGATCGGCGTCGTACACCTCCGGCCCGTTGTACGCGACGAAGCGCGAGCCGGCGAACACGAACGCCGCGGCGTCCCCGACGTGGTCACTCAGCGTCCGCTCCAGACCCGCGTCAATCACCCAGTCCGTCGGATTCGCGCGGACCTCGTGCCCCTCGTCGTCCTCATACAAGAACTCAACTATGACCGCATCCCCTTCGGGCGCGACCGCCACGACCCGCTCGCCGTCCCAGCGATACGACCCCGGCGTGCCCGCCTCCAGCCCAATCAACAGCATCGCCGCGTGTACCTCGCTCGGCTTGGCCCGGCTCACCACGAGCGACTCGTGCTCTCTGGTATCCGGCGTACAGACGATCTGCTCCAGCCAGACATCGGGCGTCCGCGGATCGTGACAGTCAATCGGCACCCAGCCATCAAACTCCACGATCCCCCGAGCACGATCGACGCGCACATACGAGAACACCTCGGCGAATCCGCCATCGGGAGCATCATCCTGTAGCGCAATCTTGGCGGCAACTGCTTGCCCATCGCCCGCCTTCACGGTCTCCGGCGAGGACCGACAAGAAACCCCGACACCCGCCAGAAACGCAACGATCAAACCGTAACAACGCATCTTCATCGCTCGATCCATTTGGTCGCAAGCGCGATAAACGCCTCGCCGCGCCGCTCGTAGTTGTCGTACTGATCCCATGACGCGCACCCCGGGCTGAGCAGCACGGTATCGCCCTCGCGCACCCGGCGCATGATCTGCTCGAACGCTTGATCGAGCCTGTCGCAGTTCAAAACCCCGGACGCCGCATCCGCGATCATCCCCGCCGTCGCCCCGATCGCGTACAGCCCCGCAAGCTCGCCGCCAATCGCTCGGATCGCATCGAGCGACACTCCCTTGTCATATCCGCCCGCGATCAGATGCACCCGCGAACGATCCCCCATCGCCTCGACCGCCAGCACCGTCGCCCCCGGCGTGGTCGCCTTGGAATCGCACACGAACCGCACGCCGTCGCGCTCCCCGACGACCTGGAGGCGATGCGCCAGCCCGCCGAATCGGCGAGGTCCCTCCTCGATCGCGTCACGTGACGCTCCGCTCACCGCCTCGACCGCCGCCCGTGCGATGGCCGCATTCAACTCGTTGTGCACCCCGATCGTCGCGAGCCCACCGACGCCTTCGCCCACCTCTATCACCACCCGCTCGACGCCATCGTCGACGTTCCAGCCATGCACACCCGGTCCCAGCACCGCCGTCCCGCCCGCTCGAATCACCCCAAGCAGCCTCTGCTTTGATTCTCGGTAATGCTCAACCGACCCGTGCCAATCGAGATGATTCTCCGCGAACGAGGTCACCACGCCCACCTCGACCTCCAGCCCCTCGAGCCAGTGCAACATCGCGCTGCTGAGTTCGAGCACCACCCACTGCCCCGTCTCGATCTCGCGTTCGAGCAAGCTGCCCCCGAGATTTCCGCCCGCGATCGCCCGCTCACCGACCTCTCCAAGCGCATGGGCGATCATCGCGGTCACCGTGCTCTTGCCCGCCGACCCGCTCACGCCGATGACCCTCGCGCCCCGCCGAGCGATCCGATCGACGCAGAGCTGGATCTCGGTTGTGATCTCAACCCCACACTCCCTCGCGGCATTCAAGTAACGGTTGTCCCAGGGCTTTGCGATCGCCGGGCTCGCGATGACGCAATCGCATTCCAGAAAATCCTCCTCGCGGTGCTCACCCAGGCGCAGCGTCACCGCCCCATCGCGCACCAGCGGCCCAAGTTCCTTGACCGAATCCACCAACCGATCCTCACTCGCAAGATCGGTCACCAGCACCCGCGCGCCCTGCCCGGCAAGCCATCTCGCCACCCCGACGCCCCCGCCGAATCGCCCGAGCCCCATCACCACGACCCGCCTGCCCTCGAAATCTCCGACTTCTAGACTCATCTTGCTCCTACATCATCGCGACCGGATCGACATCAATCGCCGTGTGCGCATCGCTCTTGATCCCGCCCGCGTGGCGGGCGTGATGCAGGGCCTTGTGCAGGCACGCCGCCGAGTCCGACGTGGTCTGCACCTCGAACCGATAGTGCTCTGCGACGCGCGCGATCGCACACTCCATCGGCCCGACCACGCGCACCCCCTCAGCCCCACTCAGCACCTCATGCACCCGCTCAGCCATCCGCTTCGCCTTGCCCAGATCCTTATCCCGGCAAACAACCCTCGCCAATCTCGTCGTCGGCGGCAGCTTGGCCCGCGCCCGACTCAACAGTTCCATCTCCGCGAACCCCTCGTAGTCATGGCGGGCCGCGAACCGGATCGCCGGCTCGTCCGGATTCAGCGTCTGGACAATCACGACGCCCTGGTCATCGCTCCGCCCCGCGCGCCCGGCGACCTGGCTCACGAGCTGGAACGTCCGCTCGCCGGCACGAAAATCCGGTAGCGCCAGCGCCGTGTCCGCGCTCACCACTCCCACCAGGCGCACGCCCGGAAAATCCAGCCCCTTGGCGATCATCTGCGTGCCCAGGAGCACCCGGACCGACCCATCGCGGAATCGCTCGAGCGCCTCGAAGTAGTCGCGCCCCGTCGCCATTGTGTCGGCGTCGATGCGCAGCAGCGTCTTTCCACGAACCAATCCGAATCCCCGCTCGAGTTCGTCCTCCACCTTCTGCCCGCCCAAGCCCAGCATGATGACCTTGCGATCGCACGTCGGACACAGGCGCGGCACCAGCTTCTCCGCCTGGCAGTGATGGCACCGCACAAGGCGCCCCGCCGGCAGGTCCTTCCCACGATGGACGACCATCGACGCATCGCAATCATCGCACACCAGCCGCCATCCGCAGGCGCTGCTGGGACAGGACACAAAGCTCGCCCATCCCCTTCGATTGAGCAGGATGATCGCCTGGCGTCCTGTGTTCAGCGTCGCCCGCAGCTCCCGGTCGAGCGTCGGGCCGATCGACTCCAGGCGCGCGCCGAGATCCCTCGGATCGCTTACCCGCTCGCGAGCCAGATCCACGACCTGAACCGTCGCGAGCCTTCCGCCACCGACCCGACTATCCATCCGCCACAAGCTCGCCCGCCCGCAGCGCGCATTATGAAAACTCTCCAGGCTCGGCGTCGCCGAACCGAGCACCACCGTCGCCCCCTCGATCTGCGCCCGTTTAATTGCCGTATCCCGCGCGTGATACCTCGGCAACTGGTCCTGCTTGTAACTCGTGTCGTGCTCCTCGTCGACGACGATCACACCCAGATTCTCCAGCGGCGCAAACACCGCTGAGCGCGCCCCCACGACCACCCGCGCCTCGCCGTTGAGCACCCGCGACCATTGGCGATTTCGCTCGCTGCGCGTCAGTGCCGAGTGCAGCACCGCCACCCCCACCGACCCGAATCGCCCGGTAAACCGCTCGGATGCCTGCGGCGTCAGCGCAATCTCCGGCACCAGCACCATCGCCGACTTGCCATCCTGGAGCGCCCGATCGATGACGCTCATGTACACCTCGGTCTTGCCCGAGCCGGTCACGCCCCGGATCAGGTGCACGCTGAATCCGCCGAGCGTCTCTGCGATCCCGTCGGCGACCCGGCGCTGCTCTGCGGTCAGCTCGTGCGCCGCCACATTGCCATCGCCCTCGCGCGACATCATCGCGTCGCGCTCTCGCACGCTCACGACCGATTCTTCTTTCCGCTCCAACAAGCCCACATCCACCAGGCGATTGATCGGCCCGACCGTGCGCACACCCACCAACACCGCCAGCTCCTTGGCGCCTATCGGCAATGCCTCGCGCTCCAACTCCAAGATCCTGCCCCATGCCTCGCGCGTCGCCGGCGGCAGCTTGACTTCCGCCAATGCCGCCTCGTCCGCCGCCTCCACCCGATCGACAACCTCGCGTATCCGGCGCCCGATGTCCTTCTTCACCGCCGCCGGCACCATCGTCCCCAGCACCATCCCCAATGGGCACACGTAATACTCGCTCATCCATCGCGCGAGCTCGACCAGAGAGGGGCGCAGCGCCGCCCCTGTGCGCTCATGGACGCCCTTGACCCGTCCCCGGGCCAGATTTCCAAGCAGCTCATCGCCGCCCACGCAGATCACGATTCCCTCGGCTCGCGCCCGCCGCCCCAGCGGCACCGACACCCGATCCCCCACACCCAACAGCCCCGGCGCAGCGAAATACGTCAAACCCTCCGGAGCATCGACCCCCCGCTCCACCGCCACACGCACGTACACCCGAGGCCCCGTGTCCTCCGCCCGATCCTCCATGAAAAGGCCCTGATCGCTCATATGCATAAACTCTAGCTTGATGAGCCAGACAAACGCCCCCAGCGACACCAACCGACCCGCACGCCTGATCCTCGAGGACGCCAGCCTCTTCCGCGGCACCGCCTTCGGAGCCCCCTCAACCGCCATCGCCGAGGTCGTGTTCAACACCGCCATGACCGGCTACCAGGAATCGCTCACCGACCCCTCCTACACCGCCCAGATCCTCGTCGAGACCTTCCCCATGATCGGCATCGTGGGTGTCAACCCCGCCGACGAGGAGTCCGCCAAGGTCCAGGTCGCGGGCCTGGTCGTCCGCGAACTGGTCCATACCCCCAGCAACTATCGCGCGACATCCGACCTTCATGCCTACCTCGCCCGCCACGACATCCCGGGAATCGCCGGCGTCGACACCCGCGAGATCACCCGGCGCGTCCGCACCACCGGCGCGATGCGCGGTGCCATCTGCTCGGACCCAAGCATCTCCGACGCCGACCTGCTCGAACGCATCCGTTCGGCCCCGCAGATGAGCGGCCAGAACCTCGCCGAGGTCGCCGGCTGCTCGGCCCCCGCGTCATGGGAAGAAACCCTGGGCGACTGGGACGCCCACGTTACCGCCGACGTCACGGCGAACGATGGACGACCATTGCGCGTCCTCGCCCTGGACTGTGGCGCAAAGCGCAACATCCTCCGCAACTTCACACAGCGCGGCTGCCAGGTCCGCGTCATCCCCCACGACATGCCCGCCGGCGAGATCAAGGCCCTCTTCGACGCCGGCGAGGGTGACGGCCTGTTCGTCTCCAACGGCCCCGGCGACCCCGCCGCCGTCGAGAAGACCATCCAGACACTCCGCGAACTGCTCAAAGCCGAGCCGCCCATCCCGACCTTCGGCATCTGCCTGGGACATCAGCTCCTCGCCCTGGCCCTTGGCGCAACGACCTACAAGCTCAAGTTCGGGCATCGCGGCGCCAACCAGCCGGTCCTCAGCACCCTCAGCGGGCACGTCGAGATCACCAGCCAGAACCACGGCTTCGCGGTCGACCGCGACAGCCTCGAAGCCATCGGCGCTGAACCCACCCACAAGAATCTCAACGACGAGACCCTCGCGGGTTTTCGCCTCAAGGATCGCCCGGTGCTCGCCGTCCAGCACCACCCCGAGGCCTCGCCCGGCCCGCACGACGCCTCCAGCCTCTTCGACACCTTCATCGAGATGATGCGCACCGGCAAGCCGGCACAGGTGTCGAATCTCGCTGAGTCGCAGCGCTGACTCGGAAGGGACTCACCACGGAGGCACAGAGTACACAGAGAAAGACCCCGTAGGCATTTGGCTTGCATACCCATTCCAACACAGTTCCTTGCCTTCCTCTGTGCTCTCTGTGCCTTGTATGTTCCTGGTAAGAATAGGAGATGTTCGTCT
>CBDVAM010000149.1:0-8529 GCA_965371965.1 uncultured Phycisphaerales bacterium
ATCCTCTATGGAACCGGCGATGCACGCTCCTTCCAGGAGGTCACCATCACTGTCGGAGGTCAACCCTGGGATCTCGCCATCGCCGACCTCAACGCCGATGGCCTCAATGACATCGCGGTCGTGAATCGTAACAGCCGAGACCTCACCATCCTGCTCGCCGATGGGCTCGGTGGCTTCCGCCCCGGCCCGTCCGTTTCAGTCGGACCAGAGCCAAGACGGATCGCCGCTGGCGATATTAATGCAGACGCGATCCCCGATCTCGTGGTCACAAGCTCGTCAGCACAGATCGCCACACTCCACATCGGGCTCGGAGACGGCACCTTCGAGCCCGCCGGCTCCGTCCCGGTCGGTCTCAACGCGATCGGTGTGAATCTTGCCGATCTGAATGAAGATGGATTCCTCGATCTGATGGCCACCCCCACCGGCGACGGAGGGGTGACAGTTCACATCGCCAACGGCGATGGGACCTTCCAAGCGCCCCTGTTTCTGACAACCGGGCAAGGCTCCATCTCGATCGCGCCAGTCGATATCAACGCCGACGGGCATCTCGACCTCGTCGTCGCCAACGCCTTCGCGGACTATGTATCGATCTCTATCGGGCGCGGGGACGGGACCTTCGAGGATCAGGTCCTCTGGGAGGCTGGGCCGACCTCTCAAACTGTAACAGTCGCAGATCTCAACCAGGACAAGCTGCCAGATATCGTCCTCACGCCGGTGGCACAGGGTCTCGTGTCGGTCCTCTTCGCCAATGGCGTCGCCACGTTCGATCCTCCCGTGCATTTCATCACCGGTCGGCATCCAATGTTCGCCGCCGTCGCGGATATCGACGCCGATGGCGATCTCGAGATCCTCACGGCAAATGCCCGCAGCGGCGACGTCTCCGTCCTGGTCAATCTCTGCAACAACTGCCCCGCCGATATCGATGGCGACGCCGACGCCGACGCCGAGGACTTCTTCGCCTATCTCGACCTCTTCGCCGCGGGCGATCAGCGCGCCGATATCGATGGTGACGGCGACATCGACGCCAAAGACTTCTTCGCGTACCTGGAACTGTTCACCCAACCCTGCGACTGACCATGCAAACGACCCGCGATTACCTGGCTGATTCCTCATACACAAGTGAGAACACCAATGAGAACGCATCACCTGGTTGTTTCCTTGATCGTGTTGGCGAGTCAGGCCCACGCTCAGTGTGACCCAGACGAGCTGTTCTCCGATCCAAGGCGGCTTGGATCGAGTGAACCTCTCGCGCTGGCCACGGCGGACCTCAACGACGATGGATTCGCCGACATCGTCGTGACCAGCGACCACCTAGGTGAGATCACCGTGCTCCATGGCAACGGTGACGGCTCCTTTGGCGAGCCGGTGAGGTATCCGGTCGACGGTGACTCCCAGCGCATCACCGTGGCCGACGTAAATAACGACAGCCTGCTGGATCTCTTAGTGGCCAACGGCAGGAGCAACACGGTGTCAGTGCTGCTCGCTCGTGTCGAAGGCGGGTTCGAACGGGAAGTTCAGTACGCCATGGGTCCTGGCCCGGTCGAAGTCGTCGTTGTGGACTTCAATGGTGACCAATTGCTCGATATCGCGACGGCGGATACGAACGCAGGCCCAGTTTCAATCCGTCTTGGCATTGGGGACGGACGGTTCTCGGCCATGAGCTTCTACAGGACGGGCGCCGTGCCGGTCTCTCATGCAGCAGGAGACGTGAACAACGACGGCATCCTCGATCTCATCGTTGCGCTCGGTCATGGCGCCCACGCCGTGCTCATTGGACGCGGTGACGGCGGCTTCCATGTTCAGTACTACGTACCTGGGGTTCCCGACGGGCGAAGCGTCCTGCTGGCAGACTTCGACGCGAACAACACGCTGGATATCGCCACGATCAGCGGCACCAAGAACCTCATGCAGGTCTTTCCCGGGAACGGAGACGGCACCTTTTCAATGGGCGCAACCTTCCCGGTTGGGTCTGGACCAGAATCCGCGGTCTTGGGCGACGTCAATGGCGATGGCCTGCACGACATCATCGTTGCAAACAGAGCAAGCGATGATCTCTCGATCTTGCTCGGGCATGGAGATGGCACGTTCGCCGAGCAACGACTTCTCGATGTGGGAGACCGTCCAATGGCGGCTCTCGGTGTTGACCTCGATATGGATGGAAAGATGGACCTGGTCAGCGCGAACAGGGGCACAAACGACCTGTCACTTCTTCTTACAACAGACGGAGTGCTGCGCGGCGACCAGCGCATCGGCATCGGGCGCGCACCACATGCCATCGAGATAGGCGATCTCAACCAAGACGAACACCCCGATATCGTCACCGCCAACTCCCGGGACAACACGATCTCCATCCTCTATGGAACCGGGGAGTCGCGCTCCTTCCAGGAAGCCACCATCGATGTCGGTGTTCGCCCATGGGACGCTGCTATCGCCGACCTCAACGCCGATGGCCTCAATGACATCGCGGTCGTGAATCGCGATGGCCAGGACGTAACCATCCTGCTCGCCGATGGGCTCGGCGGCTTCATCGCGTCGCCATCGGTCCCCGTCGGCGTCGAGCCAAGACGAATCGCCATCGGCGACATCAACGCCGACGCGGTCCCCGACCTTGTTGTCACGAGCGCAGAGGAAGAAAATGCCTCGCTCCACATCGGGAACGGAGACGGTACCTTTGAGCCCGCCGGCACCGTCCCGGTCGGACGCAACGCAATTGGTGTGAACCTCGCGGATCTGAACGAAGATGGATTCCTCGACCTTGTCGCCGCCGCTACCTCCGACTTCCTCGTGACGGTGCACCTCGCCAATGGTGATGGGACGTTCCAGGCGCCGATGTTCCTTCCAACCGGGGAAGCCTCCGTCTCGCTCGAGCCGGTCGATATCAATGCCGATGGGCACCTCGACCTTGTCGTCGCCAACTTTGCCGCGGACCATGTCTCGATCTTCATCGGACGCGGCGACGGGACCTTCGAGGATCAAGTTCTCTGGGAAGCTGGGCCGTCCTCTCAAACTGTAACAGTCGCGGACATCAATCGAGACAAGCTGCTCGATATCGTCCTCTCACCTTCGGGAGGCGCTCGCGTGTCGATCCTCTTCGCCAATGGCGTCGCCACGTTCGATCCTCCCGTGCAGTTCATCAGCGGGCCTCTTCCGATGTTCGCCGCCGTCGCGGATATCGACGCCGATGGCGATCTCGATATCCTCACGGCAAATGTCCTTAGCGGCGACGTCTCCGTCTTGGTCAACCTCTGCAACAACTGCCCCGCCGACATCGATGGCGACAGCGACGCCGACGCCGAGGACTTCTTCGCGTATCTGGATCTCTTCGCGGCGGGCGATGCTCGCGCCGATATCGACGGGGACGGCGACATCGACGCCGAGGACTTCTTCGCGTACCTCGAACTGTTCACCCAACCCTGCGACTGACCATTGCTTTCTTAGCGGGGCGGCGGCATCCTGCCGCCGATCGCGCAGCGATGACGCGATCACGACGGCAGCCGATACGTCTCATCCGCCGGGCGATACGCCCGCGCGATCCACAACGGGCGCCTCAACCCGTGCCCCAACTCATCCGCCCCCCGCGTCTTGGCGATCCACTCGCGATACGCCTCGCCACTCTTGTTGGTATCCACGAACACGTCGCCGTACAGATCCCCCTCGCGACCCCGCTCGACCTTGACCACCTGGTGCCAGCACTGCATCCCGCTCACCGGGTCCGGCTGCACGCAAAACGTCAGATTCTGATGCACGCCGCCGTCGGTCCACCAGACCCGCTTGGAGTCGGGGTCCTTGGATTTGAACGGCGAGATGTCCCCGATGCGCCTGAACTTGAACACGCCGGGCCTGATCTCCTCGCGGATCACCTTTGCGCTGCCCCAGCGATCTGCGCCGCCCTCATCGTACAAACGCCAGCGCCCGAGGTGATGGCTGCACGCGATGATCCCCGGGCGCAACCCCTCGGTCACCCACACCTTGTTCACGAAGTAACCGATCCGCGTAGATACCCGGATCAAGTCCGTTGTCTCGACCCCGGTGCGCTCGGCGTCGCTGGGGTGCATCCATACCGGATTCGTATTGCTCAACTCATATAACCACTTCGCGTTCGCGCTGCGCGTGTGGATCAACGTCGGCAGCCGGAACGTCGGCACCAGGCACATCTCGCCCGCCTCGATATCCATATGCCGCCGATGGATCTGGCTCTCGATCGCCCCCGGCAACGCGTGCTCGGGCCAGCCCCACGCCGCAAGCGTCTCGCTATACAACTCCAACTTCCGACTCGGCGTCTTGAACCCCGCCCGCGCCTTGCCGCCGACTTGAACACCGATCGCCTTCCCGTCCTTGACCACCGCACCCGACTCATCCACGCTCGCACCCGCAGATGCGCCCTCGCCCAGCTCTTCCATGTGACCCAGATACGTATCTTCGTCAACCAGGAACGCCCCGTGCTTGCGCATGTACTCCAGCGGCGTCATCCCGAGTTTCTTCGCTTCTTCGGGCAAACCCGGCACCGAGTTCTCAAACATCCACCGGTAATACTCCTCCACCGTGATCTTCTCGCCCGCCCGATACGGCGACTCGTAATACCTGCGAATCCCCAGCGACCCATCCGGATCGATCCGCCACGACAGCTCAATCCAGAACTCGTCCTCTTCCCACACCTCCCCAGGATTCGCCTCGTGCGTCGCCTCGAACGTCTCCCCCTCCGCCTCACGCGCAACCCGCAGCACCGGCTGGCGAAAGCTGATCCACCTCGCGGCGTGGGTCTCCTGGCTCATCAGATCGTGGCGCTCCGCTCCCAATCCCATCGGCAGCACATAGTCGGCGTACTGGGCGGTCTCAGACCACACCGGCGTCATCGCCGCGTGCAACTCGATGAGCGATTCATCGCGCAGCACCCGCTCCCACATCATCCCGTCAGGGTTCGTCCACACCGGGTTGTACACACGCGTGAAATAAGCCGCGAGCTTGCCGCGGCCCTCCAACAGAAAATGCGGCAGCAGGATCGACATCTCGTGATAACACAGCGGATACTCGCGCGGATACAACAGCTCGTTCCACACGTCCTGCGCCGGTGGTTTCAGGAACGGTGCCGGCACAAACTTGTCCCGGCTGTTCAGATTCGTCCCCCCCGGCGTCCCCACCGCACCCACAAGGCTCGTCAGCAGTTGCAATGAACGCGCGATCTGCCAGCCGCCCAGGTTCCCCGCCGCGGCGTTCCGCCAGATATGGCTCGAAAACGCACTCCCCGCCTTGCCGATCTCTCGGGCCACCGCCACGATCTTGTCGCGCTCCACGCCTGTCTCAATCTCCGCCTTGTCGGGTGTGTATGCCTCAAGGTACTTCTTGAACTCGCGGAGAAACGTGTCAAACTCAACCGGCGCATCGGGATTCAGATGCGCCAACGTCTCCCGCCAGTTCACCCACGTCTCAACAAACTCCCGGTCGATCAGATCCTCATCCAGCAGCACCCACGCCATCGCCAGCAGCAGCGTCGCCTCCGTCCCCGGCCACGGCGCGAGCCAGTAATCCGACATCGACGCCGTATTGCTCAAGCGGATATCAATCGCGCACAGCTTCGCCCCCTTCTCCTTTGCGTCGATGATCCGCTGCGCGTGCGGGTTGAAGTAGTGCCCCGTCTCCAAGTGCGCGCTCAGCAGAAGAATGAACTTCGCGTTCTCATGGTCCGGGCTCGGCCGATCCGCCCCCGTCCACAGCGCATACCCCACCCTCGCCGAGCTCGAGCACACATTTGTGTGCGAGTTGTGCGCATCCACGCCCCAACTCTGCAGCACCCGCGACATATACCCGTCCGCGCCCGGGCGTCCCACGTGGTACATGATCTCGTTGCGCCGATCCTCGACCAAGGCTGCCCGAATCTTCGTGGCGAACGTGTCCAAAACCTCGTCCCATGTCGTCCGCTCGAACCTGCCCCCACCCCGCGGCCCCACCCGCTTCATCGGATACAGAATCCGCCCGGTGTCCTCGATCTGATTGAGCGTCGCCGGTCCCTTGGCGCAGTTCCGCCCCCGCGAGCCCGGATGATGCGGATTCCCCTCCAGCTTGCGGATCTTCCCCGAGTCCTTGTCCACATACGCCACCAGCCCGCACGCCGCCTCGCAGTTGAAACACGTCGTCGGGATCAGCCGGTACCGCTTCTCCACCTTCCTCGGCCACGCCTTGGCGTCAAACTCGCCCCAGTCGTCCCACTGATCCAGCGGCGGGAAGGACGCCAGCGGCGTCGTCGTCATCGGAGATGGATCTTCCATGCCCTCAGAATAGCCCGCTCGCCCCAACGAGCCGCGACCGTAAGGGACCCGTCCTCCCTGCCCCATGGTGGGACCGGCATCCTGCCGGTCATCGCGCAGCGCCGTGAACTGAGCAATGCAACTGCCGCGAAGCGGCGTACGCCGGTAGCCTGGGGCGCAGCCCCAGGTTGAAAGTCGTTCGGTTCCACGCCCTGAAGGGGCGGACGAATCATTCGCCCTTCCAAGGCGTCGAGGTGAGCACGATTCAGACCCGGGGCCAAGCGTTGGGCCGTACAGGCCCGGACATCACCTGACACCATGCGTCAGTTCGCGCAATCCCACACCACCGCCCGCCACTCCGAGCGGTCGCTGCTCCCAAACGAGGCCCTGGCGCAAGCCTGGGCTCCCTCCCCCGTGCCACCAACCGCTGCTTTGAGCGGTCGGCGCTCCCCCACAAGAAACAACGACCCAAACTTGAGTCTCACACCACACCAACCACCGCACCCCTACTCAAGCGAAAGCAACCTCCCGAGCGCACAGCTAACCCACCATCGAGTACCATCCAACAGTGCCCAGCGACACCCGCGACCACTGGCCCCTCATCGCTCTCGCGATCGCCCTGCTCACCGCGGCCCTCACCACCCTCCTCATCACCCTCCCCGACTCCCCCATCACCTGGATCTTCGCCGCCGCCACCATCGTCTTCGTCGTCGCGATGTACTTCAATCCCCGCCACTGGCTCAAACGAAGATCCGGCTCGTGCCTCGCGATCGCCGGCGCATCCGCCGCGCTCCCGGCAATCTCCGGGACTCTCGACCTTCCCCAGGCCTGTCTCCACTTCTCAACCGGTGCATCCCCATTCATTGCCGCGCTCTTCGGCGTCCTCGCTTTCCTCTTCGCGTGGCTCGATCGCGCCCCGGCAACCTCTCGCCCACCCTTGGTTCCGCAGAAGGCCGACCCCAACATCATCGCCATGGCGGAACTCGCGATTCGCGAAGCCAAGAACCCACTCATGCAACAGGTCCAGGGTCTGGAACAGGAGAACACCGGGCTAAAAACCCAACTCGCCGCCGCCCTCCAACGAGTCGAATCCCGCGCCGAGAAGGCCCACGACCCCCAAGCCCGAGCCGCCATCGACGACGCTCGCGAAACAGGCGACCTCACCAAGCTCGACGCCGCCCTCGACGCCGCAGTCTCGCGCCGAGAAGAAGAGATCAAGACTCAAGCCGAGGACTACTTCGAACTCTGCCGCGAGAGCGCCGCCGTGGCATTCATCCGCGGCGACATAGACAAGGCGCAATCTCGCCTGGAGAAAATCCTCGCCTTCTTCAATGACGATATCGACGCCATCAACCGCCTCGCCCACATCCATCGACTCCGAGGCCAACTGCAAGAGGCCGAAACCGGCTACACCCGAGTCCTCGAACTCGCTCAAGACGAATCTTGGAGAGCGGCGGCGACAGGCAACCTCGCCCTCTTGCTCGTGACACGGGGAGATCTTGCTGGTGCCGAATCGACATACCGCGATCTGTTGAAGATCCACGAGAAGCTCAGTGATCTAGAGGGGTTGGCGGCTGACTACGGCAACCTCGGCAACGTACTCCAGACGCGCGGCGACTTCGACGGCGCAGAGGCGATGCACCGAAAGTCCCTGAAGATTGAGGAGAAACTCGGACGCCTGGAGGGCATGGCCAGAGTCTACGGCAACCTCGCCAACGTGCTCTTAACGCGCGGCGACCTCGACGGCGCAGAGGCGATGTATCGGAAGGCCCTGGAGATCAACGAGAATCTCGGACGCCTGGAGGGCATGGCCAACAACTACGGCAACCTCGGCATCGTGCTGCATACCCGCGGCGACCTCGACGGCGCAGAGGCGATGCACCGAAAGGCCCTGGAGATCGAGGAGAAACTCGGACGCCTCGAGGGTATAGCCAGCCAGTACGGCAACCTCGGCCTCGTGCTCCGTGCCCGCGGCGACATCGACGGCGCAGAGGCGATGCACCGAAAGGCCCTGGAGATCAACGAGAAACTCGGACGCCTTGAGGGCATGGCCAAGCAATACGGCAACCTCGCCATCGTGCTCCGTGCCCGCGGCGACCTCGACGGCGCAGAGGCGATGTACCGAAAGGCCCTGGAGATCGACGAGAAACTCGGACGCTTGGAGGGCATGGCCAACCACTACGCCAACCTCGCCAACGTGCTCCGTGCCCGCGGCGACCTCGACGACGCAGAGGCGATGCACCGAAAGTCCCTGGAGATCAATGAGAAACACGGACGCCTGGAGGGC
>CBDVAM010000150.1:0-8446 GCA_965371965.1 uncultured Phycisphaerales bacterium
GGCAGCTGAGCCAGGTCGATGTTGTGCTGGAGGAGGGGTTTGATCCGCAGACGGTCGCCGAGGCTCGCCAGAAGGAGCTCGGCTCGTCGGTGATCGTGCAGACGACCGAGCGGGTGACGTCTGGGCTGGATAAGAACATCCAGTCGAGCCAGCTCGGGTTCATGCTCGCCAGTGTGCTTGCGTTTCTCAGCGCCTCGTTCATCATCTTGACCGGGATGAATACGGACATCGCGCAGCGCCAGCGCGAGCTTGCGATCCTGCGTTGTGTCGGGGCCGGGCGCTGGCAGATCGCGCAGACGCAGTTGTTCGTGGGCTTGCTCGTGGGTATGTGCGGGGCGCTGGTGGGTGTGCCGCTGGGGGCGCTGGTGGCGTTTGTGATCGCCGAGCGTTTTCCCGACCAGCTTCCCAGCGGTCTGGTCATGAGTCCGCCCAGCGTGGTGCTGGCGGTAGTGGGGTCGGTATTGGCCGGTGTCATCGGGGCGGCGGTCCCGGCGTGGCGGGCCAGCAGGACGAGCCCGATGGCCGCGATGCGTCAGCGCTCGGTGGCGGTGCGGATGCGGGTTGTCGCGCTGACGGGCGCGATCGGGCTGGCGTTCATCTGCGTCCATCTGTCGCTCATCACATTCTTGCCCAACACCCAGGCGACGTTCTGGGCGTATGTCATCGTCGCGCTGCCGTCGATGTTCATCGGGTATTTCTTGTTGAGCGTGCTGATGGTGGTGATAGTGACGCGCGTGCTGGGGATGCCTCTGGCTCGGGTGTTTGGATTGCCCAGCAATATTCTGGCGCGCGGCGTGAGCGCAACGCCCTATCGCTACGGCTTCACCGCCGGGGCGATGATGACCGGCCTGGCAATCATGGTCGCCATCTGGACCAACGGTCGCGGGGTGCTGCGGGATTGGATCGGGGTGATGGAGTTCCCCGACGCGTTCGTGAGCGGGGTGCCGCTGACGGCGGGGGCGTCTGAGGCGGTGAATCGGGTGCCGTTCGTTGTGAAGTCGTGCGCGATCACGCGGGAGATCGTGGAGGTCGAGGGCGATGCCCAGATGGGGATCCGGGGCCTGCAACGATACAGCACGAGCTTCATCGGCTTTGAGCCCGGGCCGTTCTTCGAGATGACCAATATCACCTGGATCCAGGGCGATCCTGAGGAGGCCAAGCGCCGCTTGGTGGAGGCGCCTCGCGATGGGTTCGATGGCTCGATCCTGGTCGCGCGCGAGTTCCTGACGGCGCGGGGCAAGGGCGTGGGCGACACGTTCGAGTGCTCGAAGAACGGCGAGGACTTTCGATTCGAGATCGTCGGCGTCGTCACGAGCCCGGGGCTGGATATCGCGAGCCGGTTTTTCAATATCGGCGAGGAGTACGCGTACCAGGCGGTGCACGCGGTGTTCTCGGATATCTCGGTGCTGCGCGAGAAGTTCGGGTCCGATCAGATCCACATCATCCAGGTCGATCTGGACGACAGCGTCGATGATGTCGTCGCGGTGCAGGCGCTGCGCGACGCGTTGGCACCGTATGGCCTGCTCGATGTCGGCAGCGGGCGCCAGATCAAGGAGCGGATCGCCGAGTTCGCCAACGGGACAATGCTCGTGTTCACCTCGGTCGCAATCGTTGCGATGCTGACCGCGTGTTTCGGGGTGGCGAACTTGATCGTCGCGGCGGTCGAGACGCGCCGGTTCGAGTTCGGCGTGCTGCGGGCGGTGGGGGCGCACCGCAGGATGCTGCTGAGGCTGGTCCTGGGCGAGGCGATGATCATCGCGATCACCGCGGCGATCCTCGGCACGCTCATGGGGATCCAGGGCAGTCTGGGCGGGCGGCGCGTGTATGAGATTCTGCTGGGAATCAAGTTCTCTGTGGAGCCGCCGCTGGTGCCGATCGCGGTGGGGTGGTTGACGGTGATCACGCTGACGCTCTTGGCGGCGGGCCCGGCGGCGTGGCGATTGAACCGGCGTCAGCCTCGGGAGTTGCTGGCGAATCCGACTTAGGATTTACCACGGAGACACCGAGACACGGAGAAGAAGAGAACATTCACCACAGAGGGCACAGAGCACACAGAGAGAAGATTCGGCGTGGGGCAAGTCACTTGAGAAGGCCGACCAGTTGGGTGAACGCCCAATCGACTCGACACGGTTCTCCTCAGCGATCTTGGTGTCAAACCTGTCTTCTTTGTGTCTTTGTGCCTCTGTGGTGATTCTCCTTCTTACATGCCTTCCACATGCTTCTTGAGCTTCTGGAGGCCGTCGAGCCAGCCCTCGTCGAAGCCGGCGGGCAGGTCGTCGGAGAACTCGCCCATCATGCGGTGCTCGATCTCGACGCGCGTGCCGGCGCCCTCGTCCTTGAAGCCGATGGTGACGTTGGCGATGAACGCCTGGGGGCAGGTGTAGTCGCCCTTGAGGCGGAGCTCGCGGTTGGGCTTGATCATGGTGACGTTGGCGAGCAGGTTCTCGTCGCCGTTGGCTTCGGTGCGGATGTAGAAGCGCCCGCCGAGGGTGGGCTCGAGGATGGTGGTATGCGTCTTGCGGCTCTCTTGCGACTCGTAGAACCAGTCGTTGGCGTCTTCGAGGAAGGCGCGGAAAACCGACTCGCGGTCGCGGTCGATGTCGATCGAGAGATTGACGATCGCGGTTCTGGGCGCGATGTCGATAGTCTTGGTGCTCATGACTTCTCCTTGTTCTCAGGTGTTTTTTTGGATGCTTTGTCGGGCGATTTCGATTCGATCGAGCGTTTCAGGTTCAAGAGCGGGGCCGCCCACTGGTCCTCGTAGCGGCTCACCCAGCGCTCGTAGATGCAGCGCAGCGGCACGGCGTTGAGATGGTTCCACTTCTTCCTGCCCTCCTTGCGCGTGACGACGAGGCCCGCGTCCACGAGCACGCCGAGGTGCTTCATGACGCCGAAGCGGGTGAGGCGCGGGAAGCTGGAAGCGAGCTCGCCGGTGGTTCGGGGGCCGTCGCGGAGCAGATCGAGGATCTCGCGCCGGGTCGGATCGGCGAGGGCCTTCCAGACGTTATCGAGGCGCTCGTCCATGGGCGGCCTCAGGGAAGAACGAAGAGCGAAAAGCGAAAAACGAAAAATAGGAATGAACCACGGAGACACGGAGACACGGAGGATAAAGAGTGATCTGCTACATGATGATTGGTGCCTATCGAAATGCGGTGTCTTCTCTCAATGAGTCTGAGCGTCTTCTCCGTGTCTCTGTGTCTCCGTGGTGATTCCTTCTTCCATTCGGTCGTGGCTCTGCTAACCGAAGACGCGCTCCATGCCGAGGTGCTTGCGGATCATCGCGATCTGGCCGGCGTGGGTGGCGTCGTGGATGGGGACGAACGCCATCATGTGCGCTGGGGTTTTGATTGGGCTCTCGGTCTCCCACTCGGTGTCGCGCTTGTCCGCGTCGAGGCTCGCCATGTTGTCGATGAGCGTCTGACGCTCGCGCCACATCACCTCAAGGACCTCGGCGGGCGCGGCGTACGCGCCTAACTCGGGCTTGGGCTCAGAGCCCATGCCGAACAGCGTGTTCCACTCTTCGCCCAGCGGCTCGACCTCGCCGAACTTGGACGCGAAGAAGTTGTACGCCATGGCCAGGTGGCCGATCTGCCAGAGGGCGTGGTTGGCGCCGCTGCATGGTTGGGCGATCCAGGCGTCGCCCTCGAAGCCGGCGAGGTATCCCTCGAGCTGGCGCTTGGAGAAATCCATGGCCCAGAGGGCAGTGGTGATGGTCGGGTCAGCTTCTTTGTGCATGGTTCTTCAACTCCTCCTGCAAGGCGGGACATCGCTCGGGCGTTCCAGAGCAATCAGACGCACGCCACGGGGTGTGGGTCTTTTCTCGCCAATATGTGACTATAGAGTCACATATAGTTCGAGTCAAGACCCAACTCAAGAAAACCTCCCCAGGCGGGGGAGGGTGTCTGAGGCCAGGCGTCTTTGGGGTAGAGCGGGTGAAACGAGCAGGATTAGATCAGAGGCCGAGTTTGCTCAGGCCGCTTTGATCGAAGTTGAAGATGACGGTCTCGATCTCGCGGACGACGTGGATGCGGATGGAGCCGATCTCCTGGTTGCCCAGTGAGATGGTGTTGTTGTACGCGCCGATGATGCTGGTGGTGGTCACGGTCTCGTTTGCGGTGTCGGCGCGGAGCAGGGGGTTGCCGATGGGGTCGAGGATCTCAAAGCGGAGGAAGGCGGGGACGATGTCCGCCTCTTGATCGATGCGGTAGTTGAAGGCGACCTGGAGGGTGCCGTTGCTTGCGATGTTGAACGTGTGCAGGCGGAACTCCATCCCGGGCGCGATTGTAATAGCGTCTTTCATGGGCGTGCGGTCGAGCTTGACGATGTCGACGGCTTTGGCGATTTCGACCTCGATGGTTGCGGCGATGCGATCGGGGTGCAGGCCCATGCCGCCCTGGATCTGCATGTTGGCGTTGAAGTAGCTGTAGACGGTCTGGCCCGGCTTCTGGGCGGCGACGAAGGGCTTTGGCCCGTGGGGCTGGGGGTTGACGTTGATGTTGCCGCGACCGAGCAGGCTGTTGCCCATGGCGTCGTCGAAGGCGTCGAGGTGGACTTTGCTGACGCGGTAGGCGTAGTTGCCCATGGGGTTGGAGATGTGTCCATTGAAGCTGAGGTTGCGGTAGCTCGTGTAGCCGCAGGGGCACGAGGGGTTGGCGTTCATGGAGGCGTTTGTCGAGATGCTCTGGAGGAGGAAGACCAGGCCGCTTTGCTCGCGGGGCGTGAAGAGGTTGCGGGCAATATTGGAGTGCGATTCGATCGCCGGTGAGTCGTGGGCGCTGTTCCCGGATTGTGGTATTGGTGAGGCGAAGAGCAGGGCGGCGATGCTGATCGCCGAGCCGGCGGCGAGAAGTGTGACGATGCGACGGGGGCTGGTCATGGCGGGGCTCCGGGTACGGTGTGCGACAGGGTTGTCATGGAAGGTACGATTCTGGAGTGGATTGATTGCGGGATACGCCGGGGTGTTACGCTGTGGTGACCCCCCGGCACCGCTGGGGCCAAGCGGGAGGGATCGCGATGGAACTTCGTGGCGTTTTCAGCAGTGTTCTCGGAAGCTGTGCGGCACTCGGGATGGGCTCGGCGTGCCTTGCGGACGTGCGCCTGCCGTCGATCATCTCCGACCACATGGTCTTGCAGCAGGATGGCGGGGCGCGGATCTGGGGCTGGGCCGAGCCCGGCGAGCGCGTCAGCGTGACGTTCAGCTATGGCGACAGGGTTTATGAGACCGATGCGGACCCGGACGGTGAGTGGGAGGTGCGACTCGCCACGCCGGACATGAGCTTGCCGCGCGGCTTGGGCGAGAAGAACATGGGCCCGCACACGATCACCATTCGCGCCAACAACGAGATCGTCATCCAGGACGTGCTGGTGGGCGAGGTGTGGGTCGCCTCGGGCCAGTCGAACATGCAGATGACGCTCGATTCGACAATCCGCGGCGTGGAGGGCTCAGAGCAAGAACTCGCGCAGGCGGATTACTCGCAGATTCGGTTCTTCCAGGTGCAGCGAACGGTGAGCGCGACGGCGCGAGACGACTGCGTCGGTGAGTGGATTGTCTGCTCACCCGAGACGGTCGGGCCGTTCAGTGCGGTGGCGTATTACTTCGGCCAGAACATCCATGAGAGCCAGGGGATGGCGGTCGGGCTGATCGGGACGTACTGGGGCGGGACGTTGATCGAGGCGTGGACGAGTGGCGAGGGGCTGGTCGATTTTCCAGAGTTTCACGACGACCTGAGCTTCGTGGCGAGGATCGCGCGCGATCCGGGGTTTGATTCAGGGGATCGGCAGATACACCAAAATAGCCCGACGGCGCTCTCGAATGCGATGATCGAGCCGATCACGCCGTACACGATCCGCGGGGCCATCTGGTATCAGGGTGAGAGCAATCGTACGCGAGCGAGGCAATACCGGGCATTGATGCCGGCGATGATCGAGGACTGGCGTCGCCGGTGGGGGATCGAGATGCCGTTCTATCTCGTGCAGATCGCGCCGTTCGGGTATGGGGGCGACACGGGTGAGGCCGCGGAGTTGCGCGAGGCGCAGATGATGGCGATGGATGCGCTCGATGGCGTCGGCGTCGCGGTGACGATGGACGTGGGGAATCCGCGGGATATCCATCCCAAGATGAAGAAGCAGGTCGGCGAGCGATTGGCGCGATTGGCCCTCGCAAGGGTGTACGGCGTCGAGATCGAGTATTCCGGACCGATTGTCGACGCGGTTGATTTCAGCGACGGGTCGGCACGAGTCTCCTTCGTGCATGGCGAGGGGCTTGAGTTCCGCGGCGAGGACGCGTCGGCTCTCTTCGAGCTGGCGGGCGTCGATGGCGAGTATGTGCGGGCGGATTCGGTAGAGGTTGTCGAGGGCGGGCTGGTTGTTCAAGCAGAAAACGTGGGAAGCGTCGTGTCGATTCGGTACGCGTGGGGCGCGGCGGACGCGGGCGTGTTGTTCAATGGTGCTGGGTTGCCGGCGTCTAGTTTTCGATGGCCGATTCGGTGATGGAGTGGCGCAGCTCGTTGGGTGGAACCAAGTCAGCGCTGCGCCTTTGAACCCGGGCGGGCTCGCAAGAGGGCATTTGAACTCGCGATCAATAACGGTCGCGATGCTGCTCGCTACTCGGGCAGTCGATATCGAATCTCTCGGCGCTCGCCCCGGTCGAGGACCGTCAAGACCACCCAAGCGCCCCGCTCGTGGCCCAGGCGGAACCAAGTTTGGAACTCACGGGCGACGATATCCGGGCTCTCGCCGTCAACAGCGATGATGACGTGCCTGGGTCGAAGCCCGGCTTGTTGCGGCAGCGTCGCTCTCGGGTTCTGACCGAACCAGGGCTTGACCGCCATTTCGCCGGCTGGCACGCCCTCGCGCGGGCCTTTCAGCGGCCAGAAGCCCGGCCCACTGCCGATGTTGCCCCCCGAGACGCTCGAGCGCCACCACACAACCGTCTCGCGCCAGCCCTCATCCAGTTCGAGGGTTCCGGACATGAGTCGCCCATCGCGGAGCCAGCGAATGAGGATCGAGCCGGTCGGGTTGGCCTCGCGGTGCAGCACGCCGCGGAAGTCGGCTTGTCCGAAGATCCGGCGATTCCCTGCGGCGAGCAACTCATCGCCGGCTTGCACGCCCGCCCGATCGGCTGGGCTGGCGTTCTCGACGCTGGTCACCAGCACGCCGTGATCTCTGTCCAACTCGATTCCCACGTTTTCGGGCAGCGGCCAGACCGCGAGATCTGTCTGAGCCTTGAACTGTCCGCTGTCGAGCGCCGGCTGGCGCAGGATCTCCGACACCTGGTGGCAATGGAGGCAGTCCGGCGACATTTCGGGGCGGTTTGAGAGCCATGAGTCATAGCCGGGCAGGTCCGTCGGGCGAACCGCATCGAGGCGCGGATCCGGGGCGTCGCCGTCGATGTTCCAGGCGGGGCGACGCGGGTCGTAGTGGTGGTCGAGCACACGGCGCATCGTGTTGACCAGTGCCGCTTCGCTGATGCGCGTCTTGTCGGACACATGGTCCTTGCCGCCGAAGACGGCGTACACACGCTTCTCCGGCGAGAGAAAATATCCCCACCAAGACAGGTCGAAATCCTGGAAACCCTCTGCGGGGAAGATCGACATGTCCAGTTGGTTGGCATCGGTCAGGCGGACCGTGACGAACCGGCGGAGCAAGGGCGTGAGGGCCTCGCTGCCTTCGAGCACGTTGGCGTCGAAGTCGGCGCACTGTTTACAGGGCAAGCAGCGGAAGGTGATGAACAGGGGTCGCCCGGAGGATTTCGATTCGTCCAGGGCGGCGTCCAAGTCCGTGCGCCACACAAGTTTCTCGAGCGGGTCGGGCAGTGTGACCGCGCGAAGCGTGGCCACCTCGTTCCAGACGTCCTTGGGTGTGAAGAGCGGGGTAGACAAGGCGTAGACAGCGAGGGTTGCCAAGGCTGCGACGGACACCAGGAACACCTTCATGACAGTCCCTCCCGAAGATCACTCCGCGAACATTGTCCGCATCGTGAAGGCCGCTTGCACATCAGGTGCTCTTTTCTCATCCGAACGTGGCAGATGTCGGTGCGCCGACGGCGCCATCCCGACGCTACCGCTGCTGAGCTCTCTTGGACGCGGGGGCGCGGGGGATCGGCAAGAAGCTCCGTGTGGTCTTGCGGTAGTCGAGATATCGGTCGCCGAAGTGGGCAACGAGATCTCGCTCCTCGATGAAGACGCCGAAGAAGATGTAGCCGGTGGTCATGATCGCGAAGAAGAGATGACCGACGGTCATCGTTGGAGTCGCCCAGAACGCCATCATGAAGCCGACCATCAGCGGGGGTCGGCAGAGCTTGTAGAGCGAGCGGATGCGGAAGGGGATCTCTTCGTAGTCGCGTCCCTGGAGGTTGAGCCACACCTGGCGGACGCCGAAGAGATCGAAGTGGTTGATGAGGAACGACGAGTAGAACACGGTCGCCCAGCCGAGCAGCGAGAGGGCT
>CBDVAM010000151.1:0-8215 GCA_965371965.1 uncultured Phycisphaerales bacterium
TCGAGCGGGGCGAGGATCAGGGCGGCAAGGCGGTGTGGATCGAATACAGCAAGAACGGGCCGATGGCGATGGCGGTTGAGGAAATGGTCGAGGGCCAGCGGATGGTGACGCGGATCGCAGATGAGCGCCTGCCCTTCGGCGGGACGTGGACGTTCGAGATCGCATCAGACAATGGCGGGACCAGGGTGCGGATCACTGAGGATGGGTTTGTGAAGAACCCGATCTTCCGATTCGTGTCGCGGTTTGTCATGGGGCATCACGCGACTATGGAGCGGTATCTGCGGGACTTGGGCAGGAAGTTTGGCGATGAGGTGGAAGTTGAACGGGAGTAGATGAGGGCCCGCGGCACAAGAACCGGGCAGCGAGATTGTTGGTATAGGGGAGCATGAACAGAAAGATTCAGGTTGATCCGACGCGGCTGACGGGCTTTGGCGTCGTGGGATGGATTGGGCTGGTCGTGCTGGCGGGGCTGGTCGGGGTTGCGGTGTCGGGATTCAATCCGATCGTCGAGGCGCAGCGGCTGGTGTTGGTGACGCTTGGCGTCGAGGCAATGTTCCGGGCGACGTTGTTCAGCATGTACCTCATGCTGACCTGGAAGGGTCCGACGTTCAGCTTTGTGACGTTGTGCGTTGTGTTGATTGGCCTTGCGGTGCAGCCGCGGCGGGTTGGGTGGTGGTGGTTCGCCTTCTTGATCTTCTGGACATTCGCACGCCCGGTTCTGATCGGCTTTTCTGGTCCGGGGCGATTGCTGCCGTGGTGGCTCCAGGAACCGTGGTTGCCGGCGGAGTGGGAGCTCTATCTCGTGACGGTTCTGCTGGTGGCGCTGCTTACGCGATGGTGGGTCGCGACGGCGGGGGCCGCGTTGCTGTGTCTTGGCGGGTCGGTGTTGCTGACGGCCTGGCCGATGATGCCGCAGGGGGTGTATATCACGGCGGGAGTCGTCTGGAATGGTGGGTTGCTCGGGCTGCTGCTGTGGTGGGCGATCCGCGAGCGGCGACGCTGGCGGCCCGATAGGCATTGCTACGCCTGCGGGTATGACGTTCGCACAATCACCACCGGGCTATGCCCAGAGTGCGGCGAGGGCGTCGGAATGGACGGGCGGCCTGCGGCGATCGCGGCAGCTCTGGCGACCGCGATGATTACGGGCATCAGGACGGCGGGTTCTTTCTGCGGTAGGCTTGTATCCACTGCAGGAGGAACTCGTGATGGTGAACACGAAGACGGCGCCTCGCCGGGATCTGGCCTACCGGTCGTTTGATGAGTTTGAGGCTGATGTGGATCGGGTCGAGGCGGCGCATCGCGCCGGCGGGCTCACCACGACCGGCAACTGGACGCCCGGGCAGATCATGGAGCATCTGGCGAAGTTTGCGAACTGTGCGTTCGATGGCTTTGACGCCATGGCGCCGTGGCCCATGCGCAAGATCATGATTCTGCTGTTCAAGAAGAAGATGCTGAGCGGGGATCCGATGCCGGCGGGGTATAAGTTGCCCAAGAAGGCGGAGTTCATGCTGCCGGGGGATGAGGTCGCTACCGAGGGCGGGTTGGATCAAATCCGGGCGGTGTTCTTGCGTCTGCAAGGGGGCGAGCGGTTCAAGGCCAAGAGCCCGCTCTTTGAGCGGCTCGACCACGACCAGTGGTGCAAGGCTCAACTCGGACACGCCGCGATGCACATGAGCTTTATCGACCTCGGCGAGTCGAACGGGGGCGGCGGCAATGGCGACGGATGAGGCCTATGAGCAGTTGAGCACAGACGGCGACGCGCACGCGGTGGCGCGGATTGTCATGCACGCGTTCGCCGGCGGGACGCTGGATGAGTCTTTGCAGTGGATTGAGACGGTCGGGCGCGATTCCTGGCGGGTGCTGCGCGTGGGCGAGTGGGTCAAGGCTTGCCTGTTCATGGTGCCGATGGGCATCTTCTTGGGCGGGCGGTCGGTCTCGATGAGCGGCGTGGTCGCGGTGGGCGTTGCGCCCGAGTCGCGCGGGCAGGGGCTCGCGACGCGACTGATGCTCGAGTCGCTGCGCGAGGCAAAGCAGGACGGCTTTGCGCTCAGCGGGTTGTTCAGCGCCAAGCAGGCGCTGTATCGGCGGGTGGGGTATGAGCAGGCGGGGCACTATGTCCGGTACACGGTGCCGCTGGGGGAGCTGGTGGTTCGGCGGGATCTTGACCTGGCGAGCGATGGCTGGCGGGTGCGAACGCTCGGCGAGGGCGACCGGGCGGATATCCAGGCGTTCTATCGCGCGCAGGCGATGGCGCACGACGGGATGCTCGATCGCGGCGAATACATCTGGGGACGCGTTGCGCACTGGCGGGGCGAGGATCGGCACGGCTGGGGAATCGAGAACGAGCGGGGCGAACTCGAGGCGTATGTCTACCTCTCGCAGCGGCGCAAGGGTGACGACGATCGCCAGAGAATCGTCGTCGGCGACTGGCAGGCGCGGTCGATGCGCGGCTGGGCGGCGCTGATGCGGTTCGTGCGCGAGTTTTCGAGCATGGGCGATGAGGTGGTCTTCAAGGGCTCGCCGTCGCACCCGGTGTGCTTCTTGATGGACGAGCAGCGGATCGGCGAGCGGGACGGGGAGTATTGGATGCTGCGGGTGCTGGATGTGAAGGGTTTGCTCTCGTCGCGCGGGTATGGCACGGGCGTTGTGTGCGAGGCGCATCTGCGGATCGAGGACGGCTCGCTCGACGCCGGCGGGGATTTCATATTGCGCATCGAGGGGGGCGGGGGGAGCGTCGAACCCGGCGGGCGAGGCGAGGTCTGCATGAGCGAACGGACGCTGGCGGCGGTGGTCAGCGGGTACCTGTCTGCGCGCCAGGCGGCACAGCTCGGTTTGGTCACCGGCAAGGCGCGCGCGGTCGAGGGATTGAGCGGGCTGTTTGAGGGTGCGACGCCAGCAATGGTGGATCAGTTCTAAATGATCAAATCGCGAGTCGGGGCGTCCCCGCCCCGTTCCTCGGGCAAACGCGCCCATTCTCAAAGAACGGGGCGGGGACGACCGCTCTCAAAGAACGGGGCGGGGATGCCCCGGCTCGCGGTTGTGTCATTGCGGTTAGTGCTGGAGGGTGGAGCGGTGGCGCTCGCCTCGTTGTTTGTAGTGGGTGAAGGCGCTCTCGCGGTCGGGGAACTCCTGGGCGTTGTAGACGAGCTTGGAGTCGCCCAGGACGATCTCGTCCTGGTCGGAGAGTTCGCACTCTGCGTCCATCTTGCGCCCGTTGATCCAGACGCCGTTGGCGCTCTTCATGTCGAGCGCGAAGTGCTTGGCGTCCTGCTGGCGGATCTGGAGGTGCTTGCGGCTGACACGGTCGTCGGCGAGTTGGATGGGGCAGGTCTCCTGGCGTCCGACGACGACGGTGGCGGACTTGAGGGGGTAGTAGTTGCCCTCGCTGGGGCCGGAGACGATGATGATGCTGGGCATGGTGATCTCACTGTACCAGGAGTGTATTCAGGATCCTGCGATAGCCTCTCAGCGGGGCATCATACTCGAATGCCCGAGGCACGCAACCGAGTTCTGACGGCTGGTCCCGTCACCATCCGAAGCATGAACCGAGGCAAGATGCTAGCTGCGGGAGTTGGATCGCTTGGCGTCGTTGTGCCACTCGCGACCTTCGAAGAGACCAAAGACAACGAGAGCCGCCAAGAGCAGAACGACCATCTCGACGTTTGCTTGCCAGATGAGCTTCTCTTCGACACGCTCGAAACCGACGGTGAGCAAGCAGATGATGACGCTGAGCCCGAATGCGAAGCGGATGAACGTGCTGGCACCGACAAATGCCTTCATGACACCCGAGCCGATTGGAGGCCTCTTGCTCTGGAGCAGTTCGCCTTGAGGGCGGTGCTTGAGAAACTCATCCTCGGCGGTGTCGCGAAGATCGTACATCTGGTGAAGCCGCGATCGGAAACTGGCGAGGGCACGGGAGAAGAACAGCGTGGCCCCATACGCCGCGGCTAGCGCAAGGGCCGTGACGATGATCGGCAATGAGGACTTGGCATCAGACCGGATGAGAAGCAACACGGGAGCACCGGCAAAGATGCTGACCATGATGGATCCGCTGCGGACGATCTGCCAGAAATGGTCCTCATCACGAGCAACCCGCGCTTCGTAGTACTCGAGCGTTTCCTTGGCGAGACTTGCCTGGTTCGTGCCCCGTGAACGCGTAGCACGCACGGGCTTGTTTGGGGTCTTCTTCGCCATCTCGCCACGAGCTTACAGCAGCGGGTTCTTCACTCCAATGACATAATCGCGAATCGGACTCAGATTTGGCTGCGGGTTCACGAAGACATCGCTGTAGAGTTCCTCGGGATCGGGTTGCGGGGCCTGCTCGGCGAACTTGACCGAGGCCATGACCTCGTCACGGAGGTCGCGTTGCATCTGCTTCCAGTCGTCCTCGGTGAGGCAGTCGCGCCCGCCCTTGTCCTTGGCGGTCATGAGGTGGGAGACCAGCGCGGCGATGCCGTCTTTTTCCTTGGCCTGCTCGACCTCGTCCTTGGTGCGGTACTTCTGGGGATCGGACATCGAGTGGCCCTGGTAGCGGTAGGTCTTGAGGTCGACGAAGCCGGGGCGCTGGTCGTCACGGCAGGCGTCGGCGAAGGGCTTGAACTGGTCGTAGACGTTGAGCACGTCGAAGCCGTTGATCTCGATGGCCTGGATGCCGTAGGCCTTGGCGCGGTCTATCAGCTTCTTGTGATTGGCGGTGTGGCGTTCGATGGCGGTGCCCATGGAATAGCCATTGTTTTCGAGGATATAGATGACCGGCAGGGAGAAGAGGCTGGCGAGGTTCTGGGCCTCGTGGAACGCGCCCTGGTCGAGCGCGCCGTCGCCGAGATAGCAGAGGCAGACGCGCTTCCTGGCGGTGCCAAGGACTTCGTTCTCGTAGCGTGCGGCGAAGGCGAGGCCGGCACCAAGGGGGGTTTGTGCGCCGACGATGCCGTGCCCGCCGTAGAGCTGGTTGGGGCGATCGAACATGTGCATGGACCCGCCCTTGCCCTTCGCACAGCCGGCGGCCTTGCCGAACATCTCTGCCATGCAGACGTTGGGTTCCATGCCGCGCGCGAGTGCGTGCCCGTGGTCGCGGTACGCGGTGATGACGGGGTCGTCCTTGTTGACCGAGCGGATGGTGCCGACGGCGCAGGCTTCCTGGCCGGTGTAGATGTGGCAGAAGCCGCCGATTTTGGCCTGCTGGTAGGCCTGCATGGTGCGGGTCTCGAACTCGCGGATGAGCTGCATATTGCGCAGCCATTGGAGGAGGGTCTCGCTGGAGAGCTTTGCGCTGGGGCGGTCGGCGGTGCGGGCGTTGGTGGTCATCTGGGTCATCGAGGCTCCGTCGTCGTGGCGGACGCTGGGGGATGTTTCGGGCGTGCAAGCGTGGGTTTGTGGGGAACTATAGGGAGAGATCGGTGCGAACGGGTCGCGAGAAAAAGGGGGCTCCAAGAGCCCCCTTACGCTCAGTTGGTGTCAAGCGGATCAGGTTGTGCTGAGGGACTGAGCCGCGGTGCGCGCTCGCAGCAGGAGCAGCGCGGCTTCGAGTTGCAGATCCAGCCCGGCGTCGATGAGTTCGCTGGGATCTGCGGTCTCCCTGGCCACCTCTTCTCCCACAAGCGGGAGCATGTCGGCGTCGCGGCGCAGGAGCACCGAATCGAGGGTCTGGCTGGGGAGCATGGTGACCTCGAGGTTGGGCCTGACGCCCCAGTCGAACGCGCCGGCGCGCTTGTGGATGAGCCTGCCGTTGGGCAGGACGTAATAGCGCTTGGTGAGTTTGATTGCGCTGCGGTCGCCGGGCAGGGCCCAGACGTTCTGCACGCTGCCCTTGCCGTAGGTGGTGCGTCCGAGGATGATGGCGTCCACGTTCCCCTTCTGGGCATGGTCCTGGAGTGCGCCCGAGACGATCTCGCTCGCCGAGGCGGAGCTCTGGTTGACGAGGACGACGACGGGGATGCCCTCGACGCGCTGGCCCCTGGGGTCGGCGTTTCGTGGTCTCGGATCACGATTGCCGTCGCCGTCCTGGGTGGAGACGATGGTGCCGCGGGGGACAAAGAGGTTTGCAACGCTGACGGACTGATCGAGCAGCCCGCCGGGGTTGAAGCGGAGGTCGAGAATGAGCCCGTTGAGCCCGTCGCGGTCCATCTCTCGCAGGGCCTGGCGGAGTTCGCGTGTGGTCGAGCCGGTGAACTGGGTGAGGCGGACATAGCCGATGTTGCGGTCCGGGTCGATGAACCAGTCCCAGTCGCTGGCGGTTTCGCGCTGCCAGCCCTTGACGGTCTTGACGATGATGGTGTCGAGCTGGACCTCGATATCGAGCAGTTCGGGCTCGGCGTCGGGATCAGAGGCGTCCTTGCGCTTGATGCCGAGGACGACGGATTTGCTCTTGGTTCCGGTGATGACATCGGAGACCTGGTTGAGGCTGAGCCCGGCGGTGGGCTTGCCGTCGACGGTGCGGATCACGTCGCCGGCGCGAACGTCGGCGCGGTAGGCGGGAGTGTCGTCGAGGGGAGTGACGACCTGGATGGCGCGGCTCTCGTTCATCTGGATCTGGATGCCGATGCCCTTGTAGTTGCCGTTGGTGTTGCGCTCGAATCGGCGGAGTTCGTCTGGCCAGATGACGCCGGAGAACTCGTCGAGGTTCGAGAACGCGCCGTTGGTGAACTCGTGCATGATGGCCTCGTCCATGAGACGCAGGCCCGATTCCTTGTTGTTGCGGAGCAGCTCGCGGAGGGTCTGGTAGGCCATGGAGGGCATGACCACGGCGTCGTTCTTGACACGCCGTCGCTCGCGGGCGACATCGGCGAGGAATCGCTCGCGGGCGATCTGGCGTGCGAGCGCGGGCATGCCCTCTTGCAGCTCGGGCGTGGTCAGCATGACCTCGATCGCCTCGAGACCCTTGAGGATCATCTTGCGGACATCGACGCGCTCGACGTGACCCGTGGCGGCCTCCTTGAGCGCGCTGTCGACCATTCTCTGGCTGATGCCTTGCAAGCGCTCGGCGTAGGTCTCGCCAAACGCGAGATAGTCGGGCAGCGGGTCGTTGCCGTCGGCGATTTCTCGTTCGTTGCGAAGTCGCCACAACTCGTGCGGGGCGTAGAACTGGATCATGCTCAGACGCCGGTTGAGGCGGTCGAGATCGCCCTTGTAGCGGATCGACTCGGCGCCGCCGCGATCCATGAACAGCGTGTGCAGGCGGTAGAAAAGCTCGTTGGCGATGAGCCAGTCGGCGCGGTTCTCGGCCATGCGTGCGGCGATCTCGGCCTTGTGCACGATGTCCTTGACCTGGGGATTCAAGAACACCTGGGACGGATCCAGAGAGATCTGCTCGAGGTTGATCGCGTGGACCAGGCCCTCGCTCAGATCGGCGTCGGTGATATCGGGCTTGCGGAGGATCTCGCGGAGCGATTCGATCGCCTCCTTGCGCTCGTCAATGCGCGTTGTCTCTCGATTATCGACGTGAGCGCGGTAGCTCTCGATAGACGCGACGAGGGTCTCGTCGAGCCCGGCGGGCGCTGCTCGCAGCAACTCGTTGAGGCGCGTGTGGCTGCCGTTGCGGGCGGCTTCCCAGACCGATCCACCCCACTTGGTCAGGCTCTGGGGCTCATCGAAGCCGGTGACGGCGGGCTGGCGCCCAAGGGCTGGTCCTAGGAGGGCCAGGCTGGCCAGGACCGAAAAAGCGGCTAGGCGTCGTGTCGCGAATCGTGTCATCTGCAAGTCATCCTCCTGACGATGGGGCTTCGAGAGTGCCCGGGCCTGCATCGGGGATCTTCCACCGAGGATCAACCGGTTTCGGCGGGCGAAGATTCCCACGCGCCTACCACCGCATGCTCCTGCGGGTTGCGAGGGGCGGGTGCGTCCCAGAATGTACGCAGGATGAGACGCATCTGTTCGTCTCCCGTTCTGTCGGTCCCGCAGGTCCGGAATCGGGTTCATCGGGCCATCGTGGTTGCTGGGGAGAATCTGGGGACGCGGTCCGTGGCGGGGTGGGGACGCCGGCTGGTGTGGATTGCTTGGGTCGGAGCGGGGCCGTAGCATGTGGAGCGCTGCGCTCGTAGCTCAACTGGATAGAGTGCTGGCCTCCGAAGCCAGAGGTTGCAGGTTCGAGTCCTGCCGGGCGCGTTCGGGTTGAATCGGCCGCTCGCGAGCGCGTTCTTTGTTGGGGAAGAATAAGAGCCGGGGGGCCCCGGGGGGGGGGGGGGGGGGGGGGGTTGGGGGTGGGCCACAACACGGCGGG
>CBDVAM010000152.1:0-8134 GCA_965371965.1 uncultured Phycisphaerales bacterium
ATCGCATTGACTGTCTTCCCCGCCGTTATCGGCGCGACCCAGCTCGCAATCGTCTTGGCCCAGTTCCTTTAGCGCGAGTTGTCTGAATGCGTATCGTCTGACGGGTGGGTGCCGTGGTCTGAGGAGGCTCTGCGACGAAGGCCACGCGACTTGGCTCTCGCCCCGCGCATCAGGTCAATGGAGGGCGCATCCGGCGCTCGGCGTGGCCTTCGCTCGAAGACTCGCTCAGACCACGGCACCATCGATCCGCCCGAATCAGACGCTACGAGAACACTGAAGGCGCTCTAGCCCGGATCCTCAGTCCCGAAACCCAAACTCTCCACTCTCCACCGACCAGTCGTTGCCGAAGAACCCTGCGCACTCGACCCCCTCGGTCCCTTCTATCAACATCCCCGCCCGCATCAGCGTGACATCCGGATACGCCACGCCCGACACGAACACCGGCAGCGCCTCGATCGCCCGCGCGCCCACCAGGCCACTATTCCCAACCAGACCCACGAGCCCCTCGCCATCGGGATGGGGGCGCACCATCAGCAGCCCCAGATCGTCGCCCTTGAACTCGCGCCCGCCGATCACCACCCGCCCAGAATCAATCACCACCGGCGCCCCCCACAACAGCGCACCCATCGCCTTGTTCGTCCTCGCGTTGCCGTACAACACGACATTCCGCCCCGCGTATCGCTCCTGGTCGTACTCGGTATCGGGAATCACCACGAACGAACCGTTGCCCCGGTACGCGAACGTCTCGCCATCGAACAACGCCTTCGCCCGCACCTGCAAGTTCTCCTCGGCACTCCCGCCGGTGCCATACACCAGCACCGCCCTTCGATCGAACACCTCCTTGAACGGCCCCATCCGCTCCGCCCGCTTCTGAGTCAGATCCAGGGACGCCCTGGACCATTGGCCATCCAGCCTCGCCGCCAGGAGCGTGGTTCCGCTCGACTCGGGGTTGAACTCGATCGTCTGCCCATCGAGTTCAACCGACACTGCGCTCTGATCGAAGTCCAGCTCCGAAAGATCCAGCGCGAGCCGCTGGACATTCTTCGTCGTTCCGCGGATCGTCGAGTTCTCCCCGTCCAGCGTCAGGTCCACCGAACTGCGCTCCATCGCCCGCTCTTGCGCCACAATCGTCACCCAGTCGCTCGTCGCCGAGACCGCCGGGCTCATCGTGGCGAAACGAACGCCAGTGGGGGCGGCGCTTCGCGAGCGCCCCTCAAAGAAATCCATCATCGGCGTCCAATCCACGCACTGGTTGCCCCACCAGTGCCCCGCCCCGGGTCGCTCGTAGTACGAAAAATCCGGATGGAACGAGCCCAGCCGCTCGCGCATCGTCCGCGCCTGAGCCACCGGCACGTTGTCGTCTTTATCCCCATGCAACACATACACGCCCAGCCCCTCGAGAGTCCGCTCCAGTTCGATCGTGTCACTCGGACTCGCCGCGCGGCGCAGCAACGCCTCGATCGGGCTCGCGTCCTCGTACCTTGCCGCCCCGGTGTACGACCAGAAGCTCACCCACCCCGCGCTCGGCCCGATCGCCGCGAACCGCCCGGGAAAACTCACGCCCACGTGCCAGGCCCCATGCCCACCCATCGAGTGCCCGCTCAGGTACGTCCGCCTCGGATCTGACCCCAGCACCTCGCTCGCGATATTCAAGACTTCTATCGCGTCCTTGCGCCCCCAGTCCTCCCAGTCGAACCCGTACGCCCGCCGATTCGTCGGCGCAACGATGTCCGCCCAGTCCTTGTGCCCGTACGCGTTCGCCTGCCCGCGCCCTTCGACGCCCGCCCCATGCAGCGTCAGAATCAACGCCGGCGACTCGCCCTCCCCAAGCTCATCGCCCCGCCTCGGCGTCACCGCAAAGTACTGGCAACTCCCATCGATCTCGCTCACGAACGTGCGCACATGCTTGTCCGTCGCGTTTCTAGTGTGCAGCGTGAACGAATCCTCGCCGAGCACGGTCCCCGAGGCGTCGATCAGCGTCAGCTTGACCTCGCCCTCGCCGGTCTCGCGCGGCGCAACGCCCAAAAGCCGCACCGCGACCTTGCGCGTGCTCACGCCCTCGAGCCATCCCACCGGCGTCTCAACAACGTCGCCGCCCGCAAGCGTCGCCCGCACGACCAGATCATCTCGCGCCGCGACCGACGCATTGAGCACGATGATCCCCATCCACGAATCCACCGCCTGATCCACGATCAGATCGGGCAGCGTCCGATCCTGATCCAGCAGATCAAACTCATCTTCGACCTCGATCAAACGCGCCCACACCTGCCCGCGTCCGCAATAGAACGTGAAATCATTCCGTCCGCCATTGAGCGACACGGGCAACCGCGTGTACCCAAACCCATACGGATTCCCGCCCCGCGGCGACCCATTCACATACGCCATCGAATGCGACCGGGCATCCAGCAGATACACCCCCGCCTCATCCAACTCAACCGTGAAGTTCGCGTAGCCTCCCCGCAGCGATGGCGATCGCACCCAGCCATCGTCCCCGCCCGCAACCGCCTCCCACGGATCAACCGACCCATCGCCCCGCTCGAACCCATCGCCCGCATCCGGTGGGTCAAACCCGTCCACCGCCCACGCGTAGAGCACGTCATTGGTCTGAATCGGATTCCGCCCGCCGCGACCCTGGCGCTTGAGCACCACGGCCTCGCTGAGCTGGATGATCTCTGGTTGGGAGCCAACGGCGCAGACTGACCCAAAAGGCGAGAGCAGAGCGAAAACGATGAGTGCGAGTCGAGTCATGCTGCGCTGTCGATTGTCAAGACTCGGTCATTTCAAGACGAACGATCTTGAGGAGGCCTAGCTCCTTGCGCTCAATGCAGATGCGCACGCCGGGAATCTTCGTCTCAAAGCTCCCTGCCCGAGGGTGCGCCCTCGCCGCCTCCCTGGCGGCATCATAGATTGTCTTGGAATCCAAGCGCTTGGCTTCAATTATCGCATGTACATCCGCGTGGGGATAGACCTCGTCCATGTCTTGGTCCTTTCGTGGTTGCTAGTCTAGGACGGTGTGCCATTCGCTTCGGTGGATGCCGCCGGCCTCCGAATCCACCGCACCCAGCATGCGATCGCGATGATGAGGATGAGCGGCACGAACGCCACCATTGAACTGGCAACTGCAGCAATCGGCTGGCGTTGGTGAAGGATTGTGCCCCACCGGGAAACGCATGTCGAGAAAAGTCCCTGAGGAGTGTCCAGTTGATCTGACTCCTGCTTGCGAAACATTTCGAGGAAAACATTTCGCCCTGAATCGTCAGCAAGGGCTGATGTCTTCTGTGCCAATCCACGCTCTTCGAGGGCGAACCACGATGGCATCTTGCCTTGCTCAATCCAAAGGTCGCGCTGCGTACGAAGCGCGACGTATTCGTCTTCCGGTAGTTCCCGCTCGAACCACCCCTCCTCGAGTCTGGTGATTGCACTGCGATAGTCGTCCGGAAGCGATCGATACGCGCGTGAATCATGGACAGCCGCAACAACAGACCAGACAAGCACGGCGAGGGCGAAGCCCCCGGAAAGCACAAGGGCCGAGATGTAGAGCTTCTTTGACATGGCACCCCCGGAGCCTATGTGTGGTCACACTATCTTCAGGGACTGCCCGTGATTTGTCAAGACGGCAAAGAGGTTAGCGGCAGGGCGTATTCCTCCGCTCAAATCGTATCGTCGTTCTCTTCCTCCGGCTCAATCTCCGCCTCGGAGCCTTCCGCCGCCTCACCCTCCCCCAAGTGCCGCAACAAGAAATCCTCATACTTGCGATACCGATTGACCGACTTCACATCCCCGCCGAGCCCGTGCCGCCCGGTCGGATCGATGAACAGCTCGACGTTCACCTCCTTGCCGGCCTTGAGCAGCTCGCGGTACACACGCATCGTGTCCTGGTACAGCACGTTGCTGTCCTCAACCCCGTGGATCAACAGCAGCTTGCCCTTCAGGTTCTTGGCCAGCGGCAGGAGCGAATACTTATCCAGACTCGTCTTGCCCTTCTCGTTGGCCCCGATGGTCCCCGTCGAATACCACGAGTTGTAGTTGTGCCACTCCGTCGGCCCGGCACCGGCAATGCCCGCCGCGAACACGTCCGGCTCGGTGTACAACACCATCTGCGTCTGGAATCCGCCGAAGCTCCAGCCGTGCAGCGACATCTTGTCCTCGTCCACCCCGGCGTGCTCGACAAGCCAGTTCGCCCCATCGACGAGATCCTCGGTCTGCGGCTTGCCGACCTGCTCGAAGCTCGCCTTCTCGAACACCGCCCCATACCCGCTGGCGCCGCGCGGGTCGATCGTCGCCGTCACCCACCCGTGCACCTCGCTCATGTACCGCGCAAAGTAATAGCTCGACCCGCTGTACGACCCGCGATGGGCCATCTTGCGCTCGCCCAAAGGGCCGCCGTAGACATAGATCAGCAGCGGGCGCTTGTCGTCGGCGGTCCAGTCCGCGGGCTTGAACATGTGCCCGTGGATCGTCTGCCCGTGCCGATTCTCATAACTGAAATACTCCGGGGTCACGGTCGTCAACTCGTGCGCGACCTCCAGGTGCGAGTCCGTGATCGCCACCATCCCCTCGCCCTCGGCCTCGATCGAGAACAACTCGCTCGGCGCGCCGAAATCGACATACGTTGACAGCACGTTCTGCCCGTCATCGCTCACCGCAACGGATCCGAACACGCCACGTGCGCTCGCCAGCGCCGTCATCTCGCCGGTCTCAAGATTCACCGCGTACGGATGCTCCTGGTTCGGATCGACCTTGGTCGCGGTCACATACAGCGTCGAGTGGTCCTCGCTCAGGTCGAACGGATACACCTCGAACTGCCCCTCGGTGAGCTGGGTCAACTGCTCGTACACCGGGTCGAGCATGTGCAACTGGCGGAACCCGCTCAGCTCGGTAATAAACGCCATCCGCCGGCTGTCGGGCAGATAGATCGGATCCACCATCCCCGGCGTCGTCGGCCCCCCATAATGCAAGAACTGGTATACAACCCTCGCGTCAAAGATGCTAAAGTCCGCCTCTCCCTCTTCTCCGTCACCCTCCCCATCCTCGCCCGCTTCTTCTATCTCTTCCTCACCCTCCTGACCCAACTCCCCCTCTTCCTCCGCGCTCTCCGCGCCCTCCGCGGTAGAGTCTTCCTCCTCCTCTTCGTCCTCGAACCCCGCCTCCATCACCTTCACATGCCCGCTCGCCTGGTCATACGCCGCGAACGCGACCCGGCTCGAATCCCCCGACCAGTTCGGCACCCGCATCGTGTCGCGAGGCCCGCTTAATCGCCTTGAAAACACCTTCTTCAGCGTCCCTTCCTCGGTCTCGTGCCCCTCCAGGTCATAGAGATACACGCTCGTGTACGACTCCGGAAACGGATCGTCCGGCATGTGGCGCCTCACCTGCGTCGCCCGCGCAAACCGATCGCGATAGTTCACGATCGTCACCTGGCGTCCTTGGGCGAACGAACTCGCCCCCTTCCTCGCCATGAACACCACCCGCTTCTGATCCGGGCTGATCGCGTAGCTGCTCATCTGCTCGCCGTCTTCCAGCTCCGGATCGAGTTGCAGGAGCTTGTGATCGTCGAACGTCACCCGGATCAACGCCCCGCCCCGCATGAACGTGTATCCAGACCCATCCGGCAGATACTGCACGCCGCGCTCATTCTCATCGGTCCGCGTCAGGCGGCTCAGCTCCCCCCGGTACGCCACCAGCGGCGAGTCCTCGTCATCACCCTCATCCCACTCGTCCCACAGCGTCGCGTCGATTGTCAGCCGATACACATCCCCCTGCGAACCCACCAGCATCTCATGCGACTCCGGCGCCCACTGAATCGACGAGATCCCCCGATACCGCTCCCCGCGGTCGTCATCCTTCGTCTCGCCATCCTCAGAGTCGTCATCCTTCTCGTCATACGCCCGCGCATCGTCGCTCGCCACGACATCGCCCAGCGTCAAGCGCTCGCCCGTCGCGCCGATCACCCCCGCCGGCCCGCCGTCGCCATCATCCTCGCGCTCCGCCCGCGACAGCTTGATCCTGACCGTCGCCTCGGGCTCCTCGAGAACCAGCGCACCCTCGAGGGTCTCGTCAAAGCTCAGCGTCAACTCACCCTCGACCCCAAGCTCCTTATCTGACACTTTGGCCGTGAACGTCCCGTCCTCGAGCGTGCCCTTACCCACCGAAAGACGCACCAGCCCGATCACCAGATCCCCCGAGTGGTCGGCTCTCAGATCCAGCGTGCAGTCCCCGCCCGCGATCACGCCCCGCCGGGGGCTCGTCGCCTCGCCCGTCCAGTATCCCTCGGGCCCATCGGGCGTCCATCCGCGCCGCTCGTTCTGTTCGAGTGCCAGCGACCCCGGCGTGTGCCCCGCCTTCTTCGCCTTCTTGGTTCGATCCTCGACAACCTCGCGGCTGGTCTCTTGAAACTCACTCATCCGACCGGCGCTGGTCATCCGGCGCGACTGCCCGGTCTCGCTGTCATACAGGTACAGGTCCGACCCATGGCGGCGCTCGTCATACGGACGGTACAAGAACGCGCAGAACCGACCGTCGTGGCTGAAGCTCAGGCTCCGAGCGCCCGACCCGAAGAAGCTCCTCGGCGGGAAGATCCGCTCCAGCGTCAGGGCCTCTGCTTTGGTCTGCTCCGGTTCCTCGTCCTGCCCCGCCACCGAGACCACAACCAGCCCGCACAGCAGGCACGAAAACGCCACAAAGATCGATCGCATCGGGCTCTCCTCGGTTTCCAGATAACGAGCATACAGCACGCCACCCGCCGGTCATACGCCTCTATCCACCGATGGTGGCGGGTCGGGCGTTATCGGGACCCCAAGACCGGAATTCCGCATGAGAACCAGGGAAACTCCGGGCTACCCTGCCGCGTGCCCACACTCCCCAGCGAGAGCCGCTTCGACTCCATGCCCCGATCGCTGCGCGAAAAAGCCCGCGTCGTCCGCGTCGCCGGCGACATCCCCGTCCTGCTCGCCCACCCCGACTGGCAAACCCCGGCACCAACCTGCCTCTGGCTCCACGGCAGAACCGTCTACAAAGAACTCGACCCCGGTCGCTACCTCCGCTGGCTCGGCGCAGGCATCGCCACCTGCGCCATCGACCTCCCAGGGCACGGCGACCGCTACGACAAGTCCCTCCAACAACCCACACACACCCTCGACGTCCTTGAGCAGACCATCAAGGACATCGACACCGTGACCCGCGCTCTGAACGAGGGCGAACTCGCGGGCCTATTCGACACCGACCGCCTGGCCATCGCCGGTATGTCCGGTGGCGGCATGGCGGTCCTCCGCAGACTCTGCGACGACCACCCCTTCAAAGCAGCCGCCGTGGAGGCCACCACCGGCTGGCTCACAGAGCTCTATTACCCGACCCTCGAAGACCACGCCAGCGCGCCGTGGGGCGTTCAACACCCGCGCGGGCGCCTCGCCCGGCTCGACCCCATGGAGCACCTTGAAGACTGGCGGCCCATCCCCATCCTCGCGCTGCACTCACAGGCCGACCAAATGGTCCCCTGGCCTCCCCAGCGAGCGTTCCTCGAAAGGCTGCGCATCCACTACGACCAAGCCGGCGCAGACCCCGCCCTCATCAACATCCACACCTGGCCCACCACCGGCGCGCCGGCCGAGCACGTCGGCTTCGCAAAGTTCGCCCCTCAAGCCAAAGACCTTCAAACCAACTTCCTCACTACCCACCTCAACCCACCCCCCAAATAGAGCCCCCAAAAGAGGCCCTGGCGCAAGCCTGGGCTCTCCCGCTCGACTTCCCTCTCTCCCTCTCTCGCTTCCCGGCCCCTCGTCTATCTCGCAATCTCCTCAACCAACACCGCCAACTTCCCAAGGTCCCGGTCCTCGAGAATCCCCCGTGCCCGAGAATCATCGATCTTCAGATTCTTCAGCGCCGTCGCAACGCTCTTCCAGAGCCGGTTCTGCGCCGACTCACTCTCCGCGACGTACAGCTCCGACACCACCTCCTGCAACCGCTGCACCGCCCGCGGCTCCGCCGTGTCGTAGTGCCGCTTGATGATCTTCCGCTGCCCACTCGTGAACTCACGCCCGCCCGCCATGCCCGTCTCCTCACAACGCAACCTGACAATCACCCCAGCCCCCCGCCCCCAGCCCCCAGACCCCAGACCCCAGGCTCCTATACCCTGCAT
>CBDVAM010000153.1:0-8051 GCA_965371965.1 uncultured Phycisphaerales bacterium
CGCCACGATCCCGAGCTGGTGGTAGGTTGTCGCAGCGCCCTGATCATTACCGAGGCGTTCCTTGATCTCCAGCGATTTCTTGCACCACCCCTCGGCGGCGTCGAGGTCGCCACGCTCTTCCGCCACGCTCCCGAGCTGGTGGTAGGTTTTCGCAGCGCCCTGCTCGTGCCCGATGCGCTCGAAGACCTCGGCCGCCTTCTTGTACCACCGCTCGGCGGCGTCGAGGTCGCGACGCTCCTCCGCCACTCTCCCGAGCTGGTGGTAAGCGCCCGATTCGCCTTCTTCATCGTTCGCGGCAGCGCGAGCCGACGCCAGTTCGGTGTACAGAGTCTCCGCCGTTTCAAAGTCCAGTGTCATCTGGGCGTATACCGCGAGCGATTGCGTCAAGGCTGCATCCGCCATGCTTATCCCCAAGCGCCGCCCGTGTTCCAGGGCCGTCCGGAAATTCGCGCCATGCACCTGATGGTACGGACGCTGCTCGTGGACCTGCTGGGCCGCGATGCTGTCGGCCATGCCAGCGAGCACCTCCACGAACGCCCGGGTCCACTTCTCCCGCTCCGATTCGTCGACGGTCGGCAGCACCGAAGAACGCAGGTGCCCGGTCAGCGCAGGGTGCAGGTCGAGCAGCACGCCGCGGCTGGTCGCGCCATGGACGGGCCGGAGCAGCCCGGCGTGGGTCATCGCCTCCACGAAGCGATCCACTCTCGCCTCGTCCCACGAGTCATCCACCTGTGCCGCCATCAGCCGCAGTTCGTGCGACGAGGCCCACCGCTCATGCAGCGCCAGCGGGATCAACAGCGCCCGCAGATCCTCGCTAAGCCCCTCCGTAGCGAACTTGAGCGGCGCGTAGAGCTGTTCGAGCGTCTCGCCGGATCCAGCCTCCAGACCAATCTCGGCGAGATTCTCGCGCAGCGCGCGGGTGATCCGCGAGGCGGACATCGTCTCAAGCTTCGGCAGGATGACCCGCATCGCCAGCGGATGTCCTCGCAACAGATCGACCAGTTCCTTGAGATCGGCGTCCTGTCGATCGCCCGCGATGGCGAGATCACCCAGCATCCGTGAGCACAGCTCCCACCGTTCCTCGCCGTCGAGCCCGGTGAGCTCGACCATCTGCCTGAGCTCGGTGGGCAGCCACTCCTCGCGCGCCCGCGAGGTGATGAGCACCTTCGACGCCCCGCCGCGAAGGGCCGCGAGGAACGCTGCGAGCCGTTCGCGGTCCTCCGGCTTGAGTTGCGCCGAGACCCGGCTGGATTCCAGGCCCGCCGCATTCTCGAAGTTGTCCCAGACGATCAGGATCGGGATCTTCTGCAGCGCTTGGGCGAGCACCGCGCCCTTCTGATCGCTGGGGATCTGTCGGATCTGGTCGCCGAAGATCGGCAGGCCGATCTGATTGAAGACATACTCGACCGAGGGAGCCTCCTGGAACGAAACGCCGACCACCCCCTTGAAGGGACCATCGGTCCGCTCCAGCCATGTGACAAAGCCGCGCGCCAGTGTGGTCTTGCCCACCCCGCCCAGCCCGTGTATCAATGCTGCCGGTGTTTCGCTTCGGATAAAGCGCTCCAGCCGGAGGACTTGGCCGTCGCGCCCGATGAAGCGCTCGCGCTCCTGCAACCCGGTCCTGAACTCTCCGGGCTGATCGTCGGGTGCGTCGCCTTGCTGCTCGAGCGCCTTGGCAAGTAACTCGTCGGGATCGAGCGCTTTGGCGGGTCCAGCCGAGGCGACGAAAGACAGATCAAGCGGCTCTCGCTCGAAGAGCACGGGCAAGATCCAATCCTCGAGCGGAAAGCTCCCCCGGGCGCAGACACGATCGGGATGGATGCGCATCGCCTCGCGCCCCGCGCGGGTCGCCGCGGCGAACGACCCCGAACGAAACAGCGTGTCGTAGAACGCCGGCAGGAAGCGCTGCGCACCCGAGACGTACAGCGAGTAGGCCATCGCCACGACGCTGCGCACGCCGGCGTTGGCCAGGGCCGCGGCGACCGAGGCGAAGCGGTCCTCGGGCGTCTCGCCCGTCTGTTCATCGCCGGTCATGGCCGACCGGCAGGCGTTGAGCACGACGGCGGGGATGCGGTGTTTGCGGAGTACATCGGCTAGGGCATCCGCGCGAACCGCGTGAGGCTTGCCCTTGTCATCCTCGAAGATCAGGTGCCCTTGGGCGCTGAGAAACGCTTTGTTGGAGACAGCCCCGATGACGTCCGTCGCCCGAGCGCCGAAGCCGCCGTGCCCGTCGAAGTGAACCACGTGATACTTGGCCGGATGTTCCTGCAAGTGCGCATCCAAGGCTCCAAGCGTGGGAGGGCGCAGCAGCGTGACGTGTGCCGGGAACTCCCCGGTGTTGATCAGCTCGACGAGCGGGCGGGAGATCGAGTTGTACCGGACATCGTCATCGAAAGGGCGGGCCGTCACCAGCAGAATGTTCACGCGATCGCGCGGCAGATCAGGCAGATCAGGTGGATCGCGCCCCACACGCGGCTGACGCCGAATCGTGCTGGTGACGCCCAGCGATTCGCCCTCAGGATTCCGCAACGCTTCCCATGGCCATGCAAGGATCGCGGGACTCTCATCCGCGATGATGCGGAGCTCGAATCGGTCGAGGTCGGCGCGGGTTGCGTCCTGGTAATAGTCCCGAGCCTTACCCCCGCCAAAGAGCGACTCGAACGCCGCGGCACCCCAGGCTCGCAGCTCCACAAGAACCTGCGCGGCGGTCTCCGTGTTGGGCGAGAACGGATATCCCAGGAACTCCTCCAGGTACCACCGAAGATCCCGGGCGAGGTTAGAGTTCGCTCGCGCCTTACTGATCCACTGACTCGGCGGCACTATGGGCTTTGGATCGCTGGTGTCACCATCTGCACGAGCGACCACGAACCTCGGCGTCTCGCCCAGCTCGGTGCAGCGAACGTACAGGATCGTGTTTGCATCATCCATTGACTCTGACCTCTCGGTTGTGCTCCGTGCGCTCGACGAACCTGAAGTGTCGCCGGCGTCATCGGTCGTCGATCTGGTCTCACCCGCCGATAATCAACCCTAGCAGCTTAGAAGTTCCAAAGATAGTTCCGCTCGTGAGGCGAGAGCGCATCGAGGCGTGTCCGCAGAAACCCGCCGATATTGAGATACTCGCGAGCATTGTCACCAAAGAACGCATCTTCGTAGTTCTTGAGAATCTCCGAATCATCAAACAGCCTGCGGAACGCCCGGTGATACCCGCCCCACCCGCCGGAGACCGGCATCGGAAAGTCGCTGCCGTAGAGCAGCTTGCCGCCAAGATCGAATGATCCAGCCGCCGATCGTGCCCGGTCAGGCACGTCACCAGCACGTCCAGCAGGCCCGCGAACCCGCCCGGGGCTCCGTACGCACGAAAGATCCCTGTCAGAGTCAGATACCGAGCATTGAAAAAATGCGCATGAACGTCGATTCCGTGTGACATGGCGTCCACTCCCAGGCATTCTCCACGCCGTCCGAGCAGTCACCCCACGTCATCACGCCCTCATCGGTCGTGAGAATCCCAGACGAGTGGCTCGATGGTGCCGCATTGAGACAGACAACGGCCCCTCCCTCATGTCGCCCGCGGCAGGCCTTTCGTGAGCTTGGATTGACAGTTTGCGCCGCCCCCGCCGTGCCGACCCGATCTCGCCACCCGTCTGCGACCCGGCTAACATTTCGATCCCGGAGAGGTGACCGAGCGGCTGATGGTGCGGCACTGGAAATGCCGTGTACGGGTTTCCCGTACCGGGGGTTCGAATCCCCCTCTCTCCGCTTTTTTTCCAACGCCGCTGGTGCCGCTTCCAGCGCGCGCACCACGCCCGCCAACGTCGCCAGCGATTCACGCGGGCCTCAGGTATCCCCGCCGGTATCCGCTCACTCACACCCCTGGGCGAACAGATCCAGATACGCGAAGAAGTCGTCGGCGTCGATGTCGCCGTCCTCGTCGATATCCGCGCGCTCATGGCCGCTTGCGAACAGGTCCAGATACCCGAAGAAGTCCTCGGCGTCCACGTCGCCGTCGCCATCGATATCGCCCGGGCATCCGGGACCATTGGGCAGCGGCGAGCGCCAGCCCCCGCGCCCGTACGTCCCCGCCGTGATCGTCCGATTCGTGAAGTCGATCGCGAGGTCCCCGATATTCACGTTGGGCAGATCCGCCGCGTCCTTGATCCATGTTTCGCCCGAGTCGAACGACACGTACACGCCGTGGCCGGAGCCCACGAAGAGCGTCGGCGGATCGCGCGTCCAATCGACCTCGAGCGCCCGTGCGCTCACGCCCACCGGCAGATCACCGGTCGCATCGTCCCAACGCGCACCGCCATTGGCCGTTGACACCACCCGCGCCCCGCTCGTGTTGTAAAAAGTCGCGTACAGCACATCCGGGTCGGTGGGATGAATGAAGATGTCGCTGACAGATGTTCCGAACAGGTCGGCATCGGTGAGATCCTCCCAGTCGGCCCCGTTGAGCGTCCGCCAGATCCCGCCGCGCCGGTTGCCCACATAGATGATGTCTGAGTTCCCCAGGGCCACTGCGATCGCGTTGATCGTCCCCCCGCCACCGACCTCACTCGTGCTGATCGCGGTCCAGTTGGCAACCGTGTCCGCGTCCCGCGTGCGCCAGATGCGATTGGTCCCGCCCAAGAGGGTCTTGGCGTCGTTCGGATCCATCACCAGCGGTGCGATGAAGTTCTTCGGATCCCCGCCCCATGGCCCCGATATCCGCCTCGCGCCGCCTCCCTCAAGGCGATACACCGCGAGGTACACATATGTGGCATACTGGCGGAAATCAGGATCGTCAAAGTCGTACGCGCTGAACCCGCCGTCGCCAGCGAGAATCTGGGGCCAATCCGGGTCGTCGATCTGGCGTTCCACCGTGCCGTTGTCCTGGGTCCCGCCGATCACGCGGTTCGGATCGGTCGGATGCAGCGCGATGTTGTAGTTCTGGGTCACCGTCAGCGTCGCGTTGGTGTCGATCCAGGTCACGACATTGTCCGTGGACTTCCACACCCCGCCGTCGTTGCCCAGCCAGATGATCCCCGTCGGACCGAAGGTCAGATAGTGCTGGTCGGGATGCACCTGCGACTGCTCGCTGGTGCCGTAGGTCACGTCGTTCCACGTGGCCCCACCGTCGAGCGTGCGGGTCACGCCCGCCTCGCCATAGGTCGGGAACACGCCGCCGGCGTACACGATGTTCTTATCCTCTGGATCCACCGCCAAGAACGTGTCATACCACGCCTGCGGCCTGGCGAAGTTCGGGGCGTTCAATAACTGCGACCATGTGTCGCCCCCGTTGTTGGTGGCGTAGGTGCCATCGATGTTGCCGCCGCGCACAAACGCCGCGTACAGGCGGTCCGGATCACTCTTGGCGATCGTCATCACGATGCGCGTGAAGCCCGATCCGCTCGCTGGCAACCCATTGCCCTGGCGGAGAAACGAGACCCCGCCGTCGTCGGATCGATAGATCCCATCGGCGCTCACCGCCACATATAGCACGTTCGGATTGGTCGGATGCAGGGCCAGGCTCGACACGTTCTGGGGCAACGTCGTCGTCCACTCAAGCCCGCCGTCGATGCTCCTGGAATATCCCGCCGAACCGGTGTGATGGATCAGATTCGAGTTCCCCGGCGCAACCGCAAGCCCCGAACAGTTGGGCCCCACCTGATCGACCGTCGCCACGCGATCCCACGTCTCACCCTCATCCAGCGATCGGAAGATCCCGTCGCCCATGCTGCCGGTCGTGTACTCGCCGGTCCCGGCGTACACCGTCGTCGGGGTGTTCGGATCCACCGCAACGAACCCGTGGTTCAGGATCGGCAGCTCATCGGTCAGCGCCACCCAGTTGATCCCCTGATCCACGGTCTTCCAGACACCGCCCGAGGCGCTCGCGATATACACGATGTTCTCAGAGAGCGGATGCGGCGCGATCGAGACCACGCGCCCGCTCGCCTCGTCCGGCCCCGACCAGTACTCGTCGACGATCGGCTGAGGGCCCAGCGGTGCCCACTGCATCGGATTCAACGAAGGCCCGATCCCCCCGGCCTGCCAGTTCGGCATCGCCTCGCCCACGATCTTCTCATACCCCGGCGGCGGCGGGCCAAACCCCTCGTGGTTCATCCAGTACTCGCCCACCAGAACCGCCGGCGGCGGGCCATCGCCGCGAGCCAACGCCATGTCCGAAGACTCGTCCTTCTCATACGAGCAGGCCGCAAGCCCGCTCAGCAGGACGCCCGCCACGCCAAGGCGAGCCAAGGGGGCAAGATCAGCGGCCACACCCAGAATCTGTGCGCGCATCGTCAGTGTCTCCGAAAGGACTCCTCGAACCCCCCAACCTACTCCCACAACTGTACCACCCTTTTCCCCCACCAGATCCCCAACTTACGGATCTTCGTCCGTATCGACCCATAACCCAATAGAACCCCCTGGATTGGACGCAGATCGCAGCCCCTCAGAGCGATCGCTGCCAAACCTCCTGGGTAGAACCGGCCTTCAACTCGCCACAGGGTCGTCGGCGGCGCGAGACTTCATCCCCGCTGAGCGACTCAGTGCGGACACACCGCCAACTCATGCGTCGAGCCGATACGCAGCATCCGCCGGTCGATACGCCCGCGCGATCCGCAGCCGACGAGCCGCGATTCGCCCGCCCTCTCTTGCGCGCCCTCCCTGCGCAGCTTCCATCAGGAAGCAACGACGCCGACGGCGACGAGTTCATTGAGCTTCTGGGCCATTTTTTGCCGCCTTGCGAGGAGTCCCAAAGTGCCTCGCGAGGACCTGGGAGCAGGTCCGAAAATGTTTGCTTGGAATCTTGGGGGCTTTTGCTATACTGATGCATCGTTCGTTTCCCAGCTCTGATGCACAAGTGAGAACACCAATGAGAACGCACCACCTGGTTGTTTCCTTGATCGTGCTGGCGGGTCAGGCCCATGCTCAGTGTGACCCCGATGAGCTGTTCTCAGAGCCGAGGCGGCTTGCTATACGTGAACCTATCGCCTTGGCCACGGCGGACCTCAACGAAGATGGCTGGGCCGACATCGTCGTGGGCAGCCGCCGTTCCGATGAGATCACCGTCCTCCATGGTAATGGTGACGGCTCCTTTGGCGAACCGGTGACATTTCCGGTCACAGGTGACTACGACGGCGTCACCGTGGCGGACGTCAACGCCGATGGCCTGCTGGATCTCTTGGTGGCGAACGGCAGGAACGATACCGTGTCGGTGCTGCTCGCGCGCGTCGATGGCGGGTTTGAACCCCAAGTGCAATACCCCATGGGCAATGGCCCAGTCGAAGTCGTCGTCGCGGACTTCAATGGTGACCAACTGCTCGATATCGCGACCGCAGACACAGACGGATTCAATGTCTCCGTCCGCTTGGGCATTGGGGACGGCAGGTTCTCGAGCCTCGCTTCACACAATATCGCCGGCAGACCCGTCTCCTTTGCAACGGGCGACGTCAACAACGACGCCGTCCTCGATTTCGTCGTCGGGCTACGCCACGATGTCAACATTGTGCTCCTTGGACGCGGCGATGGTACTTTCCACGATTCGGTGCGCATGCCGGGGGTTCGCGATCCGCGCAGCATCCTGTTGGCGGACTTCGACGCGAGCGGCACGCTGGATATCGCCGCGATCAGCGGTGCCAACAACTATGTGCAGATATTTCCCGGAAACGGAGACGGCACCTTCGCAGAAGGCCCAACCTTCCCCGTTGGGTCTGAACCCCGTTCGGCGGTGCTGGACGACGTGAATGGCGACGGGCGGCACGACATCATCACTGCCAACGGACAGAGCGCTGATCTGTCGGTCTTGATCGGGCAAGGAGATGGCACATTTGCCGAGCAAAGACGTCTCGACGTTGGATCTTCGCCGGCCGCGGTCCTCAGCGTTGACCTCGATCTAGACGGAAAGATGGACCTGGTCAGCGCGAACAGCGGCACAAACGATCTGTCACTTCTTCTTACAACAGACGGAGTACTGCGCGGCGACCAGCGCGTCAACATCGGGCGCGTACCACATGCAATCGAGATAGGCGATCTCAACCAAGACGAACACCCCGATATCGTCACCGCCAACT
>CBDVAM010000154.1:0-8027 GCA_965371965.1 uncultured Phycisphaerales bacterium
AGCACTCCAAGACGAACATCTCCTATTCTTACCAGGAACATACAAGGCACAGAGAAGAGAGTGAGAGTGCTCAATGTGGGGGTCTGAGTTTCATTCTCGCGGGGGCGACACCTCCTTGGGGTCGGGCGGCTGCTCCCTGGCGGCCTCGTACCTGGCGAGGGCGGCTTCGTAGCCGCTGCGCCCGCCAGCGTCCTGGGGGAGCAGTAGCAGGGCCTTCTGTTGGGTTTCGATGGCCCCGGGCGTGTCGCCGGTCAGGTGCTGGGCGAGCGCAAGCGTGTCGAGAAAGGCCGGGTTCGCGTTGTCCGTCATGGCGCAGGCGTCGTGGGCGAGAGGCAGGGCCGTATCGGGGTCGCGGAGATCGGTCGGCTCACAGGTCAGGAGAAACCACGCAAAGTCATTCTTATCATCCGGCGACGCTTCGGGACGGTTGGCTTGACGCTGCCAGGCCGCCTTAAGCGCGCGAACCAGCGGCCGGGCTTCGTTCGTCTTGCCTTGATTCTTGTACACGCTCGCGAGTTTGGCCACTGTCCTAAGCGTGTCTGGATGTTCCTCGCCCAGGACGCGTTTTCGGATCTCCAGCGTCTTGATGAACAGCGGCTCCGCTTCGTCTTCGCGGCCCGTTTTCCGATACACGGTTGCTAGGTTTTCCATGCAATTCAGTGTGTGTGGAGCCTCCTCGCCGAATACGCGGCGCATGAGACCCAGCGTCTTGATGTACAACAGCTCCGCATCGTCTTCGCGGCCCGTATTCAAGTACAGGGTTGCAAGGTTGTGGCTGCAGTTGAGCGTGAGTGGAGCCTCCTCGCCGAGTACGCGGCGCATGAGGCCCAGCATTTCGACGAAGAGCAACTCCGCCTCATCGTAGCGGCCTATTAAATTGTAGAAACTTGCGAGGTTGTTCATCGATCCGAGCGTTTCGCGATGCTTCTCGCCAAGGACGCGTTTTCGGATCTTCAGCGTCTTGACGTACAGCGGCTCCGCCTCGTCGTAGCGCCCCTGTTCCTGGTACAGGATCGCGAGGTTGTTCATAGAGGCGAGCGTGTCGCGATGCTCCTCGCCCAACTCCCGACGCCTCAGCAGACGGTCCCGCTCCAGATGCGGCGCGGCAGCGGCGTATTCCCCGAGCAGGTGGTACGTTGAGCCCAACGTCGCGCGGATCGACGCCTCCACCAGGGGCATCTCCTCGAAGCGCCCTCCGACGCGCGACGCCTCCTCGATCCGCGCAGCCGCCTCGTCCAGTACCTCCCGCATCGAAACGTCTTTGCCCCGACCTGCTTCAGACGACGGCGCCACGGCGGCCAGCAGATCGTCGACCAGGAAGTCGTTTACGGCCTTGGCGACGGCCTCATTGTCTTCGGCGATACGCCGCTGCACCTCTTCGGCCCGGCGTGACTCATGGCTCTCGTTCAGTGCGTCCAGCGTACGGGCCTGTTCGCGCCACAGAAACGCCCCACCGATAGACAGGCCGAGGATGAGCGCGCCGGCGACGCAGGTGGTCGTGATCAGGGCGGCCTTGTTGCGCCGGGCGAACTTTCGGAAGCGGTAGGCGGCGGTAGGGGGGCCGGCATGCACGGGTTGGTTTTCGAGATGGCGCTGGATGTCGGTCGCAAGGCCGTTGGCGGTTTCGTAGCGTCGCGCGCGGTCCTTCTCCAGGCACTTCATGACGATCCAGTCCAGGTCGCCGCGCAGCAGCCTCGTGAGCGAGGCCGGGTCGCTGCGCCGGTGTTGGGCGATGTCCATGGCCGAAGAGGGGTCGGCGACCGGTCGCGAATACGCCGACGAGCCCCGAGCACGGGCGATGGGCCTTTCGTCCCGGGAGGATGGACCCGGCGCTCCGGGCTCGCCCTGCTTTGTGCCCTCGTGCCTTCGAGCCTCTGTGCCTCGCACCCGCAGCGTGCTCACGCGTGTGCTGGGCCTGTCGGGATATTCTTCGAGGATGATGCGTTGCATCTCACCGAGAGCGGCCGAGTGCAGACGCCCGGGCTCAAAGGGCGTCGTGCCGGTGAGCAGTTCGTAGAGCAGCACGCCGAGCGAGTAGATGTCGCTGCGGGTGTCGACGTCGACACCGGACATCTCGGCCTGCTCGGGGCTCATGTAGGCCGGAGTGCCGACGAGCTGGCGGAACCCAGTGAACAGCGTCTTGTCGGTCAGCGCTCGCCCGGTTGCCTTGGCGATCCCGAAATCGATCACCTTGGGGATGGGCTTGCCATCGGCGATGGTGACCAGCACGTTCGACGGCTTGATGTCGCGGTGGATGACGCCCTTCTGATGGGCGTGCTGCACCGCGTTGCAGACACGCGTCAGAAGTTCCAGGCGGTCCCTCGTCGAGAGCTTCTCGGCGTCGCAGTACTCGGTGATCGGGACGCCCTTGACCAGCTCCATCACGAAATACGGTCGGCCGGTCTCGGTCGCGCCGGCATCCAGCACCTTGGCGATGTTAGGGTGATCCATCATCGCCAGTGCCTGGCGCTCGGCCTCGAAGCGGGCGAGCGTCTGCTTGGTGTCCATGCCGAGCTTGATGATCTTCAACGCGACCTTGCGCCGGACCGGCTCGCTCTGCTCGGCCATATAGACCGCGCCGAAGCCACCCTCGCCGATCAGCTCGAGCAGCTTGTAGCGCCCGATGATCGTGCCGGGCTTCTCGTGATTGGACGATTGGATCGTGCCGGCGGCCCCGCCGAGCGACGGGCTCGCCAGGAAGTCGCCCACCCGCTCGCTCGCGGCGATCATCGAGCCGATCTCAGCGCGCAATACCTCATCACCCACGCACGCCTCGTCGAGGTAGCGTTCGCGCTCGTCGCCATCGAGGGACTTTGCCCTCTCAAGGATCTCCGCCGCCCGCTCCAAGCCATGTTCTGCGGTATCACCCATTGCGAACAACCTCATCCAAGCTCGCGGAACAGCCAGGTCCGCCCAAACTCCCAACGCCGCTTGACGGTCGCGGGGGAGATATCAAGCGACTCGGCTGTTTGCTCGATGCTCAATCCCGCGTAGAACCGCAGGCGAACAACCTCGCCGATCCGCTCGTCCCGCAACTCCAAGCGTCGAAGAGCCTCGTCGAGGCTCACGATTTCTTCAAAATTCCACGAATCGGCAATATCGGCGACGCTGAGCGGCACGCGCCTGCGGTCGCCGCCTCGCTTCTGGCGTCCTTTCGCACGCGCGTGGTCCAGCAGGATCTGGCGCATCGCCTCGGCAGCCGCGGCGTAGAAATGGCGTCGATTCTGCCATGGCATTTCCCGATCACCGACCAGCTTCAAGAACGCCTCGTGGACCAGCGCCGTGGGCTGCAACGTGTGCCCCTCTCGCTCCGAGGCCATCTGGAGCTGAGCCGCGGCCCGGAGCTGCTGATACACCAGCGGCAGCAGTTCCTCGGCGGCGCGAGGCTCGGTGGAGGCATCACGCAGAAGCTGGGTCACATGTGATGTGAGCGGATCATCTCCCACAATCCGTCGAGTCTAACACAGGACACGGGGGGTTCACGCGTTGTCCCTCCCGCCGGGCTCCCGCGTTGTGGGGTCGCTTGACCCTCACACCTGCCGCAACCGCTCCAACGTCGGGTGCCCCTCTGCCTTCTTCTGGCGCAGTCGTTCCACGACCAGTTCGGGCACCATCGTTCGCAGCGAGCCCAGGTCCTCACCCAGTGCCGTCACCTGCTTGATGAGGCTGCTGGAGACGTACGCGAAGCTCTGGCCCGCGACGACGAAGGCGGTCTCGAGATTCGCGACCTCCCGGTTGGTGACCGCCTGCTGGATCTCGTACTGGAGGTCGGACAGGTTGCGGATGCCCCGCAGCAGGGCCGTCGCGCCGACCGAGCGGGCGAAATCGACCGTCAGACCCGAGTACGTCTCGACGCGCACGCTCGCTTCGTCGGGCTCGTCTTCAACGATCGAACCGATCAGCTCGCGGACCATCTCCTCGCGCTCGGTGGGGCTGAACAGCTCGTCCTTGCCGGGATTCTGGCCCACGGCGACGATCAGTTCATCGAACAGACGCCTGCCGCGCACGATCACGTCGATATGTCCGAAGGTTATCGGATCGAAGGAGCCCGGGAAGACGCCCACGTGCTTGCGAGCCATGGGCCAGTGTAGACCCAAGAGGCCCTACAGATCCGGGCCGATAGTGGGGGCTCTGGCGCAGCGCGTTGTCTTCGTCGGAACGAATCGCATACTGCGTGTGGAGCCCGCGTCCGATCGAACGATGGCATCCCCTGCGACAGGCCCCGCGCCGGTAGCCTCACCGGCGCGGGGCCCTGTTCTTTTTCCACGAATCGGGCCAGATTCACAGGGGCCTTCGAGCGTGCTCTAAATGCTCGGCGGTGCCGGGAAGTCCACCGGAGTCTGGTTCACATGATTGAAGTAGTTGGTGAACGTCGCCAGCGCATAGCTCGCGACGACCTCGGCGACGTGCCCGTCGTCGAATCCCGCGTCGCGGAAAGCCGCCAGGTCGTCGTCGCTGACCGAGCCCCTCTTCTCGTGCATCGCCGACGCGAATCTCGCGATCGCGTTCAGCCTCGGATCGTCGTTGATCGAGCCCCGGCGTGCGCCGATAGTCTGGGCTTCTGTCAGACCCGCGCCCTTGGCGATGACGGTGTGCGCCGCCTGGCAGTAGTCACAGCCGTTTGCCTGGCCGACGACGAGCTGCACAACCTCCTGCTGGGCCTGGCTGAGCGAGGCGTTCTTCAGGGCGCCGGAGATGCCCAGATAGGCGTCGAGGACCGCCGGGGAGTTGGCCATCCCCTTGAAGATGTTCAGTTCCTTGCCCTTGAGCGGGCCATCGAAGATCTCCTTGACCCTCCCCTCGGACTGGGCCGGTTCGATCGTTTCCAAGCGTGCCATGTCAAGCTCCTGATAAAGGTTTCGTGAAGACCGAACAACCGCTCCCGAACGCGGGATATTCCGCGCGGGCGGCTCTGCGGTGCGGTAGGCTCTGTGCGCCGTGAGCGACCCATCGACGCCTATCAGCGGGAAAGCCACAGGCCCACACGCCCAATCAGACCGTATGCCCGCACGATCCGACACGCAGGAGGCCCCTCGCGCGTTGCCCGCGACGGTGCTCCGCATGGACACCCACGTCCACACCAACGCATCGTGCGGCTCGGCGCTGGCGGCCCTGGGCCTGCTGGGCGTGCCCGAGTGCTACACCACCCCCGAGCAGGCCTACGACCAGGCCCGCGCTCGCGGGATGGACCTGGTCACCATCACCGACCACGACACTATCGATGGCGCCATGACCCTGGTCGAGCGCGGCTTCGAGAATCTCATCGTGGGCGAGGAGGTCACCAGCCACTTCCCCGAGGACCGTTGCAGAATGCACGTGCTTGTCTGGGACCTCAACCCACAGCAGCACGAGCAGATCCGCGCATTGGGCCTGCGCGACGACATCTACGACTTCGCCCATTGGCTCAAACGTCAGCATCTCGCCCACTCGCTCGCCCACCCGCTCTACGACCTGAACGGGCGTCTGAGTGTCTGGCACATCGAGCGGTGTGCCCTGCTGTTCAAGTGCTTCGAGACGCTCAACGGCGCACACGACCAAAGACACCGCGACACCCTCGAGCGGTTCTGCCGAACGCTGACCCCGGGCAAGATCCTCGAACTCGCCAACCGCCACGACCTCGACCCGGTCTGGCCTCAGTCGTGGCAGAAGGGGCAGACCGGCGGCTCGGACGACCACGCGAACTTGAATATTGGGCGCACATGGACGGAGATCGATCAATCCAGTGAAACCCCAGCCGGCACACCGGATCCCTCGCGTTTCCTGGCAGAGATGATGGGTACGCGTTGCAGGGCGAGGGGCGAGGGTGGGCACGCGGCCCGTCTGGCGCACCAGTTCATGGGCGTTGGTGCGCAGTTCGCATCACGAAGATACGAGGCCCAGGGTCGCCCCCGCACGCGCTTTGGGCGCGCTCGCCTGATGCGGTTCGCCGGCGTGAAGGAGCGCGAACCCGGGCGCGTCTCGCTGGCGATCGACACGCTCCGCAGAAGGGTCTTCGAACGCAAGCGCCGGTCTCACCCGCTCATACAGGCCTTCGGTGAGGCGTTGCCAAGGATGCTGGAACGCTACCCCGATCTGGTTGCTCGCCTCGATCCCCAGACATGGGGCGACGGACCGCCGTTCAGCCGCCACGAGGAGATGGAGCGATTCGTCAGCGACCTGTCCTCGGCGGTCGGCGGGCTTCTCAACGACAAGGCCGTGCGGCTGATTGCCCGCAACGATCGCGTCGCGATCCTGAACCACGCGTTTTCCTACGCGATGCTCGAGGTGGCCCAGTTGCCCTATGTGTACAGCATGTTCCAGCAGAACAAGGAGCGTTGGCTCGCCGAGCGCCTCAGAGAGACCCTCGATGGGCACGTGCCCATCCGCGACCGCCCCATCCGCGTGGCCCTGTTCACAGACACGCTGGGCGACGTCAACGGCGTGACGCGGTTCATCCGCACGATGGGCGCGATGGCCCGCTCGACTGGACGCGAACTCGACATCATCACCTCGACGAACATGGAGGTGGCGGGTGAGTCCTACATCCACAATCTCCGCCCGCGGTTCGCGGCCAAGATGCCCGGATATGACCACCTGGAGATCGTCCTCCCGCCGATACTCGATGCGCTGCGCATCGTCGATCGCCTCCAGCCCGACGTGATCCACGTCTCGACCCCCGGGCCGGTCGGCGTGCTCGGGCTGATCGCCTCGGGCATGAAGCGCGTCCCGGTCGTCGGCACCTACCACACCGACTTCCCCGCCTACGTCGATGACCTGTTCGACGACCACGTGATGACGCGCTCGGCGGCCCACTCGATGCGCCTGTTCTACAGGCGATTCTCGACCGTGCTCACCCGCAGCTCGGCCTCGCTCGAACCCCTGCGCAAGATCGGCGTCGATGGAGACCGCCTCGAGGTGCTCCCCGCCGGCTGCGACACCCAGGCATTCCACCCGCGCTGGCGAGACCCATCGATCTGGGACCGGCTCGGCGTGGCTCCGGGCGTCAAGGTCATCTACTGCGGGCGCGTCAGCGTCGAGAAAAACCTGCTCATGCTCACCGACGTCTGGACACGCGCCAGCAGACGCCTTACGGACCTCGGCGTGGACGCCCACCTGGTGATCGTCGGCGACGGGCCATACCGCGCCGCCATGGCCCGAGAACTCGCACGCACCCCCGCGACCTTCCTGGGATTCCGCCACGGGCGCGAGCTCTCGGCCCTGTACGCCTCGGGCGATGTCTTCGTGTTCCCCTCGCTGACCGACACGCTGGGTCAGGCGGTCCTGGAGGCCCAGGCATCCGCCCTGCCCGCGATCGTCAGTGACCAGGGCGGACCCAAGGAGATTGTCGGGCACGAGCGTACGGGCCTGGTGGTGGCGGGCAGCGATGTGCAGGCGTGGGTCGAGGCGCTGGTCGGTCTGGTGCGAGACCGCGAGCGCCGGGCCTCGATGTCCGCCGCCGCCCATGACGCCATGGCCCGATATTCCAACACCGAAATGTTCGAGCACTTCTGGAGCGTCCACGAGCGGGCGTGGCATGGGTTCCTGGATCGCCAGGGCATCGAGCGGGGCGAGGCGGGTGCCAAGCGGGATGTGGCTCTCAAGCCCAAGAGCTGACACCAGTGGCGAGCCTCATCGGTCTCACCTGATACAAAGAAAAAACCCCAGGCGGTTGCCCGGGGCTTTGTTCGATTCAACTGAGGCGGTCGCGATTACGCGGCGCGCCGGTAGGCCGGGCGGCTCTTGCGGGCGCTGCCGATGCGAAGCGTGCGTCCTATCGTGCGACGCACGGCGGGCTTGCGGGCGGTGGTGCGCTTGGCAGCGGTGCTCTTGCGCGCCGTGGTGCGGGGCTTGCGAGCGGCGGTCTTGCGGACCGGGCTCTTGCGAGCGGTGGTCCGCTTGGCACCAACGGTCTTGCGTGCCGTTGTCTTGCGACGCTTGCTGGCGGTCGTGGCCTTGCGAGCGGTGGTCTTGCGACGCTTGCTGGCGGTCGTGGTCTTGCGAGCGGTGGTCCGCTTGGCACCAACGGTCTTGCGTGCCGTTGTCTTGCG
>CBDVAM010000155.1:0-7660 GCA_965371965.1 uncultured Phycisphaerales bacterium
AAGCTCCGCGCCGTGGCCGGGGTGAGCGTGGCCCGCTCGCGGATGTCTCGGGCTCTCCCACATCCACTTCGTCCCAATCGAGATCCACCGACTCCTCGCGCGTGTTCCGCAGGGCCTCACGGGCAAGCTCAAGATCCTGACGGCGCACCTGCACACGGATCGGATCGGTGACCGCGACCATCCAACTCAGGGTTCTGCCCGCGGCACTCACCACACTCGCCGGGATGCCCTCGGCCTCGAGCGCCTTGACGATCACCTCACCCTCAAAGTCGGTGGTGACAGCCATCAGATCGACCAGCATGTCAGGATCTTTCTCGCTCACACGCGTCTCCTTGAGCCCCTATGAGTCTCGTCCAGATAATAGAGGCCCACGCATCGCCATGCGTGGGCCCCGTGTCAACCTGGCCGATCAACTCCGCGGATCGATCGCGGATCAGTCGTAGAAGATCTCCAATCTCACGTCGAGCACACCCTCGCCCTCATCGTCCGGCACGCTGCCCGAGATCCGATCCGAGTACGACCGCAGGAACGCGTTCACGTTGTCGCTCTTTGCATTCACGCGCTGCTCGTCATCGGGCGTGCCCGACGCGTCGTCCTCGTTGGCGAACAGGTTGTCCGCTCGCACGCCGAGGCCCGCGAAGGTGAAGGGCAGATCCTCGGGATCGGGCCGGGTCTCGAAGATCACGCGGTTGTCCTGATAGGCGATGTTGCCCTCCCATTTCAGGCGGCTGCCGTGGATGAGCAGGGTGTTGCTCTCTTCGCCGACAGGCTTGGAGTAATCGCCGACGATTTCGTGCGTGCTGTCTAGCAGTTCCCAGTCGCCGCCTTGATCGCGTGTCCAGCTTGCGCCGCGGTTGCCGAGCACGGCTTGACTTGCGCTGTATGTGTCGCGCCATGTCGTCTCGCCGCGCCTGCCGAACGGCGGCGTGTGCGCATACGAGAACGAGCCCTCGTCGCCCTCGCTCTGATCGCCGATGGCGCTGTCGCGTGGCGTGGCGCGGAACGCCGGGTCCCACAACGCCATCGCCGGGTTCGACGCGGCGCTCGGATCAGAGACCTCGTAGCCATCATATTCGATGATCGGCCCCTGCTCTGCGGGGCTCACGAACATCTCGACGGGGACCGCCCCATGGAAGATGAGCAACGAGAATATGTTGCGGGTGCTGTCGAGCCTGAACGCCTGCGACGGATCATCGCGCTGGCCGACGTCCATCGTGTTGCCATCAGGATCCAGTAAACTCGGCGATGGGAATCGCTCGTTGTTCTGCATCGCCCATTGCACCATGGACTGATGGATGCCGCGAATCTGCGATGAGTCCTTGAGTTGACGACTACCGCACCCCGTACGACCCATCGTCGGGAGCAGAATCCCGATGATGAGTGCAACAATCGCCACGAGTATGAGTGCCTCAAAGAGCGTAAACCCCCGTTCTCGAAACCGGCCCTGATTCGACATGGCACTTCTCCTTGACAATAACACCGCAATCGCGGCATGAATGGCCGCCCCACAACGAGGCGGAAGCAGACAATGGGCGCAGCTCGCGCAAGACGCGAGCGCAACCAAGGCGTGCCCGATCCAATCTGGAATCGTGACCGCCCACGAGTGTCGAGCGCCCCCAGAGAACCCGAGAACGCTCATCACTATGTCCGTCCAACCACCGTGCCCCGGTTGCAAGATTCCAAGGACAACTCCCACTCGTGCAAATCCGCGCCGACCCGTGACGACCCATACCGACCCGTGCCACAGACCGCTGCTCTGAGCGGTCGGTGCTCCTAGGTCCAAAGAGCACCAACCATGCAAAGCCATGGTTGGTGGCACGCCCGAGCCGGCCCGCGAATCTATCATCCATCCAACTCAATGCCCACGATTCTCGATCCCTCGCATGGACCCAACCACACGCACTAACCAGGAACCCCCCTTGCAACCGCGCTGCGCAATCGAGGATCGCAGGTATCTCGACATCGCCGGGCGCATCGCCCTGCGAGGTCGCGGCGACGTCGAGCCGAACCCCTGCGTCGGCTGCGTGATCGTCAAGGACGGTGAGATCATCGGCCTGGGCCATCACCGCAAGTTCGGCGGACCCCACGCCGAGCGCGACGCCCTGGCATCGTGCAAGCGGCTCGGGCACGACCCGCGCGGGGCGACGATGTACGTCACGCTCGAACCCTGCGCCCACGTCGGCAAGCAGCCACCCTGCACCGAGGCCATCCTCCAACAGGGCATCGCCCGCGTCGTCTACGCAAGGCCCGATCCCCACAGCCTCAGCGGCAACGGCGCCGGCATCCTCAAGAGCGCCGGCGTGCCCAGCGAGCATTGCGGCGTCAGCGCCCTCGCCACCAGCGCCGCCGACCCGTTCATCAGACGCACGAAGGCGGGCCTGCCGTGGGTCATCGCCAAATGGGCACAGACCATCGATGGGCGCATCGCGACCCGCTCGGGCGAGAGCCAGTGGATCTCCAACGAGCTGTCCCGCGCCCGCGTCCATCGCCTTCGCTCACGCGTCGATGTCATTCTCACAGGCCTTGGGACCGTCCTCGCAGACGACCCGATGCTCAATGCCCGCGGCGTCGAGCGGGTCAGGCGGATCGCCCGGCGGGTCATCGTGGATACCCACCTCGATACGCCCGAGGACGCCGCCATCATCCGCTCGGCCAACGAGTTTCCGACCTCGATCGCGTGTGCCAAGGAGATTGCCGTCGCCGAGCTTGTGACGGATCGGCGGACGCGCCTGGAGAGCGCCGGCGTCGAGATCGTGGGCGTGCCGACTCCCGTCAACGGTCGCGTCGATCTGGAGTTGCTGCTGCGCGCACTCGCCGACCGCTACGACGCGACTAACGTGCTCATCGAGGCCGGCCCGGGCCTGCTCGGCTCGCTGTTCGCCCAGGACCTCGTCGATGAGGCGATCGTGTATGTCGCCCCACTGCTTCTCGGCGACGACGAGGCCCAGAGCGCCGCGACCGGGCGTGCGGTCGAGTCGCTGCGCGACGGCAGGCGATTCAGGCTCGTCCGCACCAAGCAGCTCAAGAGCGACGTCGAACTCACCTATTCCCGGATCCGCGACGCCGCGAGCTGATCGAGCAGATGACGCGCGATCGCCGACTTTGCCTCGTCCATGGTCGGACATCGCGTGCCCAGCTCAGTTTCCATGCTCGTCACCGTCCGCCCGCTGAGCCCGCACGCCACGATCAGCCCGAAGTGCTCAAGATCCGGGCAGACGTTGAGCGCCAGGCCGTGCAAGGTCACCCATCGGCGCACCCGGATCCCGATCGCGGCGATCTTCGCCCCTGGTACCGCTGGATCATCTGTCGATCCGACCCACACGCCGGTCGCCGACGGATCGATCAGGCCCGCCAATCCAAACTCGCCCAATGCCCCGATGATCGCCCGCTCCAGCAGCCTCAGATAGTCGCCCAGGCGAATCTCCAGACGCTCGAGATCGATGATGGGGTAGCAGACGACCTGCCCGGGGCCGTGATAGGTGATGTCCCCGCCCCGATCGGTTGGCTCCAGCGCGACTCCCATGTGATCCAGCGTTTCCTGATTCGCCAGCAGGTGCGAGCCCCGCTCGGCCTTGGCGCTCATGGTAATGACCGGGTCGTGCTCGACAAGCAGGATCGATCCCGGCGCAGACCCGGGCACCTGGCGACCCGCGAGCACCCGCTCGTGGTGCTCGCGCTGGATCGCGAACGCCCGCGCATACGCCATCCGCCCGAGATCGACAACCGGGATCTGCATTCTGGGATGCTAGCTTCGCCCCGCTACCATCTGGCCCATGGCCAAGATCCATCCCACGGCGATCGTCGATTCCAAGGCCGAGTTTGGCGACGATGTCGAGATCGGTCCGTACTGCGTTCTCGAGGGACCGGTCCGCCTGGGCCAGGGCGTGCGGGTGATCGCCCAGGCACATCTTTTGGGACCCTTAGACGTCGGCGAGGGGACGATCATCTGGCCCTTCGCGGTGCTCGGGCGCGAGCCCCAGGACTTCAAGTTCCGCCCGGGCGAGCCCACCGGCGGCGTGCGGATCGGGCGCGATTGCCTGATCCGCGAGAATGTGGCGGTCCACGCCTCGACGCGCCAGGATCATCCGACGACGGTCGGAGATGGCGTGTTCATGATGCAGTGTTCGCACGTGGGGCACGATGCGCAGATCGGCGACAAGGTCGTCATGGTCAACGGGGCTCTTGTCGCCGGGCACGCCGAAGTGCATGAACTCGCGAATATGGGCGGCAACGCCGGGGTGCATCAGTACGCGCGGATCGGGCGTCTGGCGATGCTGACGGGCAACATGGGCGCGAGCCGCGACGTGCTGCCGTACTGCATGAGCCGGGCCCGCAACCGGATCGCGGGTATCAACGTGATCGGGATGCGTCGCGCGGGGTACTCGGGCGAGGATATTCGTGCGACCCAGTCGGCGTTTCGAGAGCTGCTGCGCCCGAACCTGCCCCAGAACGACGTGCTCGCGGAGCTGGACCGCAGGGGCGAGAGCTGCGCCCCGCTCGCCGACATGGCCCGGTTTATCCGAGAGAGCAAGCGCGGGATATCCGCGAGTGAGCAGACACCCCCGCCGGGGTTTGGCGCATGGATGCGCGCACACGACCCCAACTCCCCCCACGACCCCGCCCTCGATGTGGAGGAACTGGCCGTGCTGGGCGAGCAGCCCGAGCCCGAGTAGCAAGGAGGCACTCAGATGCTATCGCCAGATTACCCGGCGACCCAGGCACGATTCAGCGTGCTGGCCAGCGGGTCCAGCGGCAACTGCAGCGCGATCGAGTTCCGCAGGCGCGACGGCTCGCGCCGCCTCGCGCTGGTGGACCTGGGCCTGAGCCCGAGGCGCACCCAGAGGCTGCTCCACGAGCGAGGCGTCAGCCTCAGCGAGGTCACCGACGCCTTCGTGACCCACTTCGATCGCGACCATTTTCATAGCGGCTGGGGATCACGCGAGCACCTGCCGTTCAAGATCCATGTCCACGAGCGCCACGAGGTCTGGGCACGCCAGTGCGGCCTTGCGCCGGCGCGGATGACGCTGTTTGACGGCCCGTTCATGGCGATGAGCGGCGTGCGGACCTCGACCAGCGAGGAGTTCCACGACGAGAGGGGCGTCATCGCGTACCGCTTCGACCTCGCCTCGGGAGCGTCGATCGGCATCGCGACAGACCTGGGCTCGGTCACCAGCGATCTGATCGATCTCCTGCATCGGGTGAGCCTTCTGGCGATCGAGTCAAACTATTGCCCGAAGCTGCAAGAGGCCTCGGCGCGACCGGCGTTCTTGAAGCGCCGGATCATGGGCGGCGCGGGCCATCTCAGCAATCAGCAGGCGGCCAACGCATCAGAGCTCATCGAGCCTCGCGACCATGTCGTCTTGATGCACCTCTCGCGCGATTGCAACACGCCGCAACTCGCACAAGAGACGCACGAGGGACGCCCCTATGCACTCACCGTGCCGGCTCACGGCGAGGGGACCGCGTGGATCGACGCCCCGGTTGAGCAGCCGCAGGTACGTCACCCCGCGGCCGAACTGCATGTCTGAGAGCGAGCCCAAGAGCGATCGCACGACTGGCGGCGACAGTCAGGAATCGCCCAAGGCCCTGGTCGTCGCAGGCGTGCGCTACGCGCGCCGGCGCGAGCGCCCGGTTTTTTTCGCGCGTGCCGGGAACTGGATCTACGACGTGCGATTCCCCGACGGCGAGCAGATGCGGATCCGCCCGGGCGCCTCGCGCCGATACCAGGATCTCACTCACGACGCGCTGCCCGATGGCTTCGAGCCGATCGCCGAATCGATCCGCCCGGGCTCTCGGGTGTTCATCGCCGGCGCCGGGACCGGGCTCGCGGGCGAACTCGTCGCGCACATCGTCGGTGCCAGCGGCGCCGTGGTCACGATCGAACGCGACGGCGAGTCGGTCCGGTACGCCCGCAAGCGGTATCCCAGGCCCAATGTCTCGGTCGAGTTCGCCACGGGCGGCGAGTTGGCGGGCGAGGTCGAGGGCTCGTTCGACGTGACGGTCGCCCTGTGCCCGGTCGGCGAGGCGATGGAGGGCGACCCGATGGAGGCGAAGCTTGAGCTGTTGCGGGTCTTGAGACCGGGCGGGCGGATGATCGCCAGGATCGAGGATCTAGGCGAGGCCTCGGCGCGATGCCGGATCGGGCGGTTCGCGTGGATCTTGCGCAAGGGCGAGAAGCGCGGACCTTTGGCGAGTGATTAGCTCCAAGGCCTCGCCACAAGAGCTATCCTCGATGCAGATGGCCCAATCTCCAAAAGACAGTACCAAACGCGGATCGTCGCCCAAACGGCTGAGCCTGGAACCCAAGGCGAGCCCCGATCGACCGCGACGCCAGGCCGACCCCGAGAAGGCCCAGGCCTTCGCGGTCGAGGTAGCCCGCATGCTCAGCGACGACAAGTGCGAGGAGGTCGTCGTGCTGGACGTCCGGGGGCTGAGCACCGTGACCGATCTGCTGGTGATCGCGACGGGCACCTCCAGGCGCCAGATGGCGTCCGCGATCCAGCACGTCGAGGACCTGGGCGAGCAGATGAGCTTTGCGGCCTACGGGAAGTCCGCCGATGATGCGTCCGACTGGCTGCTGTGTGACTTCGTCGATGTCGTCGTGCATGTGTTCGAGGCGAATGTCCGGGCCTATTACGACCTGGAGATGATGTGGGGCGACGCGAAGGAGATCGCGTGGGAGCGTGCGAGGAACGCGCGCCCATGACCCCGGCGAGCGTCCGGATCGACCTCGACGAGCGGTCGTATGACGTTCTCATCGGGAACGCCACGCTCGGCGGTCTCGGCGATCTGGTGAGGGAGACCCTCGGCGACGCCCCGGCACGCGCCTTCGTCGTCGCCGACACCGGATTGCCAATGGCGGTCATCGCTCGCGTGAGAGATTCGCTCGGGTCGGCGGGATTCGAGGCGACGGTCGTGGAGTTCGCGCCCAGCGAGCGGGATAAGAGCATGGATTCATTGGGCCGGCTGCTCGAACGCCTGTGCGCGACCGCCCAGGAGCGAGGCGAGCCGGTCGTGGCCCTGGGGGGCGGCATCGTGGGCGACGTGGCAGGGCTGGTCGCGGCGCTGTATCGGCGCGGCGTGCCGGTCGTCCAGTGCCCCACCACGCTGCTGGCCATGGTGGACGCGTCGGTCGGGGGCAAGACCGCGGTCAACCTGGGCACCGCGCGGGGCGGGTCGTTGCGAAAGAACATGGCCGGGGTGTTTCATCAGCCGGCGATGGTCGTCGCGGACGTGGACGTGCTGGAGTCGCTGCCCGATCGAGAGTTCCGCTGCGGGCTGGGCGAGTGTGTCAAGCACGCGATGCTGAGCGCTGAGTGGGGTGATCCGGCGTTGTTCGATTGGCTTGAGGAGCGGGGCGGGGAGATCATCGCGCGCGATGGGCCGACCATCTGCGAGCTGGTGCGCCGCAACGTAGCCATCAAGGCCCGGGTCGTCGCGGCAGACGAGCATGAGCTGGCAGGGAGCGGCGGGCGGGCGCTGCTCAACCTCGGGCACACCTTTGCCCATGCCATCGAACCTCTCGCGGGACTCTCGGGCACGGGTCTGGCCTCGGACGCCCCGCTGCTGCACGGCGAGGCGGTCTCGCTGGGGCTGGTGGCGGCGTGCTCGCTGGGTGAGTCGCTGGGGATGCTCGCCGGGGACGAGGCGGGGCGGGTCC
>CBDVAM010000156.1:0-7581 GCA_965371965.1 uncultured Phycisphaerales bacterium
ATGCCCATGGGCTCAAGCAGGGGACCGTCCATTCGGTCGGCAATGTCCCCTTCACCGCCCTTGGCAATGGCCATCGCAAGCCACCACACCGACGGGTTCACCAAGATCATCCGCGGCCTGCCGCGGGGCGAGATCCTGGGCGCACACATCATGGGCGACCAGGCGACCGAACTTATCGCCGAGCTGAGCCTGGCGCGAAGGCTGGAGGCGACGAGCGAGGAGCTGATCGTGACGGTACACGCGCACCCGACGATGCACGAGAGCGTGCGTGAGGCGGCGCTGGCGAGCGAGGGGCGGGTGATCCACGCGTGAGCACCCGTTGCGCGTCAGGGCGACGCCGATACGCCAACATCTACGAAGAACCATGGCGTGCGGTTGCGAGATGCTCGGATCGAAAAAGCGCCCCGCGTCGAACGCGGGGCGCTTCGTCCATGAGAGTGATAAGCTTCGCTCAGCTGCCGGGGCATGTGTTGTACGATGCCGTGACGTCGGACGAGACTGTCCACGGATCGTCGCAATCGGTCGGGCTTGTCTCCGACGTGCCGGGGTTGGAGCATACTGGGTCTGCCGTGCTGACGTAGGTTGCATAGCTGAACGAGGTATCATCGACCTCGATGCCGCAGCAGCCGTTGCGCGTGAACGTACCGCACGTCCAGATGTCGGCCTCGAAGTCGAATATCCCGGAGCCGGCACGAATGCCCGGCGGGTCGTCTGTGAAGTCTCCTTCCAGGTCCAGTGCCTCCCGCTTGAATAGCAGCACGGCCTCGCAGGAGGTGATCCACTCAGCATTGGAGTTGTCCTTCGTGACCGCGTCAATGGTGAGGGTAAACTCAGGTCCTTTACTGTTTGCCTGCACGCGACCCTCGTTGCGGAACTCGCCATCGACCGTCCCGCCGGTGTGACCGAAGATATACACCGAGCCGTGGATGCCGGCCCAGCCGGACTCGTCGGTGAGCCGATTCATGAAGTAGATGTCCGGATCGATCTCGATGCGCCCGCCCTGCTTGATGTCCTCGATGCGACCCGTGCCCTCGAAGATGTGGTTGTTGGTGGTGAAGATCAGATCGCCGGCGTCGCCGCTGGGCGCGCGGAGTTCCAGCCATCCATTGACGATCGAGTCGTCGCGAATCGTGCAGTTCGGCTGCGGCGGGGATGTCGGGCACTCGTGCGCGTTGTGGTCGTCGTTATCGAGAGTCAGGCTGCCGGGGCCGTAGATGCGGAGGCCACCATCTTCGCCAAGCACGATCGTATCGACGACCTCATCATCATCGATGTCAACAGTCCCATCGTTGATCACCGCTCGATCGTCGGCGGTCGGGTTGCCGTTGTCCCAGTTGTCATCCGTCCAATCTCCATCCCCTCCCCGCCATTCCGTAATCACCTGCGCACTCAAGCCGGCGGTAGCCGCAGTCACGCCCAGCACCACCACAGTCGATCGAAGTTTCAACATGATGTCAGACCTCCCATTTCCACAGCCTGTGTTCGGATTGAGTCCCGACATTCGGTTCTCGGGTGTGAACCTAGCACAGGTGGGAATAATGTGCAAACGAGAGGGGCTTGTGGAGAAACGGTGGATGTGGTAAGATCACATCCGGAGGCTGGCATGGTCGATGCAAACCGGGTTATTCGCGGGCGTTGGGCTTGCATTTCGTCGTTATTCATAATCTGTGGGTCCGGATTTGCGCAGCCAATCCCGGCCCTACCCGGTCGTGGGCATCCCCTGTTCCCATACACCATGCAGCGTGCGGACTGGGTTTTTACCGAGTTCGTGACAGGGCAGATGACCGATCTTGACATAGGCGATCTTGATGGCGACGGCGATCTTGATGTGGTCTGTGCAGGGTCCATCAACCAGGTGCACCGCCGAGAAATCTCCTACATTACAGTGTTCATCAATCGTGGCAACGGCGTCTTCGAGCCGGCGGTCGGGTACCTCGCGGGTTTGGAAGCGACCGCAATAAAACTCGCGGACATGGATGGCGATGGCAACCTCGACGCCGTCGTCGCCAACGCCTACGACGACACGGTCTCGGTGTTTCCGGGCCTCGGCGACGGGACGTTCGGCGAGCACGTCGATATCGCAGTGGGCGATGAGCCGCGCGCGATCATCGTCGGCGACTTCGATTCCGATGGTGATATCGACGCTGCGACAATAAACACGATGAGCGACGACGCCTCGATCCTGCTCAACGACGGCACGGGTGCGCTGACACTGGCGCAGAGCGTCCCGATCGGCGAGATCACGCCGAGGGGCCTGGGCCATCGCGGGTTCCCGTATCCCGGCCCGTGGCACGCCATCGGAGATATCGATGGCGATGGCGATCTCGATCTTGCGATCCCCGCGCGCGGTCGCATCAAGTTCATGCTCAATGACGGCGACGGCGCGTTCGCTCTGGCAAAGGACTCCGTGGTCACGCCCAGCCCGTGGGCCTACGCCCTGGCGCTCGAAGATCTCGATGGCGACGGCGATCTCGATCTTGCAACGATCGATTCCGGCAGCGGCACTTCCACCATGGACACCTGGCGCAACGACGGCACGGGCGCGTTCGAGCACATCGGCTCGTACGACTCATCATTCGATAAGTTCTTCGGCGTCTGGTTCAACACGGGCATCGCCTTCGGCGATATCGATCACGATGGCGATCTCGACGCCGCCATCGCCACCGAGAACGGCGAGGGGGCGGTCATCCATCGCAATAACGGAGATGGCAGCTTCGGGCCGATGGAGGTGCTGCCCAACGAGTGGGGTCCCTGGGCGATCGTGCTCGCCGACGTGAATGGCGATGGCTGGGTTGACCACCTCTCGCTCTCAGCAGATCTTACGCCCTCGATGCACGCGCGGTTCAACGATCGCGCAGGGAATATCCAGGGGTTTACACCGGCGATTGATGACCTGTTCGAGTCGTTGCGTGACGGGTCGGTCGGCGATATCGACGGCGACGGCGATCTCGACGCCGTGTTTCTCGATTCTCCAAGTAGATCTGACCCGTCTGTATGGGTCTTTGCAAACGAGGGGCAAGGGAGTTTTCTACTGAGTTCTACCCTTGATTTCACTCCGCTTATCCACTGGCAACGTGATCGCGGGATTGAACCTCGCGTATCCCGCGCGGAGCTCGTCGATCTGGACCGCGATGGCGATCTTGATCTACTGGCTGTCGTCCATATCTTCGCCCAGAACGAGGAGAATCCTGGTGGAATGTGGTTGCTGTTCAATGACGGTCTAGGGAGATTCTCCAGCGAGTCCGTCCTTCGATTCGCAGACTTCTATCCGATAGCAATGAATGTTGCCGATCTGGATGGTGACGGCGACGACGACGCTATCGTGTGTGGTTTCACTCCGCGCGACGCTGACGAGCCGTTCGATCCGATCGACACGCGCGTCGTGATCCTGCTGGGCGACGGGCAGGGCGGGCTCTCGGTCGGCGGCGACTACTCGCTCGAAACACTCAATCCACCATTTGTCCGCTGCGCCGTGAAGACGGCAGACCTCGATTCCGACGGGGATCTCGACATCATTGCGACTTCCATCGCATCGCGAGAGTCCTCGGCCATTTTCACGCTCATCAATGACGGTGACGGGAACTTTACGATCGACCAGAGGCTGACGACGAGCAATCAGGGTGAGTATGTGGAAGTCGGCGACTGGGACGGCGACGGCGACACCGACGCCGCGGTCATGCACACCCTCGACAACGTCGGCCTGCCGTATCTCACGATTCTCGACAACGTGGACGGGCAGCTCGAAATTTCCCAGACGTTCGAGCATCGCAACGCGTTCTTTGATAACGGCTTCCTCGCCGCGGATGTCAACGACGACGGGGCGCTCGATCTCGTGCTCTCGTGGAACGGCCCGGCGGGGATCCAGATCCATCTCAACGACGGCAAGGGCGATTTCTCGGACTTCGCAAGCTATTCGCTCGCCGACTGGACCTACAGCGTGCTCGCGGCGGACTTCGACCTCGACGGCGACACCGACCTGCTCGGCGCCGGCGGCTCGCCCACGCCGTTTCCGCTCATGCTCCTTCGCGCCGAGCCGCCCCCCTGCTTGATTGACCTCACCGGCTCAAGCGATCCGAACGACCCCACCTACGGCGTCCCCGACGGCGACGCCGACTCTGACGATTTTTTCTTCTACCTCGACGCCTTCGCCACCGGCGACATGAACACCTGCGACATCGACCAAGACGCCGACTGCGACGCCGAGGACTTCTTCGCCTACCTCGACCTCTTCGCGGCGGGCTGCTGAGAAAGGGCCAAATGGCCAGAGCGCCAAATGGCCAGAGCGCCAAAGGGCCAGAGCGCCAAAGGGCCAGATGGCCAAGTCGATGAGGGCTTCTCTCCGTGTCTCGGTGGTGAACCTCCCGCTGCGGCACCTCGCCCGAGGAACAGGGGTTTACCCGACACGAAGATCCTGTTAGCATCTCCGGCGTGCTCAAGCTCCCCGCCGATCTCGTCGCCCGCCTGCGTCCCCCCTACGAGGGGCGCGAATGCTGCGTCACGGGCGGGACGGGCTTCATCGGTTCGCACCTGATCGACGCTCTGCTGGCGTTAGGCAGCAAAATCACGGTGATCGATGATCTCTCGAACTCGACCGCCGAGCATGTCGCCGGGCTTATCGAGATGGAGCCCGATCGTGTGCGGTTCGTCCACGGCTCGATCCTGGACGACGCGGCGGTCAACGAGGCCCTCGCCCGCGCCCACACCGTCTTTCACCTCGCGGCCATCGGGTCGATCCAGCGTTCGATCGAGGACCCCGAGCGGGTGCTGGCGGTCAACACCACCGGCACCATGCGCGTGCTCATGCGCGCCAAGGCGGCAGGTGCCCAGCGCGTGCTCATCGCGGGGTCGAGTTCGGCCTACGGCAGAACGACCGAGCTGCCCAAGGTCGAGACGCTCAAGCCCGATCCGATGAGCCCGTACGCCGCCAGCAAGCTCGCCGCCGAGCAGCTCGCGACCGTCTGGGCGCACACGTTCGGTCTCGACGCGGGCACGCTGCGGTATTTCAACGTCTTCGGGCCGCGCCAATCTGCCAGCAGCGACTACGCCGCGGTGATCCCGAGATTCATTGACAGTCTCTCTCGCGGCGAGCGCCCGATCATCTTCGGCGAGGGCTCGCAGTCGCGCGATTTCACCTATGTCGCCAACGTCGTGGCCTGCACGCTGCTCGCGGGCGCGCGTCCGGAGCCGCTGCGAGGCGAGGTGTTCAACGTCGGCGTCGGCACCCGCACCAGCGTGCTCGAACTCGCCCGTCTGCTGAGCGAGCTGATCATCGAGGGTGAGGACGCGCCCGAGCCCGAGCATCGCCCCGCCCGCGCCGGCGACGTGCCCCACTCTGTCGCAGATATCACCAAGGCCACGCGCGAGCTGGGATACAAGCCGATCGTGAGCCTCCGCCAGGGCCTGATCGAGACTATCGCCTGGTTCACCCAGCGCGCTAAGGCCCGCAAGAGCGACCGGACCATATGAGGCGTTCTGGCGAGCCCCGTCCATCGGTCGGACTGTTGTTCTCTGGGCTGATCGGGCTGGCGACGGTGGCGTGGCGTGCGCGAGGCCGCCTGCGCGGGCGATACTGGCGTTGGAGACATGAGACGGCATTCGGCCCGGGCTCGCCCGAGCGACGATTCTGGCACCTGATGGCCTTTGGCGACTGGGTCCGGCGGATGCGCCGATTCCGCTAGCGGTTCTTCGATCCGCCCACCATCCGAGCCGCCTCGCTATCCTGAGTCATCGGAATGCACTTTGCGGGCAGCCGCGCGGAGGGGGCCATGGCAGAGCAAACGGGTACGAGCGGATTTGTCAGGGCGTTCCTGCCCGGTCTGGTGCTGGGCATTGTCATCGGAGCGGCGACGACGTTCGCCTTCTTCTCGTTCAGCGAGGGTGGCAAGCTGCCCAAGCAGGGCGGGACGACGCCGACCGAGAGGAGCACCACTCCACGCGAAGTCGGCGGTGCGGGTGATTCGGACGACGCATCTGCCTCGCAGGACGAGGACCCGCCTGACGAGCAAACCGGTGACCAGGACGATGGCGCCGATGAAGCAACCGACGACTCCCCGCCCCCGGGCGAGGGCGGCTGAGCCCGGACTACGCTCCTGCATCATGGAGCGGCTCATTTACCTCGACAACGCCTGCACCAGCTTTCCCAAGGCGCAGGGCATCGATGAGGCCGCGGCGAGATTCCTGCGTGAGCATGCGTTCAACCCCGGGCGCGGCGGGTATCGCGGTGCACTCGAGACGGGGCGCATCATCGAGCGCTTACGCGAACACCTCGCGCGCCTCATCGCCTCGCCAACACCGAATCGCGTCGTCTTGACAAGCGGCTCGACGCACGCGATCAACCTCTCAGTCCTGGGTATGTTCGAGGACCGCGAGCAAGCTCCGCGATCGCGCGTCGTGGTCACCAGCATCACCCACAACGCGATCACACGCCCGCTCGCCCGCCAGGAAACGCTCGGGCGGATCGAAATCGTCATGGTGCACTGCGACAGGCAAGGGCGGATCGACCCTGAGAAGATCATCGACGCCATCGACGAGCGCACCGCGCTGGTCTGCATGACCCACGCCTCCAACGTCTGCGGCACCATCCAACCCATCGGCGAGGTCGGACGCGCGATCCGGGATCGATCCCATCCCGCGCTGCTGCTGGTCGACGGCGCGCAGACCGCGGGCGTCGTCGATATCGACGTGCAGCGCGACGCCGTGGATCTGCTGGCATTCAGCGGGCACAAGGGCCTGCGCGGGCCGACGGGTATCGGCGCGCTGTACGTTTCCGAACGCGCCTTCGATCAGACCGGCGACCCTGACAAACAGCCCCTGAGACCCATCCTCTCGGGCGGCACCGGCGGCAACGCCACCGAGGAGGTCATGCCCACGTCGCTGCCCAAGCGATTCGAGCCCGGCACGCCCAACACGCTGGGTTCCGCCGCACTGCTCGCGGCGGTCGAGACGATCACGCCCGATGCGCGGACGCGCTCGCTTGCGCATGAGCGAGGCCTGATCGCCCGATTGCGCGAGCGCCTCGCGGGCGTTCCAGGACTTCGCCTGATCGGCGCCGACGCCGTGACCGACGCAACACCCGTGCAATCACTTGTCATCGACGGGCAAGAGCCGACCGACGTCGCCGCGATTCTCGATGAAAGCTTCGGTATCGCCGTGCGTGCGGGGCTGCATTGCGCACCCAAGGCCCACGCCACGCTGGGCACACTGGACCTTGGCGGCACCATCCGCGTCAGCCCCGGCCCGACCACCACCGAGGACGAGATCGACGCGTGCGCGGACGCCCTCCGCGAGATCGCGGCAAGCTGACCCAATGGTGTTGCCCGGTGGCGTGGTCTGAGCGAGGCATCGAGCGAAGGCCACGCTCTGGTGGCAAATCGTGGCCTTCGTCGCAGGGCCTCCTCGACCACGCCACCGGTCGGGCTCTGATACAGTCGTCACATGCCCGATCTGCCGCCTGCCGATTCTCATGAAGAGAACTCACCACAGAGAACACAGAGAGCACAGAGAGTGCAGAGAGTGCACAGAGAAACGAGAGAGGACTATTGAACCACGGAGTCACACGGAGTTGCACGGAGTTGAAACCTG
>CBDVAM010000157.1:0-7481 GCA_965371965.1 uncultured Phycisphaerales bacterium
CCCCTCCCCATCCCCCCTTTGTGCCTCTGTCCCTCAGTGCCTCCTCCCCCTCTCCCCTCCTCACCCAATACATCAACCTCAACTACGACCTCAAAGCCCTCGCCAGATCCACCAACACCCCAATCCCCGAACTCCTCACCTGGCTCGCCTCACCCCAAATTAAGCAAACCCTCGCCGACCTCCAAACCGCGGCGGCCGATGCCCTCACCCTCCGCGCAACAGAAGCACGCCGCACCGCCATCGATGCGCTCGAATACGTCCTCCAAAACTCCGACGACCTCATCGAAAAGCGACGTGCGGCGACCGCCCTCCTCCGAGCACTCAACGCCCGACCCCAACGCCAAACCCCCGAAGATCAAACCTCTTCTCCCACCAATGCCCAATGCCAAGTGCCCAGTGCCTCAATCCCCTCTTCTCCCCACGACGTCCTCAAAACCGTCCTCGAAGCAACATCAAAGCAAGCCGGCCTCGACCCCGACGCCGCCCTCGCCACGCTGCATGCGTGCTGCGCACCCGGCGCAACCATCAACGATGAACCCATCGCGCCAGACCCCGACGATTTCATCGAAGACGCCAACGACCTGCCAAACCTCATCCATCCCCACGTCCAGATCATCACCCACAAGCCCGTAATCACAGACACCACCTACACCCGCCGCCTCAACATCATCCACTATGGCGGCCGCACCGTCCGAGCCACCTTCACCCTCCAACCAATCTCCTCTTGCCCCCCGAATGCCGAACCCCAAATCCCGATTGCCGAACCGATTACCGCCCCCATCCCCTCTACCTCTTGTCCCCCAATCCTCTCCCCTTCCCCTCCGCGCACCTCCGCGCCCTCCGCGTTGAAGAATGACCTCCCAAACACCCCCTGGCGCATCACCGCCCTCGACCTCGACCCCATCGAAACCGGCTTCCGATGACCCCAACCCAACCCGTTCCTCTCTCTCTGAGCCTCCGTGGTTCCTGTGTCCTCTCCGCGCTCTCCGCGGCCCTCCGCGGTGAATGCCTCAGTACCCAATCCCGCCCCCGCACCCAATCCCCCCTTTGTGCCTTCGTGCCTCAGTGCCTTCGTGCCTCCCCCTCCATCCAAAAGAAAAACCCCGCGCCAAAGCACGGGGTCCCAGCCAAGCAAGAGAGTGGGCGATACAGGACTCGAACAGGGGCAACGAAAACCCCTCGAAAAATAGTGATTCCGACGATTATCCCAAGTGCAGCGCCACAGAATCCGGTGCAGTTGCCGCCGATTCGCCCCCTCTAGACCCCGATCTGTCCCGCGTGCTGCGGGCGTGGGCGGACCCCCCGAAGGCGTTGCAGAGGTTGCTGCGCCACAGCACCATAACGCTCACGCTCGACACCTACGCCCATCTGTTGCCGTCCGAAGAGGTCGAGACAGTCGGCAGGATGGCGGGATTCGAAGAGGACAACACCCAGGCGGCCACCGGCACCATGGACCCGCCGGCAAAAAACGTGTGCAACGCTGTGCGCAACGCAGGCACGACTCCTGACGACCCTACACATAAGCAGATGGCTCAGCACGAGATCGGCAATCAGCCTGACGTACTCGCAACCATTACAAACGCAGGAGTTTCGGCGGCGTGTGACGGCCCGGTGCCGCTCAGCGCGGCTACACACGCAAGCACGGGCGAGAGGATTCGAACCCCCAACCTCCTGATCCGTAGTCAGGTGCTCTATCCAGTTGAGCTACGCCCGCAATCTCAGCCGGTAGGTTAGGGGCTGCCGCCAGCGTCGGCAAGGCCTTCAGTCAGTACCGATGGCCACCCTGACGGGCGGCGGGTCTGGGGTCTAGGGCTGTCTTTCGATCCACGCGACGTGGGTTGGAGGGCGCTGGCCAGCGTGGGTATTTCGTGCGAACGTTCTTCGCCGCGGTTCTGACCCCAGACCCCAGCCCCTAGACCCCAGACCCTCCCCCTTGATTCCCCGCCCCAGCAGGCAAAGATTCCCTCCGGCCCCAGATGGGGGCGAAGGAGATTCCGCTCGATGGCCCATTCCACCTCCGCCCGCAAGAGGATCCGCCAGAACATCACCGCACGCTCGCGCAACCGCTGGCGTCTGCGGGCAATGCGCGAGGGCATCAAGGCCTTCCAGGACCGCCTGGCCCACGGCACCGTCGAGGAGACCCGCGACGCCATGCAGGCCGCACAGAAGCTCATCGATCGCACGGCCCAGGCCGGCGTGATCCACCGCAACCAGGCGGCCAGACGCCTCAGCCGCATGGCCTCCAAGCTCAGCGCAATGGAGAAGGCCAAGGCCTGAGTCTTTTCTTTGGGCGAACGCCCGCCGCCCCGCGAATCGAGCAGATCCCATGCCCAAGGAAGTGGCAACGACGCGCTCGGCGAGTGGCGAGACCTATCTCCAGCAGTCCCGCAAACCCCTGCACATCCTCGTGTTCCTGCTGCCCGCGATCGCGCTGTACGCCATCGGGTCGTTTGTGTTCGCGTCAGGCGTCGTGCCGACCGCCGAACGCACGATCGGGGCGTTCTTCGGCGTGTTCGGCGTCGTGGGCATGCACCTGCCAAGCCTCGCGCTGATCACGGTCCTGCTCGTCCAGCACATGATCCGCAAGGATTCCTGGCGTTTGTCAGTCTCGGCGCTGCCGCTGATGCTGCTCGAGTCGGCGGCGTGGGTCGTGCCGCTGCTCGTGCTCAGCCGGGTGTTAGAGTTCGGCGGGGCGCTCGCCGATGTCACGAGAGATCCCGAGAGTCTGGGACTGGGCGCGCGGATGACCCTGGCAGTCGGTGCCGGGCTGTTCGAGGAGACGCTGTACCGCCTGATCCTGATCACGCTGATCCACATGCTCGCCGTGGACGTGCTTGGGTTGAAAGACCGCGCCGGGTGGGTTGTGTCGATCATCGTCTCGGCGACGATCTTCGCGCTGGTGCATCGGATCCCCGCAGAACTTGGCGCGGATGCCTGGACGGTGCGTTTCTTCTACTTCGCCGCGGCGAGCTTCTTCGGCGTGCTCTTTGCAAGCCGGGGGCTGGGTATCGCGGTGGGGACTCATGTGATCTACGACATCGCCGCGCTTGCCTAGCTCGCCGTTGCCATTTGTGCGACGGGCTTGGTCGCAAAGATAGGGGTATGTTTGGCATTCTCGTGCCGATGGCGTCAAGCATGATCTATGGCGGGCGGCTACAATCGATGTGCGGCTGCCGACGGCACGGCGGCGTGAGGCGAGAGGGAGTTCATCGCGATCCGGACAAAGGAGTCCGCTGATGGGTCTTGACGTCGCAATCGATGAGTTGTACGCCACCGGTTGGAGTTCGCCGGACGAGTCGCAATGCGATCGCTACGACGACGGAAGGTGTTATCCGATCGTCGATCGCGCCAAGCGCGAGGCGAGCGATCTCGGATTCGATCTGGCGATCCGCCACATCCAGTTGTTCGACTGTTATCGGGCGGAATGGACGGGCGAATCATCGACGACCGTCGGTGCCGTAGTCGGGCAGTCCGAGGCGGAGACGGCGGTGTATGCGCTCAGCCAGATGCGACGAAGTGCGGTCGGCGCGGGGGTCTAGCGCTTGAAGATCGCGACACGCGGTCTATATTGGGATGTTCTCGGTGTGTTCACCGGCCCCATCGTCTAGCCTGGTCCAGGACGCCAGGTTCTCATCCTGGAAACCGGGGTTCGAATCCCCGTGGGGTCACTGAGATCCGCCCGCCTCTGGCGGGCGTTTTTCGTCTAGTTGCAGCTCGTTTCCAACGGCTACGGGCGATAACCCGTTCATCGTCGTGATCGGTCGCCGGTTGGGCCGGATTCGCGCACGTCGCCAAATCCCCGCGTCGATCACGCCGATATCCACGGTTCGGATGACAGGGGTGCTCCGCCTATGCCAACAGACAATCCAAACTCACCTGATGAGTCGATGCGGAGCGAATCCGTCGGCGAGCCGGTGATGCACGAGATCGTCGAGGGCTTCGTGAGCGAGCTGCCCCAGCGGATCGAATCGCTGCGCCAGGCATGGACCCAGGGTGCCGATGGGGAGCTGCTGCAAGCGTCTAGCGAGCTTCGAACACTCGGCAAGAGTTCCGGATTTCGCGAGATCTCCGGGCGGGCAGCGGAGCTGGAGGAATCGATCCGAAGAGCGATCGATGACAAGGCCGGGCGTCAGTCCGCGGAGATCCGCGAGAGGTTCGATGAGCTCATCGGGCTGTGCGAACGGGCGACGTGCAACGAGGACTAGGCCACTGAGAGTGCAACTGGGAGTCGCGACGGGTGCATGCAGAGATCGATCAGTTTGGTGAAGTCAGCCAGGTTGTGCTGGTGATCGATGATTCGATCGACGTGTATCGTCTGCTCTCGGCACGCCTGAAGAGCGAGGAGTTCTCGATCGTCGGCGAGCAGGGCGGCGAAGAAGGCATCGCGGCCGCCAAGCGGGACAAGCCCGCGGTGATCCTGCTCGACCTGGACATGCAGGGGATGGACGGGTTCGAGGTGCTGCGCGAACTCAAGGACGATCCCGCGACCATGCACATCCCGGTCATGGCGCTCTCGGCGATGCAGAGCCGCCAGGACAAGGTCACCGCCTTCGACCTCGGCGCGACGGACTACATCTGCAAGCCGTTCGATCTCGTCGAGCTCCGCGTGCGGATGCGTTCGGCGGTGCGTCTGAGCGTCCTGCTCCAGATGCTCTCCCAGCGTGCGCAGATCGATGGGCTCACCGGGCTCTTCAATCGTGCCCACTTTGACGCACGCTGGCGTGAAGAGGTCTCTCGGTGCCAGCGCCACGGGCACGACCTCTCGCTGGCGATCATGGATATCGATCGGTTCAAGTCGGTCAACGACACCTACGGGCACCCCGCCGGCGACGCCGTGCTCCGCGGGCTCTCACGCGTGCTCCGGCGCGAGATCCGGGCATCGGATCTGGCGTGCCGCTACGGCGGCGAGGAGTTCTGTGTCATCATGCCCGACACGTCGCCCGACGAGGCCAACCATGTGTGCGATCGGGTGCGCATCGCCCTTGGCGAGGTGATCTGGCCCCTGCATCCCGAGCGCCGGGTTACGATGTCGATCGGGCTGGTCGGCTCCGACGGCGGCCAGCCGGTCGATCCGCAGGCATGGCTCGCCCAGGCCGACGCCAACCTCTATAAGGCCAAGGAAGCCGGGCGCGACCGGATCGTGCAATCGCTCGTCATCGCCGGGATTTCCAAGGCCGCGTGACAGCGATCACGATGCGTCGCCGTACTCCGTTGCTCGAATCGACTCAGCCCATCCTGTCCAACCACTCTTCCTCGAACTCGCCAAGCTCAGCATTGAGTTCCTTCCGCTTCGCATTGGTCTGAGCCGCCTTGATCGCGTCGGTCCAGAACGCCGGGTCGTTCATGATCTCGTCGAGTCGAGAGATCTCCCCTTCGAGTTCGCAGATGCGGCTCTCGAGCTTGCCGGTCGGCATCCACGAGTGGCGAGATTTTCGAGTTTGGGCGGCGACGCCTTTGGAATCCGATGCGTTGGAGGTCGAGGATGAGTTCGTCGAGCCTTGGCTCGCCGGCTGCCGCGGGTCCGCGTGCTGGCGCACCTGATTCTGGTCGGCGGCTTGCTGCTCGCGAGAGACCGGCTGAAAGCCGACGCTACCCCCTCTCTCGCTCCCTCGCTCTCTCGCTTTCTCGCTCTCCAGAAACTCGCTGTAGTTGCCGTGATAGACCCTGGCCCCGCCCAGGCCGTCGAGCACGAGCAGGTGGTCGCAGGTCGCGTCGATAAGCGCGCGGTCGTGGCTGATGAGAATAAGCGTGCCGTCGAAGGCGTTGGCGATGGCGTCCTCCAGACGCTCGGCGGACGGGATATCCAGGTGATTCGTCGGCTCATCGAGGATCAGCACGTTCTTTGCGCTGGCGAGCAGGGCCGCGAGGCGCGCCCGCGAACGCTCTCCGCCGGACATGACGCCGACTTCCTTCTCCTGGTCGCGCCCGCTGAACAAGAACTGCCCGGCGAGATCGCGCGCCTCCTGCTCGCTCAGGGGCCTGTCGGGGTTCTCCTTCATGATGATCCGCTGCAGGTATCGCACGACCGTCAGCTCCGGGTCGAGGTCGTCTGCGATCTGCTTGAACTCGCCGACGGCGACGCGCGTGCCGATCGACACCCTCCCCGCGTCGGGCTCGATCTGCTTGAGCAAGATGCGCACGAGCGTGGTCTTACCCGCGCCGTTGGGGCCGACGATGCCCCAACGCTTGCCGCGTTCGATGGTGACGGTCAGGTTCTCGAAGAGCGTGAGCGTCGAGCCGTCGTCGCGGGTGTAGCGTTTGGCCAGATCGTGTGCGACGAAGATGAGATCGCCGGGGCGTTCGGCCTTGGGGAGATTGAAGGTAAACGTGCCGCGTTCGAGGGGCTTCTCAAGCTCGCTGCCGGCTCGGGCGCGGTCGAGGCGGCTCTCGCGTCCGCGGGCCTGCTTGGCGCGCTGCCCGGCCTTGTACTTGCGGATGAACGCTTCCTCGCGTTTGAACTGGCGCTGCTCGGAATCCCAGGCACGGGCGTGGGCCTCGTGCCGCTCGCCCCGCAGACGCCGGAACGCCGAGTAGTTGCCCGGATAGTCGATCAGGCGGGTCCGCTCGACCTCGACGATCCGATCGACCACGCGATCGAGCAGATAGCGGTCATGGCTGATGAGCATCACGGCACCCTTGAACTCGTCGGAGAGAAAACTCTCCAGCCAGATGCATCCGTCGATATCCAGGTGGTTGGTGGGCTCGTCGAGCAGGATCACGTCGGGGTCTTCGAGCAACAGCTTGGCCAGCGCCACGCGCGAACGCTGCCCGCCCGAGAGCTTCTCGACCCCCAGCGTGAACTGCGCATCGCTGAACCCCAGTCCATGGAGCACGGCGTCGATCTTGTGGTCCACCACATAGCCGCCCGAAGACTCGATCTGACGCTCGAGGTCGCTCTGGCGATGCAGGAGCTTGTCGAGCGCCTCGTCCTTTGCCTCTTCCATCTCGTGGTAGACCGCGTCGAGCTGGCGGTGCAGCTCAGCCAGCGCGGCGAACCCCTCGGCGGCGACCTCCCGCATCGTGATGCCCTCGCGAAACTGCGGATCCTGTTGGAGATACCCGACCCGGCAGCCCCGGCGCAGAGAAATCTCGCCGGCGTCGGGCTTGAGCGTCCCCGCCATGGCCCGCAGGAGGGTCGATTTCCCGCTCCCGTTGCGACCGACGACGCCGATACGCTCGTCGGGTTCGATGCTGAGCGAGACGCCATCGAGGATGACGTGGTCGCCGAAGGCGTGACGGATATTGGTCGCGGTGAGGATGGGCACGGGCGATTGTACGGGGGCCTCACGCTGGCCCGGCACGAGACCACGACGCTGCGGCGAGCGAGCGGGAGAACGGACTCGAACCATCGACATTCAGCTCGGAAGGCTGCAAGCCACCTTCCGAGACCACAGAGAACAACCAGGGATCTCCGATCGCACCGATTCGCCGACCAGCGAACCGCACAGCGATTCGGGCGCAAAACAGCCCGCCGATCTCAC
>CBDVAM010000158.1:0-7437 GCA_965371965.1 uncultured Phycisphaerales bacterium
CAACCCGCTCCTCGCCGACTTCTTCCACTTCTGGACCCTCGGCGGGACCTACCCTAGCAATACGGAGCAGCAATTAGTTTTTCCCCAACGTATGAGCGTGCCGGCGACGACGAACGACCGCAGACCGAAGACACACCCCAGAGCAATGGCGCCGAGCCCACGAAGAAGAAGCGCCGACGCAGGCGTCGAAGGGGCGGATCCGATGGTGACGCCGGCTCCCCAAGCCCCGCGAATCAGACGGAAACCGAATCCGAGCCCGCCGATTCTCCAGAGCGTAAGCCCTCAAAGCCCAAAGCCGCCCCCGCCGATGTGTCCAAGGACCCCGAGGTGTTCGCGCTCGAAGAGACCTTCGCGAATCTTGGACTCAACAAGAACCTGCTGGCGGCCCTGGATAAGGCCGGGTTCATCCATCCCACGCACATCCAGAACCAGCTCATCCCGCCGGCGCTCAAGGGCGGCGACATCCTGGGCCAAGCCAAGACCGGCACGGGCAAAACCGCGGCGTTCGGCCTGCCGGTGCTCCAGATGGCAGAGAAAGGCACACCCTTCCAGGCCCTGATCCTGAGCCCGACACGCGAGTTGGCGATCCAGATCCGAGACGCCATGCGCGACATGGCGGCCCAGACAGGCCTGCGCATCACCGCGGTCTACGGCGGGCAGCGGATGCACACCCAGATCCAGGAACTCGAACGAGGGCCGGAGATCATCGTCGGCACGCCGGGACGCATCATGGACATGGTCGGTCGCGGATATCTGCGATTCGACAAGATCCGCTTCGCGGTGCTCGATGAGGTGGACCGGATGCTGGACATCGGCTTCCGCGAGGACATCCGCAAGATCCTGCGGATGTGCCCCAAGGAGCGCCAGACGATGATGGTCAGCGCGACCCTGAGCCCCGAGATCGAGGAGCTCGCGCGTCGGTACATGAACAACCCCGACAAGATCGTGACGACCTCCGGCTCGCTCACGGTCAAGATCGTCGAGCAGCACTACTTCACCGTCGATCCGTGGGACAAGAAGCAGTTGCTGTCCCACCTGCTCAAGCATGAGGAACCGGCGCTAACCCTGGTCTTCTGCCGCCTCAAACGCACCGTGGACGAGCTCGATCGCTTCCTGCAAAGGCAAGGCATCGACTGCCACGCGATCCACGGCGACCTCCGCCAGAGCAGGCGAGAGCAGGTCCTCAAGGAGATGCGCACCGGCAGCCTCGAGGTGCTCATCGCCTCGGACCTCGCCGCACGCGGGCTGGACGTCGTCGGCATCACCCACGTCATCAACTTCGATCTGCCCGATGACCCCGACCTATACGTCCACCGCATCGGGCGGACCGCGCGCGCCGGTCGCGGCGGGATCGCGTGGAGCTTCGTCACGCCCCAGCAGGGCAAGCTGCTCACCCACATCGAGCTGCTCATCAACGCCCAGATCGATCGCATGGAGTACCCCGACTTCGAGGGCACCGAGCGCCCCGACAACTGGAAGGACGACACGCCGACACGCCCGATCGCGAAGGTGGACGCGCCGCCGCCGGTGAATCGCATGGCCGGCCCGTCGATCCCCCTGGGCACGCCCAAGGACGCCAAATCCAAGAAAAAGCTCGACGAGAAGTTCCCCGGCGGGATCGTGCCGACGAAACTCCCGCCCAAGCGCATGCACGGCAGGCTCTCCACCGGACGGGGACGCTAGCTTTCGCGCTCCAAACCCGTGACGTATTCTCCGACCATGGCGATACCAGATGATCGGCGAGCCGTCCACCAGGATTGGCTGACCTCGCTCACCAGCGTGCCGACGGCGACCGGGCACGAGCACCTCGTCATCGATTGGCTGCAACGCTGGCTCGACGAGCGCCCCGAGCTTGTCTGCCAAGCAGACGAGGCCGGCAACCTGACCGTCTCGTTCAAGGACGCCCCCGCGAGTGCAACGCCGGTCTACTTCACCGCCCACCTCGACCACCCGGCGTTCCACGTCGAATCGGTTGACACCAACAACATCGAGCTGACCTTTCGCGGCGGGGTCATGGACGACTATTTTCACGACGGACGGATCGTCGTTCACGGACGCGATGGCGGACGCACGACGGGCAGGCTCATCGCCAAGAGCGGGGAGCAGGAACCGTTCAAGCGGTTCCAGTGCGAGGTCGATTCGGGCGGGAACGTATCGCCCGGCGACTTTGCGACCTGGGATCTGCCCGCAAGCGCGATCGATGGCGACGGAGTCCTCCGTGCCCCGGTCTGCGATGACCTCGCGGCGGCGGCGGCGGCGCTCGGCGCGTTCGACGAACTTCGTCTCGCACGAAACTCCGGCGAGCCCATCGGCGATGTCCGATTGCTCTTCACACTCGCAGAAGAAGTCGGCTTTGTCGGCGCGATCGGCGCGTGCAAGCTGGGCTCGATTCCCAAGGGCGCTCGCCTGATCGCCCTGGAAAACAGCCGCGCGATGGGCGAAGCCCCGATCGGCGCAGGCCCCATCGTCCGCGTCGGCGACCGCCTGAGCATCTTCAGCCCGACACTCACCAAGGCCATCGACCAGGTCTGCGAGCGGATCGCCGGCGGCCCGCCCCCCACCGCCAGCCAGAAGCTTATTGAGACGCCGCGCTGGAAATGGCAGCGCAAGCTCATGGCCGGCGGGGCGTGCGAGGCGACGGTGTTCTGCGCGTTCGGGTTCGAGGCGACGTGCGTGTGCCTGCCGCTGGGCAACTATCACAACATGGCGAATCTGGACGAGGTGCAGGCGGGCGAAGACGGCGCACAGGCCGACATCGACAGCGAGTTCATCTCGGTCGATGACTTCGAGGGCCTGGTGGACCTGCTCATCGGCTGCGGCAGGAGCCTGCCGGAGGCGGGGGGGATGATGGAGAAGCTCGACAAGCTGTGGGCGGAGCGCCGGTTTGTGTTGCAGAAATAGCCAAATTGCCAAAGCGCCAAATTGCCAGATCCGAGTATCGGCGAGTTCCTCGCCGGATTGCTCGTTCGCCAAGTGGCCTCACGAGTCCTTCTCTCGGGTGCGCGACAGCATGGCTCCATAGATTCGTTTCAGCTCAAACGCCTCTTTTTCCAAGCCCTCAAGCCGGTCAGGCTTCACCCAGCCACGACCACCAATGAGTCGGAGCCAGAACCTCGCCTCGTTCAGCTCTTTGATGATGATGCCCAGAGTCCGGCAGAAGTCCTTTCGGCTCAGCGCCTCGTCGGCTTCAAACGTGTTCGCGCCGACCGACGTGCCGCAACCAACAAGCTGGTCAACGATCCTGCGAGGACAATCGGTACCCCGCAGTGCTTGGACCACGTCGAGTGCTCGATAGCTGAACGACTCCGCCCGTGCCAGAATCTCCTCCGGGAGCCTTCCCATCGCAGCATCCGAATCTGGCCATTTGGCGCTCTGGCCCTCTGGCCATTTCCCCTACTTCGTAATCAACCCGCTGCTCACCAGCAGATCAATCACCTCCTGCGCACTCTCATCAACGGTCTTCCCCGTCGTATCGATCACCAACTCGGCCTTCTCGGGTGCCTCGTACGGATCATCGATCCCCGTAAAACCCTTAATCTCGCCGGCACGGGCCTTCTTGTACAGCCCCTTGGGATCGCGCTTCTCGCACTCGTCCAGCGGCGTATCCACGAACACCTCGATAAACGGCAGGCCGGCCTCGTCATGCACGGCCCTCGCCGCGTCGCGATCGGCGACGTACGGGCTGATGAAGCTTGTCAGCGTGACGTGCCCGGCGTCGGAAAACAGCTTGGCGATCTCGCCGACGCGACGGATGTTCTCGGCCCGGTCCTCGGCACTGAAGCCCAGGTTCTTGTTGAGGCCGAAGCGGATGTTGTCACCATCGAGGCGGTAGCACGCGACGCCGGACTGCACGAGCACCTGCTCGAGGGCGCTGGCGATGGTGCTCTTGCCGCAGGCGGACAGGCCGGTGAACCAGACGGTGCCGCCCTTGCACTTGAGGGCCTCCCATCGCTCATCGCGGGTCAGATTTCCCTCGTGCCAGGTGATATTGGTGGACTTGATCTCGGACATCGATGCTCCTTCTCGGTTTCCTCGTGCTCACATTTCTCGTGGGGGCGAGTCTAGGCGGATGGCCGTCCCACGCCCACGAATGAGGCGTTCACAGCCAATAGGGGCCCTGGCGCAAGCCTGGGCTCCCTTCGCGAGGATGTTGTGGCAAATGAGCCCAGGCTTGCGCCAGGGCCTCTGTCTCGTTGTACCAAGGCTCGCGACAGGGCCTCTACAGCACAAACAGATCGAGGAACCCAAAGAAATCCTCGGCATCGATGTCGCCGTCGCCATCAATGTCCGCCCGCTCATCGCCAGCCGCGAACAGGTCGAGATACCCGAAGAAGTCGTCGGCGTCCACGTCGCCATCGCCGTCGATATCCGCCGGGTGTCGCACGACTTCGATCGTCGGGTCCGGCATGAGCACGACCGGGCGGCCTCCGTCGTCCGCGGTGATGCGGAAGGCGTCGGTCCCGGGTTCGCTAGCGCCGCCGATGGCGACCTCGAACGCCCCGCCGCCGAGATCGGTGACCTTGCCGATGGTCGCGCGCCCGGCCGAGCCCGGCGCATGCTCGACAGTCAGGGTTGCGGGCGAAGTGATCCCCGCTTCCTGCCAATCCATCAGGATGACGGTCATGGTCGTCTGGCGGCCATCAGCGAACAACTCGTCGGCGAGCGTAACGGTGCTCGTGATCGCGTCGGTGCGCCCGTCGAGATCGGCACGCCAGCCGTCGAACAGGACGCGGAGTTGTCGCGTGGGATCTTCGCTGTTGACGTTCTGGTTGGCGACATTGAAGGTCATGAAGTAGTCGCCGCTGGCGCAGCCGAAGTCACGCGCAAAGAGGCCCACGGGGTTGTTGGGGCCGAGGTTGACCAGCGCGCTGGTGCCCGGGTTGCCGCCGGGCGAGATGGCGTCGGGCAGCCCGTCGCCGGTGAGGTCAATAGCGCGGAAGCCCCGCCCGCCCCCGGCGAGCCGGTTTTCCTCGGTGTCGATGGTGAATCCGCCGGCGCCATCATTGAGAAACGTGGCGAACCGCGCGCCGCCGAGACGCATGGCCAGGAGGTCCAGATCGCCATCGGCGTCGGCGTCGCCGGCGTCGATATACAACATCCGCTGGGTCGTGGCGACGTCCTCGCGGACGAAAACGCCCGCGTCCTGCAAGAAGACGCTGAGTGCCCGCCCGGCACGATGTGAGACCGCGAGGTCGTCGTCCCCATCGCCGTCCAGGTCCGCGGCGACAAGGTCGGCCGGATCATCGAGCGTTGCGATGATGCTATCAAATCCGAATGCTCCCGCGTCGTTGATCACCAGAGCGATGCTGTCCAACGTGTCCAGAGCCGCGCCGATATCCATATCTCCATCGTCGTCGGCGTCCAGGATCGCAACATTTTCCACTGCGCCACCGACGCTCACCAACACCGCAGGATCGAACCCGCCGACGCCGTCGGCGAGGTAGATCGCGATCCGCCCGTCGAACGAGGTCGACGTCACGATGTCCAGCGTGCCGTTGGCGTCCAGATCGCCCAGCGCCAGCCCGGCGGGGCTGCTCGGGAGCGCCGCCAGGGCGAACGACGCGCCGAATCCGCCGACGCCATCGCCGGGCACGATGTGGACCGAACCATCCGTTGGGACAACGACGACGACGTCTTCGATATCGTCACCGGTGACATCGCCGACACGCACGAACTCGCCCCGCCCAGGCAATGCCGCAATGAGTTCGGGCGCATCGAGCTTGACGAACCGCGAATCGGGCGTCGAGTTCATCATCAGGTACAGCCCGTTGTTTCCCGTCGTGACGGTGTCGAGCAGGCCATCGCTGTTCAAGTCGATGAACCCAACCGCGTACGACGCCGGATCGACGCGGTACACGGTCAGGCACGAGTCCAGATCGCCCGTCCGCCCGATCAGCATGTACGAGATGTGGGCCGATTTATCTATCTCGGGATCGAAGCCGTTGGGAGGCGAGCCGCAGCCGTCCGGATCGTTCCCGCACGAGCACCGCCCGTCGCCACCAAACGCATGTGCCGCCTCCATGCCCGCCATCAACCGCTCGGCGAGGTCGCCGGGGGTGTTGACGACCGCGTCGATAGCCTCGCCGACCACCGGCGAACCCGCGAGAACGTTGCCCTGGATGGCGTAGACGATCGTCGTCTCCTGCCCCCCATGGAACGATTGGAAGCTGCCGGTCATTCCCCCGGCCCATTGCCCGGCGTTGGAACCGGTAAAGGTCGCGACGCCGCCGGCGGTATCGATGATGCCGTACTGACGCGATTGGTGGCCATTATCGAAGTCTTCGAGCAGGCCGATGATGGCGTTGGGATCGACCCCCTCGAGCAGGCGGTCTCTCGCGAACACGCGGTTATAACCCCGCTGATCGACCGAAGATTGGGCGGTCACCCCGCCCCTGCCGACGATCATCACCGGCGTATTCGCCCGCAGATCAAACCCCGTGAGGCACGTCGCAGAGCCCAGAGCGACCTCGCCAGTGCGGGTATCGACCAGCAGAATCGACCAGGTCGCCTGGGCTGGCATACTCACGCCAACAAGACCAATGATCAAGGAAAAACGAAGTTTCGTTATCGGACGCATTATGACTCCTCATGCACCTTCTGATTCACTCAGAATACACGACTCTCCGCGTCACCCATCGGTTTCTCGGCGATTTCGCAGCGGACGAACGCCGATCAACGCGAGAAAGGCGTATGAGAGCGCCAAGCATGCGACGGTCGGGGATGGGTGGTGGATTGCTTCGATCGTGTACGCGCCACTGATCATGGCGTAGATCAAACTGTGCATGTCAGACCTCCTACCGCTCCTTGGTGCCGCGAAGGACCAGTAGTGGTCTCGTGATTCTTTTTTTCTTTTCTTCAATGAGCCATGTCCTCAAGGGACCATCGGCGCCACCTCCATTGATGAGAGGCGAGGGTCGCCTCGATATTTCACAAGTCCTTCGTATGAAAGGGGACAGTCATGAGTCTTGAGAGTTCGTTTGCGATGGTGCCGGGGGCGGCACCGTCAGATCTGCCGGCACCCAAACCGGACACCCCTCGTGATCCGATTGGTGGCCTGCCGATCGATCCGCCCACACCGGATCCCTCCGATCCCGATTCGCCGCCCGACGACATTCCTCCGAACCCGCCGAAGCCTGGTCCGATGGCGCCGGCTGGAGAAGGTGCAGCCTCCCACGCGCCGTGGTCGCCGCCGGCTGAATCCGGCACTGCGCACAGTGCCCAAGCCGGTGGCGCAGAAGCTGATCCGAGCGTTTGCGCGAGGTGGCCGCGAGGAGGCGTTGGAGGTCCTGGAGTCACTCCGAAACGAACCGTACCTCCCACATGCTCGCCGGATCGTATCGATGTTGGAGATTATCAGCGGCGCACTTGATTGACCCGCTCCCCTGGCCCTGGCGCGGGGGTACCCACCCGCGCCCGGGCGCTTCAGTTTTGCATGAC
>CBDVAM010000159.1:0-7085 GCA_965371965.1 uncultured Phycisphaerales bacterium
TCCAGGCTTCGCTCTCGGGCGACTTTGCGGGGATCCGCCCCTAGGGACGCGTCGTAAGGACACCGGGGTACGGTCGAGTCCCTCATGGCTGCGTCCGGGAAATGGACTCGGGGCGGAGTCGGGACGTAGAGACCGGCGTTGGGGTCTTGTCGGGGCCAGGGTCCAAGAATTGGAGCCTGGGATCCACCTAGGTCGAGAGATTGTGTGAATGGGAACAGTTCTTGGGCTATCATGTCGGCCCAACCGTCCTTTCCCGGGATAGCGGAGATCGGGAAGCCGTCCTTCAACACCTGTTGCCCCGAATCGGGGTGAACTGATTTAGACGAGGAGCCAATCGGTGCATGTGCTGACAAAGGTGCTTGTGGCGCTTACGGCGTTGGCTAGTGTCGCCCTTGCGACACTCACAATGGCGTACGCGGTCAATGCGGACAGGATCGTTCAAGAGCTTCGGACCGAGAAGGCGGCGACGGCGGCCGCCACGTCGGCGCTCGGCATCCAGAATGCTGAGTGGTCCATCACGAACGAGGCTCTCAAGGACCAGATCCTAGTTCTCAACGCGAAGTTGACCGACTCGCTGGATCGGGCTCGTGGGTTGCAGGTCGCGCTGGCCAAGGTCGAGGGCGACAAGGCCGAGGCCGAGCGAGCGAGAGCCGCGATCCAGGGCGAACTCGGGAACCTGGCGACGAGCGTGGAGACGTTTGTCAAGCTCACGAGCACGCTCACCAATGAGAACGATGACCTGAGGGATCGCTTCGTGCGTCAGAACGTGGAGTTGATCCAACTCGCGGACCGGCTGAACGACGCCGAGAGCCAGCGGGCGGTGCTCGACGCGACCGTGCGTCAGCTCGAAGTCCAGCTCCACAACATGCAGGCGATCGGCGCTCTGGGCAGCCGCGGCGGGGCGACCCGGGCCGGCCCGGTCCAGGGTGAGATTCGCGACGTGGCGTTGGATGCGGGCAGCGACAAGATGCTCGTAGAAGTCAACCTCGGCACCAACGACGGCGTGAGCCCGGGCACGATCCTACGGGTCACCCGCGACAACAACTTCGTGGCTCGTCTGCGGACGATGACCAGCGATCTGAACGTATCGACGGCGGAAGTAACCCTCGGCGAGAGCGTGCAGCGCGGCGACCGGGTCGAGATTCAGTAAGAACCCCCGCTCGCGGCTGATCGCCGCTGGAGGATCAGGTATGAGTCAGCAGTTAGGCATGCAGATGCCCGGCGGGCGTCAGGGCCAGGCAGCGGGTCTGGACATGTTCACGGGCCTCCTGTTCCTCGCGTTCGTCGTCCTCCTGCTCGCGACAATCTTCGTGTACATGCAGGGCTCCAAGATCGGCCCCGATGGCAAGGCGTACGAGGTTCACGACAAAGATGCCATGCTCGTGCTGCCCGGCTGAGAGCGGGCATTTCTCGGCCTTGGACCGTTTACGCGAATGCGGGCAAGGGTTGCGGTTTGGATGGGCCGAAAACGCCCGTTCAGGGTCCAGGGCACTTGACTTATAGACGTTTCAGCGTACCTTTAGCCGGTCGTGCCAAGAGCACGGCCACGGCGTTTCGGGGCGGTAGCTCAATTGGTTAGAGTACCGGACTGTCGATCCGGTGGTTGGGGGTTCGAGTCCCCTCCGCCTCGCTTGAAAACAGCCCTTGGCACAGTGCCAGGGGCGTTTTCCTTTTTGCTCCATCGCGCTGTGTCGCCCTGTTCGGCGTCCGATCGCACTGGCGTTGCGGGGCCTACTGCGGGGAGTCGATCGGCAGTGATCGGCGTTGTATATGTAGCGGCGTTTGGGTTTCGAGGTCTGGTCAGGCGGCGGCCTTGGTGGGCGGGCCATCGCCCGATCTGGTGCTGTGGCCATGGGTCACCCGAGCGATCTCGGCGAGCGGACGGACGGTACCCGAGCTGGTGCGGTACACAAGCTGCCCCTTTGCATCCCAACAGATCCACACCGGGCCGGTCACTGCCTCCTTGAAGAGCACGGTGGCGTCGCCGACTCTGAGCTTGACCTTGGGATGGATGGTCTTGGTGATGTGCACATCGAGCTTGCGTCGGGACTTGACCGCCGCGTCGATCTCGCTGAGTTTTGCTGTGCAGGCCCGGAGCTTGGTCTCGAGTTCGCTTGCCTCGAAGCTGATCTCCGTGAGCCTCTCTTTTTCGCTGGGCGAGGGCCTTGGGTTCATCTCCATCAGGCGTTTCTCTTCGGCGAACTTCTCGAGCTTGGGCTTGAGAGCCTCGGCGGCCTTGGCGATCACGGTGCGGTTCTCGCGGAGCATCGGCACATCGCCCAGAGCGACGGTTGTCGGCGTCCAGCCCTCTGAACCGAGCACCTTGACCACAAGCGAGCCAGTAACCTCCACCTCGCCGCCGAGGATGGCGCCATTGGGACATTTGAGGTCTTTGCCGATGGTGAGGCGGCAATCGATGATCTCGCGTTCGACGACGAGGTTGCCTTTGACGGTTCCCTTGACGCTATCGAGGTAGGGGAACTGCGCGTTTCCTCCTATCGCGATGGTGCCGCGGCCCTGGCCGACCATTCCGCTGCGGGCGACCATGTCGCCGGCGCAGCTGATATCGGCACCCTCGATGAGCTTTCCGATGCGGATATCCTTGCTGGCCTTGACCGTGAACCCGGGGCGGACAGCGCCGGCGACTGTCACCGAGCCATCGAAGTCGATATGGCCAGTCGAGAAATCGACATCGCCAGAGACGTCGAGCATCTGAGAAACGGAAAGTTCGCCTCTTGCGAGCACCAGGACGCCGTCGATCTGAGCGGTGATCTGCCCCTGGGCGTCGGCCGAGACGGACGAATGAAACTTGATCGCGATTGGCTTGCCTGGGCGGGGCTTGATGACGCGACACCGGACGTCGGTCCCGTCGGTCCCGTCGGTCGCGGGGTGCACAACGCCGATGACGCCGCCCGCCTTGACCACGACGTAGTTCTGGCCTTCGTAATGGTCCCTTGCCTTATCCTGATCGTCTGAAGACGGCTCGCCGGCGTCATCTGTGGACGCCTGGGGGCTCGGGTCAAAGCCCTCGCTCCACTCGATGCGGGCGTCGTCGCCTGGAACGGGCGGTGTGGCGGTGGCGATGACCGCCGTGTGCTCGCAATCTCCGTCGCCGTAACTGGCGGAGAACTCTGCGATGTTCCGCTCGACGCTCTGGTCGATCAGAACCTCGGCCTGCTGAACGATGAGGGTGAGCGCCTGGGGCGAGACCATTTCGGGGCTGAGACCTGGCGGGGCGCTGAGCGTTGCCTGCTCGCCGTCGGACGTGATGCTGACGTTGATTTCCCCATCTGCGGACATGGCAACCGCACTCCTCCCTAGAGATCAGGCACCCTACGCGGCCTTCGCCATCGTTGCCTCGATGATCTTCGACAGGCCTTCGGGTGTGAAGGGCTTCACCGCGTAGTTGTTGACGCCGGCCTTGATCGCCTCCATCACGCGGGTCTTCTCTGCCTCGGTCGTGACCATGATGATGGGCGTGGTCTTGCCCTTGGCCCGGTAGGTCTTGACGAAGGTGATGCCGTCCATGACGGGCATGTTCCAGTCCAGGAGGATCACATCGGGATTGAAGGCGTCGACCTTGCTGATAGCGTCGGCCCCGTCCTGGGCCTCTTCTATCTCGGTCACGCCGAGCGTATCGAGAACGCCCTTCATGATCCGGCGCATCGTGTTGGAATCGTCAACTACGAGAACCCGCATGGTGGCTCCTTCTGTTTGTCAAGCGGCAGACTTTGCTTCAGATTGCGCCGTGGTATCGTTCTGGTCGGCCTTGCCCGGGGCGGCGGCCTCCTTGCACGTCCGAAATGCCACCTCGATGACGAACGGCCCGCCCGGCGTGTTGCAGGGGATGCAGATGCTCGTGGCATCGCTCGGGGACCGCACGTTGTGTTCCGGTGAGGTGATGACTGTCGGGCAGCCGATGCTGACCGAGCATCCCTCGAACTTCGATTTCGCCCCGCCGGCGATCATGTTCGTCAGTTCGCCGATGGCGTCGGCAAAGTCCGGGGTTCCGTATTCGAGCCCGACCCCGGCAAAGGCGGTGACGATTCGCGAGGCCGCCTCCTTGTTGAAGCCGACGACGACCGAGCCGACGATATCGCCTGACAGACCGATGACGCCCGAGACGTCGTGGGTCTGCTGCTCGGAAAGCCGCCGGGGCTTGTCAAAGGTCACCGGGATCTTCAACATGGTGTCAAAGACGGCCTTTGTGGCCTCAAGAAACGCGTTGATATAGCGAACATCCATAGACCCCACCATCGTCAGGTCGCCAGCGTCCCTTTAGCCCTTGAGCAGGATCTGCTGCTCCGTGGTCATGCCCAGTAACGGCTCTCCGGTTGACGGCCATCCACACCCGCGAGAGCCGCCAGATCCACGCCAAGAGTGATACCGCGGCTCGCGATGAGGGGTGGGGTGTGCGTGGCGAGTGGCAGTCTCGCCACAAAATGAGGTGCAATCCTCAGTTTCCAGCGGGTTGATATAGACTTCTCTCAGCGGGCTGGTTGGGCGCTCCAGCCGCTGGGGCGTGCCCAGGCGCCTTGTCAGGCGTTTGAGGCTTCTGCCCGGGCTTCTGGGTCTGGAGGTCTCAATGCCTGCGGGGCCGCTGCCGATAACCCTGGCAGAATCTCATACACGAAGGGGCATCGCAATGATCACTGTTGGGATGGACTACAAGATCGTTCCGGGCAAGGACGAGGAGTTTCTCGCTGTCTTCAAGAAGGTCATGGGGATCATGAGCGAGATGGCGGGGCACGCCGCGACCCACCTGTACCGCGACGTCGACGAGGAGCACGACTACCTCGTGGTGTCGGAGTGGACCGATGAGGCCGCGTTCAACTCGTTCATCGAGTCCGACCGTTTCAAGGGCGTTGTCACCTGGGGCAAGGAGAACGTGCTGCGGAGCCGTCCCAAGCACGAGATCTACGGCGGATCGGCTCCGGCGAGCGAGGGATGCCCGGCGGGCTCGGGTACATGACCCGGAGCGTCGTCGCGACATCGAGGGTTCGGCGTGCGGCACCATCGCAGGCGCTACGCTTTCAATGGCGCTACTCTACCGGTTGCGTCTGGCCTTCATGGCCTCGATGGGGTCCACGGGGAGGGGCTTTGACGTTTGGATCGACTGCGACCTACGCCGCGGCTCGCAGCTTGCCGGCGGAAAACTCTAGTATGTGATCCGAGATCTTCGCCAGGGGCGAGACGATTGTCGCTGCGTCGCACCTGATGGCTTCGCGGGGCATTCCGAACACGACACACGAGGCCTCGTCCTGGGCGACGGTGACCGCGCCCGCCTCGCGCATCGAGAGCAGCCCCCGCGCGCCGTCGCAGCCCATCCCGGTCATGATGACGCCCATCGCGTTGCGACCGGCGTACCTCGCCGTCGACTCGAAGAGCACCTCGACCGATGGGCGGTGGCGGCAGATCGGCGGCCCGCCGCCGACCTTGACGATGTAGCGTGCGCCATCGCGTGCGAGTTGGGTGTGCTGGTCGCCCGGGGCGAGCAGGGCCACGCCGGGCAGCACCGCGTCGCCATCGACCGCCTCGCGCACCTCGATCTCGCAGAGGTCGTTGAGACGCGCCGCGAATGAGGTGGTGAAGCCCTTGGGCATGTGCTGGGTCATGACGATGCCCGGCACGCGCTTGGGAAGACTGACCAGGACCTGCCTGAGCGCCTCGGTTCCACCGGTGGACGATCCCAAGGCAATGACCTTTCGGGTCGTCTCGATCATCGCCGTGGCTTGGCGAGGGCGCCGCTCGCCCGGCGTCTCTTGGGTCTTCTTCGAGGGTGAGACATCGACCTTGGCCGCGGCGATGACCAGCTCACCGAGGCGTGCGGTCATGTCGCCGACGGTGTAGGCCGCCCCGGGCTTGGTAACAACGTCGATCGCGCCTGCTTCCAGGCAGGCGATGGCCGTGTCGCATCCCTTCTGGGCCACCGAGCTGACGATGATGGTCGGAACCGGGTGGAACCTCATGAGCTTGCGCAGGAACGTCAGGCCGTCCATGCGCGGCATCTCGATATCCAGCGTGATCACGTCGGGTCGGAGGTTGACGATCTTGTCGCGCGCGACATAGGGATCGGGCGCCGTGCCGACGACCTCGATCCCAGGCCGGCTGTCCAGACCACGGCGGAGTGCCTGGCGGACGATAGAAGAATCATCGACTATCAGGACACGAACATCGCGGGGCATGGGGTCGGGCCTTTCGTTCAGGCGGCTGCTCTAGTTTGGTTCTGCGCGGGCAACCAGATCACATCGAGGCGCTCACACTCGGAATCCAGGCAGCAGAGCTGCGATTGATCGGTGAGCGCCGGCACGTCGGTCTCTTTGACGTTTTCGGGCAGCCCGAGTGAGAGCAGGCGGTCCGTGCCGCCAAGCTCAAGGATCACCGATCCGCCGATGATGTTCGCCAACTCGCGCAGGGCGTCCTCGCACTGCGCCGGGTCGATCTCATCGGACTCGACGCCCAGCAAACTGGAGGCGAGTTCGCGAACGAACCCGTCGCTCGCGGCGATGTAGACATGGCCGTGGACGGGGCCGGTGTATTCGATCCGGGCGAAGTGGTTCGCGGGGGGAAGGTCTGCATCATCCTCGGCGGGCTCTGCGAGCACGAACGCCGTCCGTTCCAGCGCTGTGATCGTCAGCTCGGCGATGCGTTGGGCATTCAACTCGCTCATTGGGCAACTCCCAGGTGACAGGTGATCAGGCGGCGCAGATCCTCGGGCTCGAAGGGCTTGTGCAGCGACTCCACTGCGCCGAGCTCCTGCATGTGATCCAGGCGTTTCTTATTGCTCTCGGTGCTGACGACCACGACGACCACGTCGTTCAGGTCGGGGCGCTTGCGGAGCTCTACGGCGAACTGCTCGCCGTCCATCACGGGCATGTTCAGGTCGAGGAGGACAAGGTCGATCCAGACGGTCTCGAGAACGGCGAGGGCTTCTTGACCGTTCCCGGCCTCGAAGATGTGATCCTCGTCCATGCCCGCGAGCTTGGCCACCTTCTTGATGGCCATCCGGAGGATCGGCGAATCATCTACGATGAGTAGGTTGCAGTTCATGCTGCCTCCTCGGTCATGTTCATGGACTCTTCGGC
>CBDVAM010000160.1:0-7007 GCA_965371965.1 uncultured Phycisphaerales bacterium
CTGATCACGAGGCTCGCGCGGGGCTTGCCGACTGGGTGGCAGTTGGAATACGCGAACAAAGCGGTTCTGGCGGATGCCATCCAGGGCAGACAGACGATGGAGTAGCAGAAGGAGCCCGCGCCACGCATGCGATTTGAAACGTCCCAGCACATGAAGCTCGGCCAGCAGATGAAGCTGGCGCCGCGGATGATCCAGTCGATGGAGATTCTGCAGATGCCGCTCGTCGAGCTGCAGGAGCGCATCGAGCAGGAGCTCGAGAGCAACATCGCGCTGGAACTGGCGGAGCCCGAGGCCCCGGATGTCGATGCGACCGAGCACGAGGACGCGGGGGTCGCCGACGAGGAGTTCAGCCGCCTGGACGACTACGTCGAGAGCAATCCCGAGGCGGTCGCCAACGAGTTCAACGCCGAGCGAGAGCGCCCGTGGGAGCCGGACTCGTTCCAGCGTGTTCGTCAGAGCGGCGAGCCGGACGCGAAGATGGAAGCGATGGCCAACGCGCCCGATCGGGGCGTGCCGCTGGTCGATCAGCTGCTTGGGCAGTGGTCGCTGGTGGAGGTCGATCCGGTGCTGGTGCCGCTGGGGCGCCTGCTCATCGAGAAGCTGGAAGACGACGGGTATCTGCGTGTCGATCTTGAGAAGGTCGCCGACGAGGCACCCCAAGCATTGCAGCCGGTCGACCACGAGGCGTTGGAGCGGGCGTTGCAGGCGGTGCAGCTCTTTCTGGACCCCGCGGGCGTGGCGGCTCGCGATGCACGCGAGTGCCTGTTGTTACAGCTCGATGCGATCCGTGAGGACGAGGCGTTCGATGACGCCGACGACGGGCCGATCCGCGTGGCGCGGGTATTGGTTGAGGATCACCTTGACGATCTGATGAACAACCGCCTGCCGCGGATCGCCGAGCGGGCCGGGCTGGAACTCGATCAGATCAAGGGCGGGCTCGCGCTGCTTCGTCGGCTGAGCCTTGCGCCGGCGCGCCGTCTGGTCGCGACGCGCAACGAGCCGGTGATCCCCGACGCGATCGTCGAGTACGACGAGAACAACGATCGGTACTACTCGTATCTGCGTGAGACGAGCTGGCAGAATCTCCAGGTCAACCGCGAGTACGCGCTGCTGTCCAAGGATCGTGCGCTCGTGAAGCGCGACCGGGACTTCATCAAGACCAACCTCTCCAACGCGAACTGGCTGATCGACGCCGTGGGCCAGCGCAAGCGGACGCTCTTGCGCGTGATCGACCGTGTCATCCACCACCAGCGCGACTACTTCGATCTGGGCCCCGAGTCGCTCAAGCCCCTGCCGATGAGCATGGTCGCCGACGAGCTGGGCATCCACGTCGCGACCGTCAGCCGGGCGGTGAGCGAGAAGTGGATCCAGACGCCCCGAGGCGTCGTGGCGCTGCGCGGGTTCTTCAGCGGCGGCTTGCAGACCGAGAGCGGCGAGGACATGAGCTACGACGCGGTCAAGGCCGCGCTCAAGGACGTGGTCGAGACCGAGGATAAGGCCAAGCCCTTGTCTGATGAGGCGCTGGTGAAAGAGCTCAAGGCGCGGGGGATCGAGATCGCTCGCCGGACGGTCGCAAAGTATCGCGGGCAGCTCGAGATCCCCAGCGCCCGCCTGCGCAAAAAGTTCTGAGGCGCGGGCGAGTCTCCCGCGAGGCACGGCTTCGCCCATGCGCGGAATACTCCGGACCACCGGCGTGCCGGGATAGCCGATATCGTGCGTCTGTGCGGTCTCGGCAAGCCGCACGGTTGGGGGAGGGCGGGGCGATGCGAGAAAATGGGCAGGTGGGTGGAATGATGCGCTGGGCAATTCGATCTGTAAAGGGGGCAGAGCTCTTTGTCCGGGAGGCGATCATGCTGTGGAACCGATCGAGGCCGATAGTTGGGATGGCCGCCATCGCCGGCGTGTTCGTCGCGTGCGCGACGAACATCCCTGCTGGTGCCTCGTTGCCAGAGCAAGAGCGAATCGTCGACGTGGAGTTCGATGGCGAGCACATCACGATGCGAGACGCGTTGACCGGCGATCCGATCATGGTCCCCCGTATCATGCCCCTGCATGGCGGGCGCGAGGGTTTCGCGCTCAGCCCGACATTCGAGTTCACCGCGCACCCCGAGGGTTTCGACCTCGTCGCGAGCTACCACAACGACACGCCCAACCCGGCGCACCTGGGCGACATCGTCCTGCACACCTTTACGCTGGGCTCAAGGATCACGATCCCCGATTTTCGAACGACCGGCGAGCCCGTGCGAGCCAACTTCGCGAATCCCCCGGCATGGGCGCGCAACTATCCGGGCGATCTGTACTCGCCGGTCTCGGTGATCGCCAACGAGGACTACGCCATCGGCGTGAGCCTCATGTACCCGGTGATGGAGTACCGCCACGACGTCATTATCGCGCCGCGAACCCGCGCCGGGCGTGCGGCAGAGGGCGAGGGTGGGCAGGGCTGGCAGATACGGTTCTCATTCTCCGATCCACGCGACAACCTGAGAACGCTCCATGTGCCGGAACTCATCGAGCCCGGGAAGACCCAGAGCTATTCGTTTGCCGTGCGCGTCACGCGAAATCCGAGCGATTGGATCCGCACGCTCCAGCCCTATCACGATTATTTCCGCTCAACCTACGGCGAGGTGAAGTATGAGCGCCGGACCGAACCGGTCCGTGGGGCGACTGTGGCGATCGGTATCCGCCAGACCCGCTCCAACCCCAAGGGCTGGTCGCGGCCCCGGGATCGCAGGCCCGATCAGTTCGGCTGGGGGCCGTGGGCCGATGCGATCGTTGGCGATCGCGATTTCGACCGCACCATGCTCTGGGCGCCCAGTGGGCTCTATGACGAGGAGCACAACTACCCGCTCCAGTTCGTGAGCCCGCTGCTCGACGACCCGATGCTCGCCTCGGCGTTCGATCCGCGGATCGGGCTGCCCCGTGTCAAGGCGGCTGGCAAGGAGCTGGGCCTGTGGTGGGGGCACAGTGCGCGATTCGCCCGTGAGTGGAACCCGCGCGAACTCGGCGTGCTTGATACCAGTGATCCCGAGCACCTCGAATATGTCTATCGCGAGCTCGACGCCGCGCGCCGGGCGGGCGCGACGATGATTGGCCTGGACGAGTTCACCCACCGCTACATCAACGCCTGGGACGCGGTCGAGTGGCTGCAAACGCTCCAGCAGCGCTACCCGGAGTTCACCTTCATCGTCGAGCCGAAGGCGACGGACATCGTCCACAACGTCTCGCCGACGTACTACAGAGGATTCGTCTGGCCGCAGGAGGCAAGCAGCTACGACGACCTGACCATGATCCACACCCCGCACTACCTCGCCGATCTTGTCAACCCGGGTCATGAAACTTGGGCAGCCCTTCGATGGGACCGATTCGAGCATTACTTCGGACATGTCGCGTCGCACGAGAGGATTCTGAGCGATGTCAACAAGGCCGCTCGACTCGGCTTCGTTCCGCTCGTCCACGCCGATGTGCGATCGGCGCGTCTGCCGCACGCTGCGGAGAGCTGGCGGTGGTCGATCCCAAGTGACATGCGCGACGGCGACAGCTACGACGGCGAGAACGTCGGCAGGCTTCCCGATGGCTCTGGCGGAGGGGACGGCGGCTCGGGCGGCAACGCCGATGTCCCGGAGTTTGTCCCGCGATTGGTCCTCACCCGTGTGCGCGGCGAGAACGAGCCCAAGCGATTCGCCCCCCCTCGCTATGTCACCGCCATCGACACGCCGGGCAACGAGGAGAGCCGTTCCAACACACGGCGCAGGCGCATCCGCGACGCCAGACCTCGAATCGTCACCAGCTACTACAACCGCTATGACGACGATTCCGATGACGACGACTCGTCGGACGATGGATCGGACGAAAACAATGGCGGTGGGACCGAGGTGTTCGAGGGCGGCGATGGCGGCGAAGAGGACGCCGAGATCGAGTAGCTGTTCAAGTGTTTCCAGCCGCTGAAGCGTCAGACCATTGGCGGCCAAGCCCATCGGCGAGCGCCATCGAGGGCGCGTACCCCAACTCGGCGCGGCTTCGCGTCAGGTCCGACCACGTCCTCTCGACATCGCCTGCCTGCATCGCCTGGCGGTCGATGACCGCCTCTCGTCCGACGACCTGAGCGATCGCATCAATCAGCGCGTCGAGGCGAATCGGAGAGTCGCTGCCGAGATTCCACACCCGAAACCCATGGGCGGGGATCCGCTCGATCGAGGCGAGGATGCCCGCCACAATATCATTGATATAAGTATAATCCCTACTGCTGGAGCCGTCGCCGAAGACGGGGATCGTCTCGCCGACGGCGATCATCCGCAGAAACTTGGAGATGGCCAGATCCGGACGCTGGCGCGGGCCATAGACGGTGAAAAAACGTAGACAAGCTGTCGGCATGCCTGTCAAATGCGCGTGGGCGTGGCAGATCATCTCGGCCGCCCGCTTGGTCGCGGCGTAGGGGCTGATGGGCATGATGGCGTGGTCGTCCTCGCGGAACGGCACGTTCGGCGCGTTGCCGTAGACCGAACTGCTCGACGCGACGACCATCCGCTCGACGCCAACTCGACGGGCATGTTCGAGCACGATGCTGGTCGCGCGCACGTTGGTGTCTGCGTACCCGATAGGGTCGGCGATGCTCGGGCGAACACCGGCCTTGGCCGCGAGATGGACGACGACGTGCGGCTTCGCCTCGGCGAACACCAACGCCATCGCCGGCGCATCACGGATGTCCTCATGCACAAATCGAAATGGGGAGTACTCGCCCAGAATCGAGAGATTCCGGCGTTTCAGCGCCTCGTCGTAGAACGGGTCGAGGTTGTCAACGCCGACCACCTGTTCGCCGCGAGCAAGCAGCGCCTCGCACAGATGACTTCCGATGAAGCCCGCGGCTCCGGTGACCAGAAACGTGCCCATCGGCGATCCTTGGCGCGTTCAAACGCTTACGCGCGCAAAGCAGGGCGCCATCCGGTAAGACAGCGCCCCGCTGGAGGAGAGAGAGATCTTGTTCCGTGCGGCCGTGCCTTGGTCTGCGCCTCACCCACGAGACTTTGCCCCAGCGAGACCTCCGAGTCCCGCCGTCATGGGCCTGCAAACCGTCACCAGTATTACCTAGATTCACGCAAAAAGCAACCCGCCTTCACATTGGCGACAACTTCTAGGCCAGCAGCGGCCAAGGGCTACCCCGGGTTCTTGGTGGGCGGCGGCAGCTCTACGTCCTCCATCGAGGGTGCGGGTTTGTCCCGCCCGCGACGCTGCAAGCGGTCCAGGAGGCGCCGTTCGATCAGATCCGCGAGCACTTCTCGCTCTGAGGGCAGCAGCTCCGCGATCAGGCGGTCCAGGCGGTCCGGCCCGTCACGCTTGGCAGCGTCCATCGGGAGCATGTCGCGTCCCGCCTCGCCGGTCGCTGCGTCGGTATCGCGCATTTCTTGCGCCATGCGTTGCTCGCGGGCCTCTCGCATCTGCGAGTCGTGCAGGCGCGCGAACTGCTGCTCGACACGGGTCCGCTGAGCCTCGTTGAGCTCGGCGAGGATCTCGTCCTGGACCCCGTGCCCCTTGGGCGCCTCCCGCTGAATCTGGAGAATCCGCAGAAGGGCCTCGCGCTGATTCTCTTCCAACGAGCGGAAGACGGCCCGCCGATCGGTCTGGGGGAGCCTCTGGTCCGTTGCAGTCTGAGCGAGCAGATCGCGCGGCACACGCTCAAGGATCTCCAGGATCTCGCGGGCGGCGGGGGCTTTGTCGGCGTCGAGGCTGGCTGCAACGCGTTCGACGCCCAGCACGCGAAGGTCCGCGATGAGTTGCTCGCGATGGGACTCAAGATACTCGCCCAGAACCGCCTCGACGCGATCCCGGATGGACCGCACGCCACGCTGTTGGGCGGGGCTGAGGCGGATCGATGCGTCCGCACGCGGGCCGGACATCTGGCGGAGGAGGCGGGGCAGGGCCCTGGCCTCGGCGGCCCGGCGCTGGGCCAGGCGCTGCTCATCGGGCATGAATGCCTGGGTCGGCTGGTCGTCGGGAGCCTTCACCCGCGGGCCCGAGAGCGCGGGGGGGTCTGTGGGCTCATCGCCCGGCTGACCCCAGGCGAGCGGGACCATCAGGCAGAGCGGAACCAGAATCTTGCGTGTCCACATGGATAGATCCTCTCGATACAAGGGCAACGCCCATAGGCTCTCAGGATTGCCCGCGGGATTCCAGCGTATTGAATGCTCCGCCTAGAAAAAATCTCTCCAGGACCCCAAGATTCGAGGCACCATGCCTGTGACCAAGGATTTCATTCGCCAGTCGCTGATGGGCGTCCGTGTGCCCGGGGTCGAGCAGAATCTCGTCGATTCCGGGGCCCTGCGATGGGTGAGCTACTGCGATGGGTTCGCGAGTATCCGCGTGTTTGCGCCGCAGCTCGAAGAGCCCAAACGCCGGCGCGGCCTCTCTGCGGGGTGCTTCCAGGCCCTCAAGGCGCGCACCGAGAGCGAGGGAGAGCCCCTCTCGCAGCTCACCGTCGAGTTCGTCGATGGTGGCGGCGAGGTGCTCGAGACGATCACGTTGGGAAGAAGCGACGGAGCGACGGAGCGACCCAGCGACGAAGGGGGGGATCCAGAACGCGCTCAAGAGCAGGGGCGTGCGCCGGAGCCTGTAGGCCATACGCCCATCGGCGGGCTCGATCAGGAGAACTCGGGGCTGGCGGGCATCAAGCACATCATCGCCGTGGGCGCAGGCAAGGGCGGCGTGGGCAAGAGCGTGGTCGCGGTCAATCTGGCGGTGGGGCTGGCGCGCAAGGGGCACGCGGTTGGTCTGATGGATGGTGATATCTATGGCCCGAGCCTGCCGACCATGCTCCGCCTGGACGCGCTGGAGCAGAACGTGCTCGAGGGCAAGCTGCAGCCGTATCTCGTCCACGGAATCAAAGCGATCACCATCGGCAAGCTGGTGGACCCGGAGAAGCCGCTGATCTGGCGCGGGCCGATGGCCCACGGCGCGTTCAAGCAGCTCACCGAGCAGACCGACTGGGGCGCGCTGGACTATCTCATCATCGACCT